>WLNJ01000006.1 GCA_009699865.1 Actinomycetota bacterium
GCAATGAGCATTGCCACACCAATGGTGTGGATGGAACGCAGGATTCACGGCGTCACTGAAGAGACCGCCAAGACAGACCTTGCGGCGCTCAAGGGCCTGCTTGACCACGTTGACCTGCTGATCACTGAAGGCGTCATCGGTGGAGATTCCCCCAACGCCGCAGACCTTCAGATCCTCTCCTCAATCAAGCTGCTCGGAGCAATCGGCGACTTTCATCAAGTTCTCCAGGGCCGTCCGAGCGTGGCGATCGCCGACCGTGTATTCCCTAAGTCTTCAGGCGATGTTCCCGCCGGCGTTCTGCCGGCGGACGAACTCGCGCTGCTCTCCTAGCTCCTCTTAGAAGAGCGGCGGTCCGGCAACCCGGACGTCTTGGTTCTCCCTTGGGATTGCGAAGGCCTGAGCGACGCTCTCCCCTTTGGCAGTAACCAGATCGGGGTCAAGCTCAAGCATCGGAGCCATCACAAAGCGTCGGCTCAACACCTCGCGGTGAGGGATGTCTAGCCGCTCTGAGCTGAAGACAAGGTCGCCAAGGTGGAGGACATCTATGTCCAGTGGTCGCGGGCCGTGCCGTGGGCCATTGGGGTCCCGGCCAAGATCAAGTTCGATCTGCTTGACAATGTCGAGCAGATCCTCAGGCTCAAGGGCCGTATTGACGGTCACGCAGGCGTTGAAGAAGTCAGGCTGGTCAAGGATCTCCCCAACTGGCTCGGTTTCCCAAACTGAGGATGAAGCCTCAACCTCAACACCGCGCTCCCTCAGAAGTCGGATGCCTTCCTCCATGTTCCCCCGACGGTCACCCATGTTGGAACCGAAGCCGAGGTAACCGACGCGGGTTGGCCTGTCGGTCACTGTGCTTGGCGAACCAGTTCCACAGAGACGCCATCCATGGCGAGTGGAACCGGTGGCTCCGGCTTTGTGGCACGGATCCAGATCAGGCTGATCGCAAACTCGGCGATCAGTGTGTCGGCAATCATCGAGATCAAGGCCTCAAGTGTCCGATACGACTTTGCGGTGGCAAGCTCAGCCACCCGCAGGCTGACTGCCCCGTAGTCGACGGTCTCAGCCACATCGTCGCTCTGGAGTGCCCCTACCGAAGGGGATTCAATCCGAAGGTCAAGCACAAGTACTTGGCCAACCTCCTGCTCCGCATCGGACACCCCGTGGTGCGTGTAGACGGAGAGACCTGAGATCTCAATGGCAACTTGGTCCCCGTTCATGTCGTCTGCTGCGATTCCCATGACTCGCCGAGCAAACTAGCAGCCGCGACCTCCAAAGCCTGAACGGATTGCGCAACATCATGCACCCGGAAGATCCTCGCTCCGCGCTCCAGAGCGATCACTATCGCCGCAAGGCTCCCCGGCAGGCGATCGCCGGTCTCTGCCCCAGACACCGTTCCGATAAACGCCTTGCGACTTGCGCCGACCAGCACGGGGTGCCCCAGCGCCACGATCTCATCAAGTCTGTTGAGCAGTTCTAGGTTGTGACCAGTGGTCTTCCCGAAGCCGATACCGGGGTCAAGCCAGACCTTGCCAGACTCAATCCCTGCAGCTACCAAACCCTCAACCTGAACTTGAAGGTAGTCGCGTATGTCGCTGACCACATCGCCGTAGGTGGGACTGGTCTGCATCGTGCGGGGCTCGCCCTGCATGTGCATCACACACACCTCGCAGCCCGCTGCGGCAACTACGCCCTTCATGTCCGGGTCCCCAGTCAGCCCAGTCACATCATTGACCATGTCAGCGCCGACCTCAAGCGCCCGTAAGGCCACTTGAGCCTTGGCAGTGTCAATCGAAATTCTTATCCCCGCAGGCCGTGCGGCCACTAAGCCCTCGATTACGGGCAGAACACGCCGTAGCTCCTCAGCAGCATCAACTGGCTCAGCGCCTGGACGCGTTGATTCCCCACCAATGTCAAGGATCGCCGCTCCCTGCTCCGCAAGCTCTAGGCCGTGCGCTACTGCCTTCTCAGGGTCCAGCCACTGCCCACCATCCGAGAAGGAGTCGGGCGTGACGTTGACAATTCCCATTACCTCGAAGGCGCTCACACCGCCGATGCTACGGCTCAACCGTCAGGGTTGCCGCGAAGGCGCTTGGTCTCACCGCGCCGCTTCTTCGCAGTGATCCGCTTTTGGACCGAGGACCGCGATGGCTTTGTCTTACGCCGTGGAGCTGGTGGCGGGGCAAATGCCTTGGTGAGCGTCTCAACCAGGCGCTTCTCAGCCGCTTGACGGTTCTGCCTCTGGGAGCGGTGCTCTGAGGCCACAACCGTGAGCGTGCCGTCAACTAGCTTGCTACCAAGCCGCTGGATTGCCCTGTCGCGGAAGTGCTGACTAACCGATTGGGAGTGAACAAGATCGAACGTCAGCTCAACGCGAGAATCAGTGGTATTGACGCCTTGCCCGCCTGGACCCGAAGACCGCGAGAACCGAACGGAGAGTTCAGAGCGTGGGATTGACACCCACCCGTTGATTCTGATCGGCTCAGACATGAGAGAGCCGACTGGTGTGACTCATCCTGCCCTCAGACTGATGGAGGAGTCTCGTCAGGTCCGCGCATCTCAGTTGGTCCACCGGCGAGACCAGGCCGAGGGAACGGTGCGGTCCCGGGTGGGCGCTCAGGCTCAACGGCAGGAACACCCGGGGCCTCCGGAGGCTCTGTCTCTGCTGGCTCTGGTTCATCGTGGAAGACCTCGCTTGAAGGCTTGCCTTGCATGAGTGCCTCAAACTGCTCGCGCTCGATCGTCTCGCGCTCAAGCAGAATCAGGGAGATGCGCTCAAGGTCTTCCTTGCGGCCGCTCAAGATGTCACGGGCGCGCTGGTGTGCGCTCTCGACAATGCGGTGGATCTCATCGTCGATCTCACGTGCGATCTCGTCGGAGTAGTCGGCCTGGGCGCTGAACTCGCGTCCAAGGAAAGGCTGTGACTGGTCGTGCCCAAATACCCGGGGGCCGAGCTTCTCGCTCATGCCAAAACGCATCACCATCTGCTTGGCAGTGCTTGTCACCTTCTCAAGGTCGTTACTGGCGCCAGTGGTGATCTCGTCAAAGACGATTTCCTCTGCTGCACGACCACCGAGTGTCATCGCCATCGTGTCCAGAAGCTCGGCGCGGGTGGTGAGGAACTTGTCCTCGGTTGGCATCGAGATTGTGTAGCCGAGCGCCTGGCCGCGGCTAATAACCGAAATCTTGTGCACTGGATCAGCATGCTCTAGGTCGTGGCCGACAATCGCATGGCCCATCTCGTGGTAGGCGGTTATCAGCCTCTCCTTCTCTCCCATCACCCGTGTCTTCTTCTCCGGGCCAGCAATCACTCGCATGATTCCTTCCTCGAGCTCAACCTGTGTGATCTCACGCTTGCCTGTCCGTGCGGCGAGAAGAGCGGCCTCATTTACGAGGTTTGCCAGATCGGCACCGGTGAAACCTGGTGTCTGCCCTGCGAGCACATCGACATCGATCTCGCGGGCTAGAGGCTTGCCACGCGTGTGAACTTCAAGGATTTTGGCGCGGCCCTTGCGATCTGGCCGGTCAACAACAATTTGACGATCGAAGCGACCCGGGCGCAGGAGCGCTGGGTCAAGAATGTCTGGGCGGTTTGTGGCTGCAATCAGGATCACGTTGTCCTTCATCTCAAAGCCGTCCATCTCGACCAGAAGCTGGTTCAGCGTCTGCTCACGCTCATCGTGCCCGCCACCCATGCCTGCTCCGCGGTGACGACCGACGGCGTCGATCTCGTCCATGAAGATGATGCAGGGGTTGTGCTGCTTGGCCTGCTCGAAGAGATCCCTCACCCGGCTGGCGCCGACACCGACAAACATCTCAACAAAGTCAGAGCCTGAGATTGAGAAGAACGGAACCCCAGCCTCTCCGGCTACCGCACGAGCAAGGAGGGTCTTGCCAGTGCCGGGAGGGCCGTAGAGCAGCACTCCCTTGGGAATCCGTGCGCCAAGCGCTTGAAACTTCTTCGGGTTCTCCAAGAACTCCTTGATCTCATGAAGTTCCTCGACTGCCTCATCAACGCCTGCTACATCACGGAATGTGATCTTCGGGGCATCTAGGCTCATCCGCTTGGCCTTGGACTTGCCAAATGACATGACCTTCGAACCGCCCCCCTGAACCTGGTTCATCAGGAAGATCCAGAACCCGATGAAGATCACGAAAGGCAGGACGTAGGTAAGCAGCGAGATCCAGCCGTTGGTCTTGCGGCCTTGGACGTCGAATGAGACCTTGGCGTTCTGGAGTTGGGTCTGAAGTTGCGGGTCAGCAGGGTTCCAACCTGTCTCGTGAGTCTTACCGTCAGTGAGTTTGACCGTGACCGTGCTGTCCTTGGTCTTGAGGTCCGCGCTCTTAACCTTGCCGCCTTGGATGTCGGTCTGAAGATTGGAGTACGTGTACTTAGGGGCCTTCGTCCCTGGGCTGATCAGCTTCTGGGCAAAGAACGCGAGAATGACGACCACGAGGATCGGAAACGCTGCTCCTTTGAAAAAACGGCTCATTCTGTTGATTTTCCCCTCAGGCCTCACCGGATGTCGGCGAATCGGCTGATAGTCGCCAGAGTAGCAGCGGAAAGCGCTTCTGGCTGCCTCTCATGCGTGCCGGGTTCTGCCCGGCAGCAGCGTGAATCAGGTGGCTTTCGGCTCGAGTGCCGCGACATAGGGCAGATTGCGGTGGCGTTCCTGATGGTCTAGGCCGAAACCAATAACAAACCGGTCGGGAATCTCAAAGCCCACATACTTAACATCCGCCGCCTCAGGCCTGCGGATCGGCTTGGAGAGCAAGGTGCAGACCTCAAGGCTCTTTGGACTCCGGGCCCGCAGGTTCCGGATCAGATACTGGAGTGTCAAGCCCGAGTCGACGATGTCTTCGATGATCAAGACGTCGCGCCCTTCAAGCGGAGCGTCAAGGTCCTTGATGATCCTGACAACGCCAGAGGACTGCGTTGCCGACCCATATGAGGAGACGGCCATGAAGTCAACCTCACAAGGAACCTCAATTGCGCGCATCAAGTCAGCGATGAAGAAGAGGGCGCCCTTGAGGACCCCGATCAACAGCAGACCCTGATCTAGGTCGGCGTAGTCGCGGCTGATCTCAGCCGCCAGCTCCTTGACACGATTATTGAGTTCGTCCGGTTGGACGAGGATCTCGCCGATCTGCTCTGGGTTGGACATGGGCGGCAGCCTAACTGCCAAGGGGGGCGCGAGGGATGAACCGGAGGACTCCGCGCTCAACGACTGCCCTAACGCCACCTGGAACATCAAGCATTGCGACTCCCTGATCACTCAACTTGGCAATGTCATCTGCCCTGCGGGCCACGCCCGGGGCAAGCCGGCCGGCAGCTTCGTCAGCTAGGCGCTGGACTGTCAGCCGCCGGAGCGCTGGTGGCTGCTCGCGCAGCCTTGCCAGTGGAATTGATCTGTTGGGCGCGGTTCCATCGATGAGACCGTCTACTAGCTCATCAAGGACAGCCGCTTCGTCTCTAAGGATCTCGGCGGTTGCGACAACGTTGGCCTCGGCGGCCGGGTGAATCTCCTTGAGCGCCCCGACCAGTCCCGCTCGGACTCGGTTGCGCGCAAACGCGGGACTTGAGTTAGATGGGTCGTCAGCGGTGATGAACCCGCGCGAAAGGCAGTACTCGACCGTCGACGCGCGTTCCACCCCGAGCAAGGGCCTAACCAGTTTGCCTGAGCGTGGCGTCATTCCCAGTAGTGCTCGGCGACCAGGAGCGGCAGCCAGGCGGTAGAGCACCGTCTCAGCCTGGTCACTGGCTGTATGCCCTGCGGCAATGGTCGCCCCGAGCTCAGTTGCCATCTCAGCGGCAATCGCATATCTGTTCTCGCGGGCCCAACCTTGAATGTTGCCCCGCGCCGAGTTGGCGTCCAGAGTCCGAACCTCAAGCTCAACTCCAATCACTGCACAGACTTCCACGCAGATCGCAGTGTCAGCTTCCCCGGGCCGAAGACCATGGTCGATGTGAAGTGCCGTCACCGACCTGGCCCCCGCCAACCGTGCGGCTACATCCGTTAGGCAAACCGAGTCAGGTCCACCGGACAGGAGCACGACAACTGGGCCACCCGGGGGGAGTAGACCGCTACCCCTGGCCGCCTCAACAACTCCGTGGCCACCTTCAGCCACGGCTGACCTCACTTCCCGCTCTTGCGGGGGGCGGCCTTTGACTTCTTGACGGCAGGCTTGGAAGCGGCCTTGGTGGCCGGCTTCTCCAAGGCAGTTAGCCGCTTCTCAATGTCGGAGAGACGTTCTTCAACTTCACGCACATCCTCCCGGGAGGCAACGCGGAGGTCATCAAGTGTGTCCCTCAGCTTGCCGGCTACTTGCGAGACCTCTTCTACAAGGTCCTGCGCGCGTTCGCGGGAGGCGCTCGCCTGACCAACAGTCGCTTGGACTGTTCGGTCAACTGCGGTGCGCAATGCATCTGCTGCTTCACGTGAGTTTTGTGGTCGTGCCATAGGCGACAAGCGTACCCCTATCCTCGCCGTGTGGCCATTTTGCCTAGAATTCTCCGTCCGACCGCTCCGCCTTGCGAGCAGGCCATCCTCGTCGGCGATCCCGGAAGGGCCCTTCTCCTAGCCCAACAGCTACTTGTGGCGCCCGCCCCAATGTTCAACCACCACAGGGGCCTTTGGGGCTACAGCGGGCCCACGGCGTCAGGGAACGGAGATCTACTGATCCAGGGCACCGGGATGGGCGGTCCGAGCTTGGCCGCGGTCGTAACAGACCTGATCGAACTCGGCGTCAAATCATTCGTCCGGGTTGGCACGGCTGCTGCCGCGACCTCGTCCTGCCCCGCTCCAGGCGGAATCTTGATTGCCCGCGATGCTGTCGCTTCAGATGGCACCAGCAGATCCCTCACTGCTGGGGTACACGTCGTGGCTGCTGATCCGGGCCTTGTGGCGAGCGCCGTGGCTGACCTCAGCGACAGCGCGGCATTGGGGCGCGTCCTCTCATGCGACTTGCCGCAAACACCCCCAAGTTGGGCTGACGAACACGCCAGTGACGCGATCGACATGTCCACAGCCGCTCTCTACGCGCTCTGCGAGAGCGAGGGCATCCCCGCAGTCTCACTGCTGGTAATCACCGGCGGCGAGACGAACCCTCTGGCCGAGAATGACCTCAACGAGGCGGTCTGTGTCGCGGGGAGCACCGCGACACGCCTCCTCCAACCCTGAGGGACCTACTCAGCGCTTCTTCGCAGCAGGCTTTGCCTTAGCGGCCGGCTTCTTGGCAGCTGTCTTCGGCTTAGTAGCAACCGCCTTTGTTGGCTGAAGGCCAGCAACAGCACCTTCGATCGACGCGAGGCGATCCTCTATGCCCCCAAGGCCGTCAGTGCCCAGCAGCGACTCAAGGCGATCAAGGGCATCCTCAACCCCTTCCAAACGCTGTCCCACCGAGCGAACTCGGCGCGTCAGCCGGGAGAGATCTGCCGCCGAGGGCAAGTTCAGCGCCCCCATGGCTGCCTCCTGCGCCTGACTAGCCCTTTCACGGGCTTCAAAGGCTCTGCCTAGAGCGCCAGTGAAAACAGGGTTTTCGAGCAGGTCGCCTACGACCTTCCCAATTGCTTCCTCGCCGGAGCGCTGAATCCGCTCCCGAATGCCTTCGTCAGTCGTCTCTTCGCTCATCTTTGATCTGGCTCCCACTCGATTTGTTCTGGCGCCCCGATTCGGGCACACCCGACGATAGCTCAGCCACGGGCAAGCCCGCTGCCGTGACCGAGGTTGTTAACGCCATGTTTCTTCCCGTCCCAACTGACGGCCTAAGCACTTCGGACTTGGTACCTTGCTCTATGTGGACAATCCGACAGGGGTTGTCCGGGAGAAGTTGCACACCAAGTGAAGAACACCTCAAACAGGAAACTAAAAGCCGCCGCAGTGACCCTCGGGACCGTGATGATGGTCACCTTGATGCTCGCGGTTCCGGCCGTCGCTGATCGCAACATCAAGATCATCCTCACGGGCACTTCAGGCGAGCAGATCACGCGCTTCGTGACCGTTAATGACACCGAGCCTATTGACGCTCTCTCACTTGCCACGAAATTCGCGATCACTGACGAGATCGTTTCAATCACCGATGTAACCCCTGCTCCAAAGCCCAAGCCGAAGCCTAAGCCCAAGCCCAAGCCACACAAGCCCGCGGCCAAGACCCCCAAGCCGAAGCCCAAGCACGCTAAACGGAAAGCACCGGCCGTCACAATTGGCCTCCCTGGCCTCACCCCACTCGGAACCCCGGGAGAGTTGATCTCCCAGTTCAGCATCCCGCCCTTCCTCCTTCCGATCTACCAGGCAGCAGGGATCGAATACGGGATTCCATGGCAGGTCCTCGCTGCGATCAACTCCGTTGAGACCGATTACGGCCGCAACCTCTCGACCTCATCGGCTGGGGCCGTCGGCTGGATGCAGTTCATGCCAGCAACATGGAAGACATACGGAGTCGACGCCAGCGGCGACGGTAAAGCCGACCCTTATAACCCTGCGGACGCAATCTTCGCGGCAGCAAAATACCTAAAGGCGTCTGGCGGCGCATCGGACATCAAGGCCTCAATCTTCGCCTACAACCACGCTGGCTGGTACGTCAATGACGTTATTCACCGCGCACGGATGCTCGCCGGACTCCCCGACCAGCTCGTTGGTTCACTGACCGCACTCGCAGAGGCCATGTACCCGGTTGACGGCACTGTCAGCTCAAGGGCAACCACCGCAAGCACTGGCCCAGCTACCTCCGTCCACATCACAGGCAACTCTGGCGCAGCCGTCGTGGCAGCCGCCGACGGGAAGATCATCAAGATCGGAACCTCCGCCAAGGTCGGCCGGTACATCATCTTGCGAGACGCATACGGCAACACATTCACCTACTCCGGGCTAGGAACCATCTCGCGCCGCTACGTAACGCGGAAAGAGATTGCCGTCACTCCTAGGCAGCTCTCCAAGGAGCTCCGTCTCAGCCTCCACGGTGAGCCAAGTGCGAGCGGAGAAGCAACAGCTGGGACAGCATCCATCTTGGGAGCGGCGGATGACCGCAGGCGCCTCTTCGCCAATCCATCCCGTCCAAAGGCCTACAAGGCAGGCGGGGAACAGCAACTCGCTGAGGCAGCCGGCCCCGCCAACCTTGCCGATTGGTTCACAGTCCCGGTCAACATTCCCCGTCGAGAGGCCGCCATCAGATCCCTGAAGGTTGGGTCAACTGTCATTGGCGGCACCATCATCGGTCGCGTCAGCACCCCAGCTGATTCAGACAGTGGCTCAATCAACTTCGGAATCCGCCCCGCAGGCAAGAACGCGCCTGAGATCGACCCAACGCCGATCCTCGCCGGCTGGAAGCTTCTGGCCGCGAGCACAAACGGAGGCGCCGGACTCCACTTTGCCGCGCTTCGCTCAGGCTCCCCCACCATCGGACAGGTACTGCTGATGGGCAAGACTGCCCTCGGGCATAAGATCCTCTCCGATCCGCGCATCACGATCTACGACTGCGGTCGCGCCGACATTGAAGCTGGTGGTGTTGACCGCCGCGTCCTGGCCACACTTGAGTACCTCGCTGACAATGGGATGAACCCCACTGTTAGCTCACTCCACTGCGGCCATCCTTACCTAGCTAAGTCTGGACATGTTTCAGAGCACTCCGCTGGGGCGGCTGTTGATGTAGCTGCGATCAACGGGACGCCGATCCTCGGCCATCAAGGCAGCGGCTCGATCACTGACCGTGCCGTCCGGCTCCTACTTGCCCTCCAAGGCGCCATGCACCCACACCAGATCATCACGCTGATGCAGTACTCCGGTACTGACAACACGCTTGCCCTCGCTGACCATGACGACCACATTCACATTGGCTTCCACCCCGATGGCAGCACCGGGTTGCTGACAACCTCTGGCAAGGAGATCAACTCACAGCAGTGGTCAACACTGATTGGTCGACTTCGCAGCGTTGCAAACCCAAGCGTGACCAGCGGTACCTCAAGGTTCGCGACGCGGAGCAGCGGCCGCGGCTGATTCAAGCCCGCAGCGGAAGTTCGGATTCGTCCAGTTTGACTTCGCAGGTCCGCTTGGACTGCCGGAAGGGCGCTGGGTTGTTCGCGACGCCGACGCATCGATCCCGTCACATGTCCTGATTGTTGATCAGCTTGCCGCTCCCGCAAAGCTGAGGCGCAAGAAGGTTGAGCAAGCTCCCGACCCGGCCGAGCTGCAGATCACCCGAGTCACAGTGATCGACACAGTGTCTGAGCTCTCTGACACACCCCCAACTGCTGTGGCGGGCGCCACCGCAGTTGTTCAGCGCGCCCTGACTCTCGCAGCACTTGCATCCCCGTTGGCTCCAGGCGCGATTGAGCTGCCATCCCCCGTTGGGATCCGCACCGGCTTTGGATCTGGGGTTGAGGTCGCCGACAGCGGCTGGTCAGAGGTCCTTGAGGTGCCATTGAGCGCCCCTAGTCGCCGTAGACGCCGCGCCGCGCAACCCAATGAGGAGAGCTTCTCAGCCTTACTGGGCGGCCGCATAGCCATTCCCATCTCGTCCCTGATCACGCTTCGGGCAAGACGGGATCTCGACTCGGGGCGCATCCGAGAGGCTGCAATTCAACTTGAGGCGGCTATCAATACGGCGCGGACGGAACTGGTCGGGTCAATCCCACCGGAATCTCTTGAGTCTTTGGTCGCTCACGCTGTTGCTGTGGCCGCGGCAGCTGAGGCCGCCCGCGCAGGCGATCTGGACCCAGAGGGCGAGGAAGTAGTTGCGACGGCCCTTGCGCGCTTAGAGACCGCTCAGCGGCAAGCGCTACGGGCCTGAGACGGGCGCAAGTCGGTCAACTTCCGCGAGCAGCCCTTCCAGCTCGCGAACCACATCCCCGCTCGACCGAAAGTCAGCATCCTCGTCGAGGGGAGTTTCACCTTGGGTGAGGATCGCGATGCGCCCCCGTGTTGCCCTAGTCAGCTTCGGCAGACCGGCGGCAGGCTGCACCTCGAGCGAACTACCAATGCAGATGATCAGGTCCGCGCCAACAGCCAAGCCCGAGGCTTTAAGCATTGGCTCCTCAGGGAGCATCTCGCCGAATAGAACCACGCCCGGGCGAATCATCGAGCCGCAGAAGCAGCGAGGCACTCCGTCAACAGACATCGCTGCGAGCTGCCGCACTTCACCCAGACTGCTTGGCGCGCGACATTCCACGCAGTAAGAGGTCTCAATGGACCCGTGTAGTTCGATCAGTTCTTGTGTGCCCGCTGCTGCGTGGAGGCGGTCAACGTTCTGCGTGATCACTCCCTCCACATGCCCACGCGCTTCAAGCTCCACGAGGATCTGGTGTGCCCGATTGGGGCGGATTCCTTCAAGGCTCGCAAATCGCTCAGCGTAGAAACTCCAAAATGTCTCTGGCTGGTTCTGGAGCACATCAACATGAGCAACGGCCATCGGGTCCACATTGGCCCACATCCCTGTCCCAGGTGTTCGGAAGTCCGGGATGCCCGATGGAGTCGAGATCCCGGCTCCGGTAAGGACGGCAACGGAGTCAGCGTCGACAATCCATTCGGCAAGCTCGGCCAGCGAGCTTGTCACTGTCCGAGCACTTCCTTGCGGATCCGCTCGATCGCAACAGCTAATGAATCAAGTCTTGGGCTGAGCTCGGCCGCAAGGCGATCGCGCTCAATGCGACCTGTGTCAGTGATCGCATAGAACCGCCGTGAGCGCCGCTCCGGATGCTCCCACGACCCTTCCAGCAGTCCCCCGGCCTCAAGGCTGCGGAGCAGTGGGTACATCGTGTTGGGATTTGCGGCTACTACGCCGCCCGTTAGCTCACCCACGCGGTCAATCAGTTGGTTGCCATATGACGGACCGGCGGACACCTCGTGCAGGACGAGTAGAGAGAGCAGACCGGCGCGCCGAAGCTCACCCACCAACGGGTCCGAGCCTCCAGGCCCAGCCTTGGTCCCCTTGCCTCCGGCTCCGGTGTCGTCCACAGGAGTGGAGCCGACAGCGTCGGCTGCCGCGCGGCGGGCATCTGCTGGGCGTTGAGGCACGTGAAGATCATCGCACTCAGCCTGAACGCACGACGGCCCCGGGTTCTCACCCGGGGCCGTGAGCCCTACTGAATGTCTTGCTCGAGCCGCTAGGCCGTTGCAGGTGCTGCTTCCTCGGCACGCCGTGGGAGAAGAGTCTCCTTGGCGATAACGAGGCGCTGAATCTGGGATGTGCCTTCGTAGAGCTGCATGATCTTGGCGTCACGCATGATCTTCTCTACCGGGTACTCCTTGATGAAGCCGTAACCGCCGTAGACCTGAACCGCGTCCGTGGCGACTTCCATTGCCGTATCAGCGGCGAAGCGCTTGGCATGGGATGACTCGATCGTGTTGCGTGCTCCCTGGTCGAGGAGGACTGCTGACTGCCAAGTGCCCAAGCGCGCAAGGTGAACCTTGGTTGCCATGTCGGCGATCATGAACTGGATTGCCTGATGGGCTGCAATCGGCACGCCGAACTGGACGCGCTCCTTGGAGTACTCAATGGCGTGCTCCATTGCTGAACGTGCGATGCCAACGGCCATGGCTGCAACGCCTGGACGGGTGCGATCGAGCGTCATCATTGCCAGCTTGAAGCCGCCGTTCTCCTCACCGAGAAGATTCTCGGCTGGGATCTCAACCTCATTGAAGGAGACGGTTGCGGTGTTTGATGCCCGCTGACCCATCTTGTCTTCCTTCTTGTCAACAACCACACCTGCGTCGCGAGGGACAACGAATGCTGAAATGCCACGGTGGCCAGCGTCCTTGTCGGTCTTGGCGTAGACGGTGTACCAATCTGCGTACTCACCGTTGGTGATGAAGCACTTCTGACCGTTGATGACGTACTTGTCACCCTTCTTGGTGGCAGTAGTGCGCATGCTTGCCACGTCGGAGCCGGCTCCTGGCTCTGTCAGGCAGAACGATGCAAGGAGTCCACCCTCACCGAGGCGGGTCAGGTACTCCTTCTTGGTTGCTTCGCTGCCGCCGAGCATTACCGGCGCTGCAGCAAGGCCGTTGCAGGAGAGTGATGTGCCGATGCCTGAGCAGCCCCAGCCCATCTCTTCCTCAATCAAAGTTCCTTCGAAGTAGGAAGCGCCTGGGCCGCCGTACTCCTCTGGGAGGTGGCTGTTCATCAGGCCAACTTCCCAAGCCTTCTTCAAGACTTCCTTGGGCCAGCTGCCGTCCTTGTCGTGAAGGTGTGCGACTGGGCGCATTTCCTTCTCGGCAAAATCATGAGCCATCTCGCGCAGTGCACGCTGCTCATCTGTAAGTGTGAAATCGACCATTTTCCGTCTACCTCCGGGGTTGGGGCGACGGGACCGGCCCGGGCGCCAAGAATATTGACTCGTGAGTCAACGAACTGAGCCCAAAGGTTAGCGGCTCAGGGCGGACGGCTCAATCCCCAACCAGCGCTCGGGCGCCAACCGTCACCAACCTACTTGCGTCAGGCGAACCAGAAGGTGACGCCGAACACGACGTAAAGCATCAACAGCTGCATCCCCTCAAACCAGGTTGAGCGGCCTCGGGCGGTCACGAATCCGGTCACGATCGCACCAAGCAGCAGGGCCGTGAGTTCATAGCCGTTGAAGACGAGGGCCATCGGGTGCGGCCCGATGACAACTGACGCCAAGGCCACCACTGGGGCTACAAAGAGAGCGATCTGAGCAGCTGAGCCAACGGAGATGTTGATCGCAAGGCTCATCTTGTCCTTCGACGCGACGGCGACAGCAACCCAGTGCTCAGCAGCATTACCGACGATCGCCACAACGACCACGCCGATGAAGAACTCGGATGCTCCAAGCGCGCGGGCAGCATCATCGACCGACCCGACGAGGATCTCGCTCATCCAAGCCACGAGTACTCCCGAAGCGGCCAGTAGCAGGATGGACTTCCCTAGCTTCCAGGTTCCGGTGACCTTTCCCTGCGCTGGGTTGAAGATGTCTTTGTGCGTTACCAGCGAGAAGACGAGGCCGGCAACGTAGGTGAGGATCAGCACGACGGCAATGACGATGCTGAGCTGTTCGACCTTCCCGCTGCCAAAGTTGACATCAGACTGCCCAACGATCGGCAACGGCTGTCCGTTCGGATGAACAAGCTCCCAAAGAGCAGGCATCGTCAGGGCCACAACGGCCAGCAGGAGCATTCCCGACTGGGCGCTAGCGCCTGTTCGGTTGAAGGTCTGCTCTCCGGCCCTGTTCTGCTTACGCAGCCCACCGGCAAGCATTGACGCACCGAGCACCAGAAGTACGTTTCCGAGCACCGAGCCAACCAGTGATGCCTTGACGAGCTCGTGGAGTCCACTATCGAGCGCAACCAGAGCAATGATCAGCTCTGGGCCGTTTCCAAAGGTCACATTCATCAGCCCACCAACACCTGGGCCTGAACGAGCGGCAAGGTGTTCCGTCGCACGGCCCATCACGGCCGAACACGGAATGAGCGCCAGCGCCGCCGCCAGGAAGATCAGCAGCTGTGATCCGTTGATCTGATTCAAGACAACCGCTGTTGGTATCAGCAACACCAAGGGGACCAGCAGCTTCGGAAGCAGTCCCCCGGGCAGAACTTCGGTTGCGTCGTCATCCAGATTCATTTAGTTAGCTCCTTGGAACACTTCTTGGCCTCATCAAGATTCTTAGCTGCTGCAACACACGCCTCAAAGCGCTTAGCGGCATTCCCAACCCCTTTCGCCCCCTTGGTGACTACTCCTGTCACCGCCCCAATCAAAGCCGACAGTTCGTCAAAAGGCCTAGCTGTCTTTGGGGTCTCGATCGTCTGTGGCTGATTCAGCTCTGTGATGGTCGCCATGAAGCTAAGGGTGGTCGGGCGCTGCCCGTCCACGGCTGCAACCTCGACCGTCACCTCGATCTTGCGGAGGGCGTGATCCGCCTTGCCTGACCAGACGTTGATCTCCGCCTTCTTAACCGCGTCGGTGATCTTCTTCTGCACCTCAGCGGTGATCGTCGGAACGTCGACTAGGCCACCACCGACGGCGCCTGCGGCACCGAGCAGCGAACCGAAGTCACCAACCAGCTTGCCACCATCGACACCGGCGCGGACATGCACTGTCTGCGTCCCACCAATGTCTTCGTAGCCAATGGTCTCAGGATTCTTGAGCCAATCCTGAGGCCGAAAGCCCACACGGTCTAGCAGCGACGAGGATGCCTTTGAGCCATCCCCTAGGTAGGACTTGCTGAAGGACGACCAGATCGTGTCGGGAAGCTTGTAGTTGAGACCAGCCAGGCCAAGCCAACCAGCCTTCCCATCGCTGGTGAACTCAATCTTCACGCTCCGCGACCCAAGCCCAAGGCCCGTAGCCATCTTGAAAGTAGGCACCGTCCCCTTCCCATTGCTGGAGAACGGTCCTTGCAGGGTGATCGCCAGCTTCCCGCTGTCGCCTGTGAGGCCTGCCCCGTCAAGGTTGATGGCGGCGTCCAGAACGCCAGAGGAATACTTGTGCGGCTCGTCAAATGTCTGGCGTAGGACGGTCGTTGGGTCCTCCGACGGCTTGTCAGAAGCGAAGACAACCCATGCCGTGGCGCCAAGAATTACGCCTGTTAAAGCAAGCAGAGTCAGCCAACGGCCAATGGTCTTCTTCTGAGGGGGCTCCTGCACCTGGCTCGAGGCTAGCAGCGACCCCCTAAGATTGAGCCATGTTCCGCGGTGCCTTGACGGTACTTGCGGTTCCTCTGGCCCTGTTGGCGCTGATCACAGCATCTGGGGCCGAGGCGTCGCGACCACCACTCCTCCACACGGGAGTAGACGGCCGAATCACAGCCGTCAGCGACTCCCTGCCCGAAGACCTACCAACCTTCGAGGGACCGTCGAGGGCGACGGCAGCCAGCCGCGGGCAGGCTGCCAACTCAAGCGTTGTCGGCTACTCAATCCGCAGGATGTTGGCTGCCCACACAATCACCAGCCTCCTAGCGTCCGACGCGACAGCGACTTGGACGGCTGCTGTGAGAACCCGCCGCAGGCTGCACGGCACTCCAGGGGCTGAGCTTGAGAATGTGATCGCTGAGATCGCCGCCATCACAAACCGCAAGGCCCTAACACCCAGTCGACTGCCACTGCTGATGCTTACGGCTAAGCGGAACACTGAGTTCTTCTCTCACGGAAGGACCCCGTCCTACCACCAGCGAGTCACCTTCGGCACAAGCGACATTGTCTGGCAGTACTACCCCGGCCAGGGCTTACAACTCCAAGTTCTGGCCACATTTGGCGTGGCCAATGGTCTCTGGCGCGCCAACCTCCCCGGGCACTTGCGCACCCTGCTCGATGAAATGCTCGCCCTGAAGGCAAACCGCGCCGGCGGATCCGCTTGGGAATACGCCTTCAGCTGGGATGGTGGATCACCACCGTGGACGAGCTCAATGTCCCAGTCGACTGGGATCCAGGCGATGACACGCGGAGCCGAGCTTCTGAGTGACCGCAAGTACTTGAATGCAGCGAAGTCGGCTCTGGCGATCTTCAGGAAGCCCACCCCGAGCGGCGTGCGCGTGGCTACCGCAAGAGGCCCGTGGTACGCGATGTATTCGTTTGACTCCTCGGGGAGAATCCTCAACGGGTTCCTCCAGACACTGGTTGGCCTCAATGAGATGGCAGTCCGGGGCAGCAACAGCAGCGCCAGCGAGCTGTTCAATGCCGCAGAGCCAGTAGCCCGGGCAGCCGTTCCGGGCTACTTAAGGAGCGGCTGGTCCTACTACAGCCCGGGAGTCTGGTCGACAACTAGTTATCAGTCGCTCACCGCTGGTTTCCTTGATGAGCTCTGCCAGCGGACGCTCCAGTCCATCTACTGCAGATCGAAGGCCCGCCTCGATCGCTTCCCTGTCGCACCACCACGGATTGCTGTTCGAACCCACCGTGTCGCAACCGGCAAGCCATCGGACATGAGCATCTGGATCTCCAAGCCTGCGGCGGTGTCCATCACTGTCAGTGTTGGTCACAGATTTCTGAAGTCGTTCAGCGCTGATTGGACTCCCGGCTACCACCGCTTGGAGAGCGTCCCGATCCCTCACGTCCCCGGCACGCTCAGAGTGCGTGTGCGTGCGGTCGATTATGCGGGGCACTCCGTCACCGTGACCGGCAGCGTCCAAGCAGTCCACCGCTAACCGTTCTACCGTTCGACCATGCCCGAACCCAGAGACTCCGAAGCCTTGGCAGCCCTGATGACGCTCGCAACCCGCCTGCGTGACACGGCCTCCGCAGTCGCATCACGGGCAGACGCGGCCGCATCGGGCACGGTTGGGCGTCAGCAGCCCACAGACGAAGGTCCTGAAGACCCATGGGACAGCGCGGATTTCGGAGCGATGGCTGACTTCTTCAGGTTGCTCGGCGACACGGTGCCCCAAGAGCTGCGATCCCGTTTGGAAGGATCCACCCGCGAGGCGCTGATGGCCCTCCGGGCGCTGATTGACTGGTATTTGGAAAGGCCAGATACCGCCGTCGATGGCGAGTCGTTCGAAGACAGCGCCCCAGCGTCGTAGACTAAAAACCCAGATGCCAAAAGCAACAACATGGGTCCTGACGTCCTCCCCGGACAACCACACCGCCACGCGGGAGACCGGGTTCACCGTCATCGGCCTCAAGGAGCGAAACCGCAAACGCGCAGAGCGGATAGAGCCGGGTGACAGGATTGTTCTCTACCTGACAAAAGAGATGACCTTCGGAGGGTCGATCACGGTCACAGGCGAGATGTACGAGGACAGAAAGAAGATCTGGCCTGGCAAGCCGGGAAACCCAGACCCATACCCGTGGCGCTTCCCGACCGAGCCAGAGGTTGAAATTGATCCCGAAAGCCATGTCCCTGCCGAGAAGCTGAAGGACAAGATGCAGCACATCCTTAAATGGCCAGTAGACCACTGGAAGCTCGCCTTCCAAGGCCAAATCCGCGAAGTAAGCGACGCCGACGCCAAGCTGCTTCTCAAAGAGCTCCGCGCGGCCAGCCGTGGCTGAGAGCGAACAAAAGGACCCTCTCCTCAACAGGGTCGGAGCATCAGTCATCAACGGCTTCCGCCGTGCAGGCAACTCGTGGGGAGGCCTGAGCTCAAATCAGCGGTTGGCCGGCGCTGCCTCCGCCCTACTCCTCGCCACGCTCCTACTCCCATGGTTCCAACAGACACAGTTTGACCGGGCAGGACAGCCCCAGACGCTCACGGTCAGCGGCTTGGCAGCGTTCACCTTCGTTGAAGCCTCAGTACTCCTCGTCTGCTGCGCGATCCTTGTGATGCTGTTCGCCCGAGGAGAACAGCGTGCCTTCCACCTCCCGGGCGGGGACGGCTCTATCATCGCGCTGGGCGGCGGGTGGTGCCTTCTGCTCCTCGTTACACGAGTGCTGGTCTACCCACCAACGCACGTCGGTGCGGACACTGGAATCAAGTGGGGCGTTCTCGTGGCGATAGCAGCCGCAGTTGCCGTGCTTGGAGCTGGGCTCCGAATGCGCGCCCTGCATATCCCCGAGCCTCCGCAGCGCCGAAGGACAAGGGTCCCAACTGCCACGCCCCCTCCTGAAGCCACTGCCGTGGACGATCAAGACAAGCGCAAAATCCACTTCGGAGGAATTGAGGCACCTGTCCGACCGGCTACTGCCGCAGCGGGCGCGAAGGCACCCAAGCCGGGCGATGACCCCACCTTGGAGCAGCTTGCAATCCCACTCGACGACCAGCCTTCCCCTCGCCGACGGCGTCCTAAGCCCGATCGCTGATCTTCGCCGGGCCGGACCTGTCATTCTGGCGCAGTGTCCGCAGGCCCAAAAACAGCAGAAGACCTCGCCGCACAGCTGACCGCTGACGGCTACCTGGCTGACACTCAGACAGCCCTCGTTGCATGGCTTGCTATTGAGCTTGGCAAGCCAGTCCTTGTAGAAGGACCGGCTGGCGTAGGCAAGACCGAGCTTGCTAAGTCTCTCTCTCGCGTTCTTGACCGTGACCTGATTCGCCTCCAGTGTTATGAAGGACTCGACGAAGCAAAGGCCCTCTACGAATGGAACTACCGCAAACAGCTGCTGCGCATTCAGGCCGAGAGCGACGGAGCCGGGTGGGACAAGGTCCAAGACGACATTTTTGGCGAGGAGTTCCTGCTCGAACGCCCACTGCTTGAGGCAATCACCTCCGAGGAGCCGGTCGTCCTGCTTGTCGATGAAATCGACAAGACCGACCAAGAGTTCGAGGCCATGCTGCTCGAGCTTCTCTCCGACTTCCAAGTCTCAGTCCCCGAGCTGGGCACGATGACATCCAAGTCGCACCCGGTCGTGCTGCTGACCTCAAACAACTCGCGCGAGCTGACTGAAGCCCTTAAGCGTCGCTGTCTCTACCTCTGGATTGACTACCCAGAGGCCGAGCATGAGCTTGCAATCATCCGCCTCAAGGCGCCTGAGCTCTCAGCGACCGTGTCGGCCAAGCTCGTAGAACTTGTGGGTGAGATCCGCGCACTCGATCTCAAGAAGCCACCCTCAATCGCTGAATCAATCGATTGGGCCCGCGCCCTGCTCCTCCTAGGCGCCGACAGCATTGACTCCAAGGTCTTCGCTGAGACTATGAGCGTGATCATCAAGCACCGCAGCGACCTCGAAACGGTCGCCGAGCGGGTTGGCATGAAGCTGGCCGGCGGCGATGCCGCAACCGCCAGCTGACAAGAACTCCAGCACTGGGTTCGATGCGAACCTGCTGGCCTTTACCCATCAGCTGAGGGGCGAAGGGATGGCGGTCGGTACTGCCGAACTGCTTGACGCGACTGCTGCGATCGGGCATGTGGCATGGGCCGATCGGGACGCGGTTCACGGCGCTCTCTCCGCAACCCTCGCGAAGTCCCCGGAGGACAGGCGAATCTTCGACATCGTTTTTGATCGCTTCTTCTTCCGGGCCGCCGAGCAGGCTGCGCTTGACCTTGGTGAGCCGATCGCTGGCTCCAAACCTGGGGATGAGGACGCCGCTCGGATTGACATCGAGAAGCTCAAGCAGCAGATTGCTCAAGCGTTGCGTGACGGCTCCGACGGCAGCGTGCGCGACATGGCCAGGCTTGCAGTTGCAGCATTCGGGCAGACGCAGGGTGGTAGTGGAGTCGTTGGGGTTGACGTCCAGCGAATCCGCCGGGCCTTGGGGCTCCGCTCGGAACCTCAACCGGAACTGCCTGCTGAAGATCCGCGTGCTGCAGGCATTCCACGGGACAGGCTGCGGCTGTTTGAGCAGGAGGTTCGTCGTGAGCTGGAGCGGCAAACAATCGAACGCACCCGAAGCCTTCCCCCAGCCCGACCCTTGGGAGACCTCGAACGAGGTTTGCCCACGGGGCCGGCCCAAGACCTCGCTGAAATCCACAAGGTGATTGCACAGCTGCGCCGCAAGATGGCAACCAATGGCCAACTCCTTCGAGGTCAGAAGCGAAGCAACGTCATTGACGTCCGTAAGACAGTCCGCGCCTCACTCCAAACCGGCGGGGTTCCTGTCGTACTCAAACAGCGGCCCAAGCGGCCAAAGCGCCCTGAGATCTTTGTGCTCTGTGATGTCTCGACCTCGGTGACGTCCTCGTCTGTCTTCTTCCTTTCCGTTCTGCATGCCCTGCATGACTCGTTCCGGAAGATGCGCTCCTTCGTCTTCATCGAGCGGATCAGCGAAGTGACCGAAGTGTTTGAGAAGGAGCGTGACTTCAAGAAGATCTCGCGCGCAATCACAACCGATGCGGGAGTGGCTGATGTCAGCGGCTACACCGACTACGGGCGAGTCTGGTCAGAGTTCCTCGCGCAGATTGAATCCGAGCTCCACCCGAGGGCCACAGTGATCGTCCTCGGCGATGCGCGAACGAATGGCCGTCCTGCCCGAGAGGACCTCTTTGCCCAGGTAGCCGCCCGGGCCGGCAGAACCTTCTGGCTCAACCCAGAGCCCAAGCTGTACTGGAACTACGGCGACTCAGTTATCAACGCCTACGCCGAGTACTGCATCGCTTACGAATGCTGGACGGCTGCGCATCTGAGCGACTTTGTGGAGGCCCTCACGCGTCCAGGCACCCCACGAGCTTCCCAGCGTTAGCTTGACGGCCGTGGTCTCCACCCTTGAGCTGACCGATGTCAGCTTCACCCGCCAGCGACGGGGTGCGCAGCCACTGGCAGTGCTCGACCGGATCAGCCTGAAGCTCGAACCAGGAGAGACCCTCGCTCTAGTGGGCCCGAACGGGTGTGGCAAGAGCACTCTCCTGGAGTTGGCGTGTGGGCTACTCACCCCCACCTCAGGAACCGTCCAAGCGCCTCCAATCGCACTCATGCCACAGCGTGGACTGTTGATGCCGTGGGCCAATGCTGTGGACAATGCCGCCCTCGCTCTTCGCGCGGAGGGGGTCTCGAGGACGGCCGCTCGTGAGCGGGCCAGAGACTGGCTTGTGCGCCTCGGGATGTCCGAGTTTGAGGATGCTCGACCGCACGAGCTCTCCGGTGGGATGAGGCAGCGACTGGCACTCGCCCGCACGCTCCTCGCAGGGCGCCCGATTGTGGCGCTTGACGAACCCTTCGCTGCGCTTGATGCAATCAGCAGAATCGAGGCTGCGCGCTGGCTCACCAGCGCGCTTGGCGAGAGCGACCGGTCCGTCCTGCTTGTCACGCACGATGTTGAGGAGGCGGCTGTTCTGGCTGACCGCGTCGTCGTACTCTCGCCCCGCCCCGCAACTCTGGTTGCCCAGGTCCGACTCGCTGGTTCGGTCCCCCGCCTGCGGACCTCCCCCGAGGTACTCGCAGCGCGCGAGGCGATCCTCTCAGCCCTAGGCGTATCAGGATGATCCGCGGCCTCCTTGTGATCGCAGCACTCCTCGGCCTCTGGGAGCTGTACTGCGTGCTCTCGGGCGTGGATCAACTCGTCCTACCCTCTCCTACCGATGTGGGACACGCTCTCTGGACCGACCGGGGAATCCTCTGGTCTGCCCTCCTAGTAACGGCTGGAGAGCTACTCCTGGGCCTCAGCGTTGCTTTGGTAGTAGCCATCGCAGCGGCTATTGGCATCCACCTCTCCCGCTCGCTCCGCAACTCCGTCTACCCCGTGCTGGTCGCCTCCCAGACGGTCCCAATTCCTGTGATCGCGAGTCTTCTCGTTGTGTGGTTGGGATATGACACGGGGCCCAAGGTTGTAATCGTCGCCCTTGTGGCCTTCTTCCCGGTCGTTGTTGGAATCCTTGACGGCCTCGCAGGCATCGACCCAGAGCTTGATCTGGTGGCAAGATCTTTCGGGGCCCCACGGCTACGCAGATTCCGGCTTGTGGAAGCACCCGCAGCTCTTCCAGGCGCCCTCACTGGCCTCAGGATTGCGGTCGTGATCAGCGTGATCGGAGCAGTCTTCGCAGAGCAGGCTGGGGGTGACTCTGGACTGGGCTTCGTCATCCAACAGGCACTCCCACAACTACTTACGGCACGGGCCTATGCAGCGGTAGTTGTCCTGTCCGCGCTGGCGCTCGCGGCCTTCCTGCTGCTCACCGCGGTCCAAACAAGGTTGCTGCCGTGGACCCGCCTGCGACAATCAGAGCAGTGACACGCATCGCGCCAACAGGCCTAGTTCTACTTGGGATTGCCTTCACGGTTGGCTGCGGAACGAAGTCCGATGTCACAACTCCCTCAACTCTGACCCCCGTGACGGTCTCCATGCCACCAATCCTTGCCCAGAAGACTCGTTGTCTAACCGCGGCCCAGACAACAGGAGCCTTCACCAAAGCCGGTCTGTACGTGAACCTCACGGCCGAGCCGATCCAGGCAGTACCGATACAGATGCTCACAAGTGGACGGGCTGACCTAGCGGTCACGACACCAGATGAGCTAGTCAGGTCGCGCGATGGGGGCTCGCCGCTGATCTCAGTTGCTCAGCTGACCCGCATTCAACTCCAGCACGGCAGCGAAAAGTCAGCAGGGCCAAAGACGTCCACGGCCCAAACCCTTGGGTCGCCCACCATCCTTGTGGCAACGCGCGACACTGTGACGGGCCATGGCTCGACTCTTCGGCGGTTCCTCCAGGCTGTTGGCCGGTCTTGCACCAATGCTCTGCCGCCAAAGCCGTCGGCCGCAGAGCTGAAGAAGCTCAAGGCCAAAGGGGCAAAGGCAGCAAAGCGCCACAAGGGCAAGGTGGTCATAGCCGAGCCGGCAATCTTCGTTTATGCCAACACTGCGCGCAATGGGCACCCGTGGGGTTGGCAATCCCCCGCCGAGTGGGACGCGCTCGTACGCAACTTGGCCAAGGCAGGGAAGCTACGCGGAGCGGTTGCCCCCGACACTGTTTTCACCAACGAGTTCCTCGCCGGAGAGGGAAGCTGACCTGACGGCAGGGCGCCGCCGGAAGGCTCAGCGCTCAGCTAGGCGGTGAATGTCAATCAGGATGCTCGTGGTCGATTCAATCGCCGGCATCCTCTCGCCACGGCGTCGTGACTGCAACCTGCGCTGTGGCTGTTGAGAAACCTTTGCGACCACGACCGCGGTGACAGCACCAGCTGCCGCGCCAACCGTCGCTACCGCAGCAGCCTTTGCAACTGGGGCCAATGCCTGCGCCCGCTGGACAACCGCTGCCCTTCGAGTGAGGGTGTCAACCACCAGCTCGCCCTCAAAGAGTTCGTCGTCTCTGTTGGGAATCTCTGGCATCAAGAGCGATGATGCCTACCGCCGCGGTCGGAGCCGGGTCAGCCCCCGAAAGGCTGGGGGTCCTGCGGCTGGGCGTCAGGCTCAAGAAGTTGCTCGTACATCCGATACTTGCGGATGATCTTCCCGCCCATTCCCTCCATCGCCCTATTCATCGGGATGTTTGTTTCCAAGATCCAGCCGGTCTCGCCCCAGGACTGAGGTGTGCGCTCTGCCGCGTCGTAGTGAAGCGCGTACATCTTGGCCGCCACCCCCGCATGCTGGTATTCCTTGCGCACGCCGAGCGCAAAGACCCGGACTCGGTCGATCTTGCGCTGATACCAAAGGGCTTTGAGCCAACCGAATGGAAGGAGACGGCCATTCAAGTGGGCCAGCACCTGGTTGAAGTCCGGGAGCGTAAGCGAGGCACCGACCACTTCCCCATCCTTCTCGGCGATGTAAGCCCAGTTCTTGTCCATGATTGGCTTGAGGTTCTTGGCGTAGTGAACGGCTTCCTCTCGCTCCACGGGAACGAAGGCCCAGTTACGAGCCCAGGCCTCGTTGTAGACCTCAATGAACTTGGGAATCTCATCCTTCAGCTTCCTCTTGTTCATCGGGCGTACGTCAATTCCAAACTTGGTCTTGACCTCATCGGCCATCTGGAAGATCGCCGGATGAACGCTGTCGCGGTCATCGACATAGAGGCTCCACATGTAGGTGTCCATTACCTTCTTCAGGCCAGTGCCCTCAAGCAGGCCAGGGTAATAAGGCATTGTCCAGTCCGTGAGAATTGATGGGGGCAGGTCGAACCCATCGATCAAGATTCCGCACTCGTCGTTCGTCGTAAAGCTCATTGGGCCCACCACCCGGTCACGGCCCCGCTCGCGCAACCAGTCAGCGGCAGCTGTGATCAGCGCTGTGGCGGCTTCCTGGTCGTCTTCACACTCAAAGAATCCAAAGAGGCCCCAGCGGTTGTCCTGGAAGTCGTTCAGGTTGCGATCAATGTGAGCGCTCAGCCGGCCGACCACCTTGCCATTCCTGCGGGCAAGGAAGTACTCGGCCTCGGCGTGATGGAAGAACGGGTTCTTCTTCCTGTTCAGAACCTGCTTGCGCTCAAATCTGAGCGGAGGCACCCACATCGGCTCGTTACGATAGAGGCGATACGGAAACTCCACGAACGCCCTCATGTCCCTTCGGGACGCTGTTGGGGTTATCTCGACCGACACAAAAGGCACCCTACATCCCCACCATGCCGACTCCACCTGATGTCTTCTCGAAGGTCCGAGGCCACGAACGCGAAGAGCAGCTCAAGGCTGCCCGCGACGCGGACCTTCTCCCTTACTTCCGTTTGGTGGAATCGCCGGCTGCTCCGATCGTTGAAATGGAGGGCTCTGAGCGCGTCATGCTCGGCTCAAATAACTACCTCGGGCTGACAGGCGACCCACGGGTCATCGAAGGCGCCCGAGCTGCCCTAGACAAGTACGGAACCGGATTGACTGGGTCACGTCTCCTGAACGGCACCACCCCACTCCATGTGGAGCTAGAGGAGCACCTAGCTCTCTGGATGGGGACGGAGGACGTCATCGTGTTCACCACCGGCCATCAGGCCAACATGGGGGCACTTGGGACCCTTCTCGGCGTGGGTGACACCGTCGTTGTTGACTCGGCCGCGCACGCGTCAATCCTCGACGGGATCATGCTCTCCAAGGCCAAGCTTCGGCCCTTCAGGCACAACCGACTGGACAAGCTGGAACGCCAACTTCAGCGTGCGTCCGAAGACGGGGGCGGAGTACTTGTGGTCGCTGAGGGCCTTTACTCAATGGAGGGTGATGTTGGCCCGTTGCCCGAGATCGCCGATCTCGCCAAGCAGTACGGGGCGAGGTTCATGGTTGACGAGGCTCATTCGGTTGGCGTCCTGGGAGCAACTGGAACCGGTGCGAGTGAGATGTTTGGCATCACCGACAAGGTTGACCTTCGGATGGGGACATTTTCGAAGTCATTTGCTTCCTGTGGAGGGTTCATCGCCGGCGATGCGGATGTCGTTGACTACCTGCGTGTATCTAGCCGCTCGTACATCTTCACCGCATCCGGAGTACCCGCAGCGCTTGGCGCCACCAATGCTGCCCTCAAGATCATCGACTCAGATGAGGGGAAGGAGCTTTTTGCCCGTCTGCTTCAGAACGCCCGCAGGCTTGCGGATGGGCTGGAGGCCATTGGCTTCAGTGTGATCCGAAGCGAGGGAGACCTAGTGACACCAGTCGTTCCTGTCTTGGTGGAGGACGACTGGAAAGCCATTCTCCTCTGGAAGGCGCTCTACGACGCTGGCGTCTTCGTCAATGTCGCGATCCACCCCGCTGTCCCTCCGGGTGGAGCCCTCTTGCGCACTAGCGTCATGGCGACCCATGACGACGCGGTCATTGATCGCGCACTTGGCGCTTTCGCGTCCGTCAAGAAGACATTCGAAGCCGAACACGGGCCTCTCCCTTCGGACTGACACGCCGTCAGGTTGGAAGAGTCCGTTCGGATGGGCTCAATCTCTCACGTAATACCAGCAAAGAGCGAATGTTCTGAGGCTCGGGGACTTGCGGGTGGCCGCCTTTCGTATAAGTTCCCTCCTGTCTCCGGTGGTCGTTGGAGGACGTCACTTGGAGAGGTCATTTTTGGATGAAAACGCAGGGCGGCCCCCGCCGCCCCGGGCGTAGCCTTCCCTACCGGGAGTGAGTGCTAACGCCCTACAACATGGGAGGAATTTCAATATGAGCGTCAAGTCACAGCCCCGAGCAAAAGCAGAGCCTCAGCACCTGGTGGCCCTCGCCAGAGCGAACCGCGTTCGCCTAGCCCGAGCGGCGCTCAAACGAAACATTGCCTCCGCGGACACCGAGGTCGCAGGAGTCCTTCTCAGCAACCCTTGGGAAGTCGAAAGCATGACTGTCGCCGACCTTCTGTCATGCCAGCGCCGCTGGGGAGTAACGCGCTGCCGACGCTTCCTGGCCAAGTCCCGAATTTCAGAGACCCGCACTGTTGGCACGCTCACGCAACGCCAGCGGACTGAACTTGCCGACCGCCTTCAGACCGAACCGAACCTGAAGTCCGTCAGCTCCTAGAGGTCCCTGTCGGCCTGCCTACGGCTGAAGTCAGACCGAAGGGGCAGGTAGCAGGCGATTAGCAACCCCACTGCGGCAGGTGGGATAACAACTCCTGGAGCGCCAACGAGCGCCAGCAGGCCAACGAGAACGGCGGCCGGCAGGCCAGCAAGAACCGCGGCGTGAGAACGGAACCCGGCGCGGTGCTCACGTAACGCCTGCTCAAAACCAGCAACCGATCCGAGCAGAAGGCCCACAATGAGAATCGCCGTGCCCGTGCGCCCTCCGGTCAGGAACCCTCCCACAGCCATCAAGAGGCCGACCCCGACAGCTATCTCAGTCAGGGGCAATGGAGCCCACGGTGGTGGGGGTGCACCATCATTGACGGCAGCGTCGAGCTCAGGGGGCTGGAGCGCGGAGCCAGAGCTAGCAGGCCTACCGCTGGATGGGAGCCTTGGAGGCTGAGTAGGAGCCCCTGAGCGACCGCGAGAACGCTTCCCCATCTAGTGGGCCCTCACTGTCCGTCGAGAGCGCGGCGCTTGCCGCTGTCGCCGGATAAGGGACAACCGGATGAGATCTTCACGTGCCACCAGCCGGCGAGCATGCCGATCAGTCCAAGCCGTGGGCGGACATGCCAGTGACCGCATCCAACTAAACCTGCATCCTCACGCGAGACCCGCAGCCACCGGTAGGCCTTTGGGTCAGCGAGCATCAGCTCCACTTGCCCCCTGGCGTCTGCCTCGCGCTGCCTCAACTGGGTCAGCGTCCGGCGAGCGTCCTCAAGTCGGTTTGCCATCAGGTCTCTGCGGCCTTCAAGCGCTGCGAGCGGTTGCAGCCTTGGGACCGTGCCCGGCACAGCGGGAAGCTCAAGCGCAACTGGGTGAGCCTGAGCAACAAGTAGCGCCGTTTGGGCTTCAAGCTTGGCTATCTGGGCCCGGAGCGCACTCCGCGCGCCGCGCTCAGCCTCGAGGGTCGAGGAGACCCTTGGGACAAGCTCGGGTGCTGGTGCAGTTACGCTCACGACACCTCGAGGGTACCAGCGGCAACCACGGACAGCGCCACCTCTTTTCAGGGCGATTGGCAGAGCTCAGCAGCCCGCTCAAGGGCAAGCGCGCAGACCTCTGCGAGAACCCCTGGAGCAACTAAGGCAACAACCACGTACGACCTGCACTTCTTCGATACCACTGCCTCGGCTACCGGCTCACCGAACAGGACGCAAACGGGAAGTTCTCCGTTGAAGATCGAGACGGCTCCTGTTTGCTTGTCAACGTCTAAGGACAGGGCGGGGCCGGCGGCCAGCTCACCGGCTTCAGCCTCAACTGGTTCTAAGGCGAGGGCCCACAGCGGGACTCCTGTTTCCAGAGTGGCCAGCGCTAGGGCATCGCCTGGAATTCCCGCTGGCCGGAAGCCGCCCTCCAACAGACGCCTTCTGACGATCGATTCAAGAGTTCCGGAGCCAGAGTCCGGATCCATTCCCAGCTGGGCTCTGAGGGCCCTGTAATGGGCTGCAATGGGTTCTGTGGTTGCGAGAACTGCGGTCGCGCCTGTAATTCGGTCTGCGGCGTGGTCCAGTTCGAGCTGAAGTCCCAGCGAATCCGGGCGCGCAGCCCCCTCGACCGGAACCCAGAGGATCCCAATGCCGGGGAGTTCCGCAGCCAACTCCTCGGTGACGCTGCCCCGGATTGCCTCCATCACTGAAGCAGCTCGGAGACCTTGTTGGCAAGCCAGGCAGGATTTGTTGTGTCAGACCCGATCAGAGTCCCACGGACCTCACCTCCGCGGGAAGCCACAACAACTGTCGGGCAGACAGCGATTCCGTAACGCGTAGACAGTGCCCCGTCCCGGTCCTGCACGACGGTCACACCGGGAGCCCGTAGCGCAAACTTGCGCAGCTGGCTCCGTGAGCCTTGCAGTCCGACCAGAACGGGAGTTGCCCCCGAATATTCGAGGTGGCGGAAGGAATCGGCTAGGCCGGCGCAGTCTTTGTCGGAGACCGTCACAAACCCAATAATCATTGGTCCCGCCTTGAGCGCGGAGCAGGATGTGAAAGCACCCTTCAGCTTGACCCCACAGGCCGAATCAGAAATGTTGACATCTCCCACGAGGGTCGACAGGGCAAGCGGTGCTGCAAACACTGGCATCGAACTCCCCACAGCAGGCCCTCGAGCCCCACTCCCCTTGTGCTCGGAGGTTGCGACCAGGATCGAGACCCCGATGACTGCAAGGACGACAACCCCGACTAGCCTGGATTGCCTTTTCACTAGGCCTGATTCCCCCGCCGGTCAAGCACTCTGACCATTGCCGGAACGATGATCACCACTGCTGCCAGCGCCACAAGGAGATCAACAACCGTGGCCAATCCAAAGTCGCGCAGAACTCGGATATCGCTCAGGAGCAGAACTCCAAAACCAGTGATCACAGTTAGAGCTGAGACGCCGATAGCCCGACCCGTCGTCGCAAAGGCGTGCGTCAGCGCGTCCTCCACGCCTACTCCCTTCAGCTGTTCAGCCCGCGAACGCTCGGATAGCAACACCGCGAATTCAGTTCCGATGGCGATGACCAGAGCACCGAGCGCCGCTGACAGAGGATTGAGGTCAATCCCCAAGATCCACAGAGCGAGCGTGGCCCAACCAGTTGCGAGCGCAGTTGCCGCGATCGGAACCGCGATGCGTCGCGCTGACCGAAGGGCAACAAACAGAACTAGAGCCGCTCCGAGAAGAGCGACCAAGGTAATCAGCCTCCGGGACCCGGCATCTGAGAGACGCTCGTTTGCTGAAGCAGTTATCACCGGCAGGCCGCCCACCTGTGCCGTAATCCCAGCCGGGGCAGTCTTGGCCCGCTCGCGCAAGTCATCAAACACTGCCTGTTGGTCCGCCAGCGGCATCAGCCTCACGCCGAAGCTGGTCAGCACCGCATCACCGTTGGCAGTGATTACCGCCGACTTGAAGTATTCGGGGACCGCGTCAAGGGCCGCCTTGGTCTCGGCTGGCGACCCACTCCCACTGACAAGGTCAGTGAGTGAGACACCCGGGCATAGCGCAGCCCCACGGCAACCAGTCTTGGGCGAATAACCCCAGCGCTGCAAGGCACCAGACTCAACACCGGCTAACCATTTCAGCGTCGCGGGATCAGTTACCCCTGTTCCCGTCAGAAGTAGATCCACCTCACCAGCAACACCTGTCTGGGCCTGGAGCGCTTCAAGGTTCCTCAGCGCTGGCGTCCCTGACGGAACAAGCCTCGTAATGTCGGACTCCACCGCCAGGTTCCCCTCCACGGCCCACCCGGCCAGCGATAGCGCCA
The DNA here is from genome assembly GCA_009699865.1 of Actinomycetota bacterium. Lineage (GTDB taxonomy): Bacteria > Actinomycetota > Thermoleophilia > Solirubrobacterales > Solirubrobacteraceae > WLNJ01. Next base: position 29,931 of record WLNJ01000006.1, read on the forward strand.
GAGCTACAAGGAGGACTCGCCCGGGATTACGCACCAAGAGCCCCGCAACAGTCGAGCCGCGGTCCTTGCCCTTCAGGCGCTGACCGACCGGCGCGACCAGCCCCTTGATCCCAAGTCCCGCAGAGTCAATCCAGTCCGCTGCCCGTCCAGTGAGGTTGGGCGCAGCTAACCCGCCGGCCAAGCCAGCTGACCCAACAGCGAACGCCGCTACGAGAGCAATTCCAACTCCTGCCACGAGAACAAGGCCAAAGCCTCTCACCATGGGCACAGGCGACAGCATCAGGGCTAGGAACCCGGCTGCGGTCGCCATCGCGGCAGCAACGATTGGAGGCCCGGCAACCCCAGTCGCCTGGACAACGCTTTCCTCCACAGACGCCCCGACCGACTGCTCCAACTCAATTGCCCGGGCCTGAAGCTGCACCGCGTAGTCAACTGCCAAGCCGATCAGGACGGGAACGCCACCGACTGCCGCAACCGTGAAGGAAAGGCCGAGGATGGCCATTCCTCCGAAGACCAAAGACGTGGTCAGCAGGGCAAGCAGGAGCGGGAGAAGCCTTGCTCGGACTGGAAACGCCAACCCAAGGGCAAGCGCCATCAGGAGTGCCGCCGCAAGGAGCAATGGAAGTGCACCTGCCGCAACCTCATCGGCGAGCGAGTCAGCCAACACGCTGGCGCCAGTAACGACGTACTGCCCGCTGCGGAGATGGAAGTCTGGCATCCGAGTTGCTGCCTCAACATTCTTAACGAGTTCCCGCTTGGCGGCATCGGTCAGACCCGTTCGTGGACGCACCTGAATCAAGGCGGCCTCAGCTGACGGGAACAATCCGGAGAATTGAGCTTTGGGCTGCCCTACCCCGCGACTGGCATCAAACGCAACCAGCGAAACAAAGTCCTGGTTAGCGATGCTGGGAAGACCCTTAATCCCCGTCTGGACCTGAAGCCTCGCAAGTAATGCGGCTGACTTTCTCTGCTCAGCCTCACCGGCTGCTGCCGCGGCTGCCGCAGACTCCTGCTGAGTCTTTCCTGCTGCTAGAGCCTCACGGCGGGCCTTGGCCGATGCGGTCTCGACTCGGATCGCAGCTCCCTTCAGCTCCGTGCTCAGCGCAGCGGTTAGCTGGTTAGCGGCCTCGTTGATAAAGGTTGCTGGTCCGTAGACACGCTTGACCGACCCGCTCTTGGCGATCCTCGCGCAGGGACTAGCCGCGCCGCCATATGGCTGGGCGCCCTTGGGAACATGCCCCCCTAGACAGCCCTCTAGTTGCAGTAGCCGGCCGATGTCCGTCGTCAGCAGAAGCACGCGCAGGTTCTCCTGCGCCATCACAGCAATAGTGTCGTCGCCGAACCTTGCCCGAATCTGATCTGTCGACGCTGCCGCCGCGCTGGCCTTGGGGACTAGCGAATCCGTGCCCGCAGAAGGCTTCAAGCCGAAGAGCGCTGCGCCAGCAAAGCTCAGCCCCAGCAAAACCGCGAAGAGCGCAACAACCCGCCTGTTGGCTGCGCAGAAATGTGAGAGCGCAGTCAGTGCCGATGACAGACGGCCAGTCTGTTCTGGGGTTTGGGACATAGCCGGCTGACCGCCTCAGACCCTCAGCGCGTGCTCAGGGAGCCGCTGCGATTTCTGGGAACAGCTGGGAGAAGCCACTGACGTTGTCCTGCAGTGTGCAGGCAGGAGCAAACGGAGCATTGGTTGTGCCCGAGAAAGCCATCGCCTTAATGGCCTGGGCGAGCGTGGCGTCCGCATCAAACGGTGGCGTGGCACCAACAGGATGGTCCGGGGCGTCCGCCGTAGCGGGGGCGTTAGGAACGACCGAACCGCTGCACTGACTGATTTGGTAGCCCTTCAGCTGGAAGCTGCTTGGAAGGACCCCACCTGATGCGCTGAAGTAGGGGGTCGTTCGGTTAGTGCTCGGCCGGTCTGGGAATGCAACCAGCGAAAGGAGGTTGAGTGGGGCTGAGGCGCGCAGGTAATGAGCTCCAGTCGGAGCCCACGGAAGCGGAATCCCGTCAGTGGCCTGGGTTGTCCCGGCCGCGTTGCCAAGGAACGCAGGGATTGTCGTCTTGTAGACCCCCAAGAAGCTGAGCATTGGGTTGAGCTGCTGGAGGAATGGATCTAGCTGACCGAGCACGTCGCTCAGGCCCTTGTGGCTTACGTCGCCGTTAAGGAACAGTCCAAGCGCAGGGACTCCGGCAGCCGATGCGTCCTCTAGCCCACCAAGCTTGGTCGTGACCGTCTTCAACGACGGCGCAAGCTGGCCGGCAGAGACCAGGATCGGGCTCAGCTGCTCAGCTGCAGGTTGAAGTTGCTGAATCAGGGGATCAGCATCTTGAGCGAATTCGCTCAGGCGGGTGAGTGTCTTGGTGCTCTCAGCTTCAAAGGTCGGCAGGACCTGGAATGTCTGAGCGAGCTGCTGGTTGCGCTGGGCAGTAGTGGTGAAGACCGCGTTGGAGTTTGTGATCAGCTGCTGGAACTGATTGCTGCGTTCGGTCAACGCTGTGAACACCGTTCCGGTGTCTCGTACAAGGCCCTTGACGGCTGCTGATTCGCTGTTGAGGACGCTCATCAGCTGATCCGCCGTATCCGTGAAGGCTGGCAAGTTGCCGAAGGCATCATTCATGTCTCCCCCGCGTCCAGCTAGCCCCGCGGCAGCGCCCTGCTGCCAATCCTGGAAGCCCTTACGGGTTGGGGCATCGAATGCCGCGAAGATCCTGTCGATGGTCACCTGTGGACGAACCTGCTTCTCAGGGAGAGTCGCGCCATCAGCCAGGGCGACACCGTTGGCCCTGTTACCCGGAGTGAGCTCTACATAGGTCTCCCCCAGCAGTGTCTTTGTTCGAAGAATGGCTTTCGTGTCAGCTGGGATCGGAGAGTAACGAGGGTCTATCTGAAGCTCAGCCCTGGTTGCATTGCCCTTCGCTAGCTGAACGGACGCGACCTTGCCGACGGGAACTCCGCTGATCCGAACATCAGCCTGACTGGCCAGCTGACCGGCAGCCTCAAAGTTGACGCTGACGCGGTAGCCCTTTGCTGCAAATGGGACTGGACCACCGAACGCAACCCAGAGGAACAGAATCAGGCCGAAGCACGAGAGCGCAAACGTCGCCATGACAAGGAGCCTAGGAAGTGTGGGTGCTTGTTTTTGCACTAGCTAGGAGCCTCTGCAGACTGGGGCTGGAACGGTTGATGGGCGTGGTGGGCGGAGGAGCTCGACCGTAGCCCATGCGCTGGGGCTGCCGACGCTGAAGTTACCTGCAGGAGCGCAGACCTCTCCCAGGATCGAGTAGATCGTGCTGAACGCATGCCTCGAGCCTAGAAACACACTCTGGCGCACTGGTCCCGCGGCATCTTGGTTGATCAGCTGGGCGCTCGTGTTGTGGCCAAGCCAGAACAGGTCAAACATGTAGGACGGGACATCACCGGCAGGGTCGTAGGCCAGCTCATTCAGGCCGTAGTTCAAGCTCTTGCCGGTCTTGACCAGCCCTGGGCCAGCACCAGCAAGATCCTTGGAAGCTGGGGCCAGGTCTCTCAGCGCAGGCTGCACTGAGCTTGGACCTGAAGCAGCTGCAAATGGCCGCAGCTGTGTCTGAATCGCAGTGATCGTCTGGGAGAAGAAATCCTGTGAAGCGACCTGGACCGCCGTCAATCCGCGAGCCGACGGACGGAGAGCCTCAAGTGTTGGGCCAGCAATCAGGGAGGACGTGTTCACATTCTTGACGGCCGAGTTGGTGGCCGCAAGCGCCCCTGGCAAGAGGCTGATGGTCTTCTTCAGGTTGGACTCTTGGGCCGCGAAGTCGCCGAGCACGGCATTGCTGCTGTCGACGAATGCCGCCAGCTGTGTGTCCTTCTTGCCCAGCTCATCGAGGAGCAGTCCAAGCGAAGTCGTCACGTGCTTCATGTTTGCCTGCCTGTACTGAAGCTGGCTAGTGATCTTTGCGATGTTTCGCTGAGTGGGGTCAAACCTCCTCAGTACTTGGGCAAGGGTGCGTCCGTTGTTGAGAAGTCCCTGTCCTCCGCCGTTCAGAAGAAGCACTAGGTAGTCACGCGTGTCAGCATCAAGCACGGAGAGGAACTCGTCGAAGTTGACGTCGGGCTGCGTGTGCGAGACAGGAAGAACGTCGCCTGCCCTCAAAGCAGGCCCACCTGCCGCGGTCCCTGGGTCCAGCGCGATGACCATGTCCTTGAGCCCAGTCTTAGGCCGGAGCAGCATCGTTGCATCAGGATGGATCCGGTCACGGAACTTCGGCTTCAGCTCCATGCTCACGATCGCTCGGCCATTCTCAAGTTGGACATCCGTCACTTGGCCGATTGGCACGCCGGCGACATTGATGGTCTGTCCCTGACCCGGTGTCACTGCTTGGGCGGTGGAGAACTGCGCCTTGAAGGTGAACGTCTCCTTACCCAAGACGGGGACCCAGCTCGGGGCAACGATGTTCTGGTGCGCGAGGATGAACAGGGTGATGCCGCCGGCGATCACAACCAGTGAGATCACGGCAACGAAGTCCTTCAGGTGCTTTCGGATTGCTGTTCCCATCAGCCTGGGGACCCGTTCTGGTCAGGCAAGCCCTTGCTCGCGTTGGCGTCGTTGAGGTTGAGCGGCTGGTTGGTCGGTGACGTCACGCACTTGTTCGCAGGCTTGTAGTCCGGTGCGTTGGCACGCCCGAAGTACTTGGGGCTTGTTCCGAGCGGCTTGTTGGGCATGTTTCCAAACAGCGGGGTCTGGAGCTGGGGGTTCCCGCTGTCGCTGTACTCGTTCATTGCAACCTTCAGGTTGCCATCGGTGGAACTGTTCTGTGTCTGTTGGGCGCCACCAGCCTGAGCGCGGATGAACTGGCCGTTGCCATCGTAGTTCTGGCTCTCGCCCGCGAGGCCAACAAGAGCGAACCAGAAGTCCTTGTATGCGGCCTGTCCGGTTGAGAAGTCGTAGGTAGCGCCCTCATCAGTAATCGTCGTGTCACCGGTTGGGAGGAACTTGTAGTAGAAGCACTGGGCCATGTCAGTCGCTTGTGGCAGGAAGGCGATCTGCTGGCCAACGGTCGTAGCTGTGTCAGCAGTTATCGGGCCGAGGAGCTTCATGACCGCTCCAAGGTTTGCGGGTGCCAAGAGGGCAGCGGTTTGCTCGGCCCAAGGCGTACCAACGGCAACAGTGGCCGGAGTCTCGCGCACGGATGGGATGAGATCGAGGGAGAAGGCGCTGACTGAAGGCAGTGCCTTGTCAAGGCTTCCAAGCGCGTTATAGGTGTTGCTTATTGTTGGCCCCAGGAGCGCAGCTGATTGCCTCAACGCGGTCGGATTGGAGCCCAGCCCGGACATGGTCTTACTGAAGTTAGTGACGAAGCTTGCGAGCGTGGCCTCGTTGTGACCCAGCTCAGTCATCGAGGTGGCCAGGCCAGCGATCAACTTGGAGAGGTCCCCTGGCTTCTCGCCGAGGAACCCTTGATTCACGATCGCAGTGCCCTTGAATGCCTGAGGCGTCCACTTCAGTGACTTGTTGAGCGCCTCACCGCCAGTCGTGTTGCGCACCTCAGGATCCTGCTGCGCATTTTCAGCAGCGGTCGGCTTGGAATTGAGTCCAGTCCCAAGCCCAACCAGAAGATTCTGAAGATCCTGCCTCGATGCGTATTGCAAGCTCGTAAGTACCTGATCCAGCTGTACTGGCGTGGATGTCTGGGTAACCGGGATCACTCCGCCATCTGAAACTTCAGGGGCAGCCGGGGTCCCCGGCTGAAGATCCACGAAGAAGTTGCCCTCAAGGAAGATCCGTGGCCGAATCTTCAGCTGTGCGTCCTTGTGGATTGGCAGACCGTTGTCATCAATCTCCATGGTCACTAGGGCAGATGACGTCTTGCCATAACGCTCTACATCCAACACCTTGCCCACGTTCACACCCGCGATACGGACAGGGGATGAAGGTCGAATTGAGTTAGCCGAGGTGAAGACTGCCTTCACCTGATAGCCACCTGTAAACGGTACGTCCTTCGTAAACCCAAGGTAGAGGCCAACGGCTGCAACGGCGAGGAACACCGTGGCAAGCCGCGGGTTGTTCTGCGGGCGCAGACGACGGGGGACCTTCTTGCCCTTGGCGCTCGAGCCGGTTGTGCTGTTTCCGTTGGTGCTCATTTGCCAGGTGGTGTCGCTGGTGGGGTGGTCGCATCGTGGAGCGTTCCGGCATATGGATTAAGGCCAGTGGCAGCATCGAGCTGAGCGAACTGCCGGGTTGCCGTCCCGTCTACTGATGGGAATGACTCGTTCCCCGCATTGCAGGCCTTGACCGCTTGGCCCGGAGCTGCCGTGTACGGGAAGGAGTTGGAGTGGAGGAAATTGGTGCCGAACGAACCGTCGCCTGTTGGCCCATTCGCGTAGGTCTTGGTCGCTCCATCAGGATTGGTGAATGGGCTACCGGAAGCGCCGCCCTCAGAGTTTGATGACCATGCGCTCCATGGGGTTGGCCCGTTTGCGCCAACGATTGGGAGTGCGCGCTGGAGAGCACCGCCGCCCGCGTCGCCACCCGATGTGAATGTGAAGCCGTCGCTTGAGCTGCTGGCCACATTCCGAAGCAGAACGCTGAGGTAGTTGCAGGTTGTCTGTGCTGGAGCCACGAAGCTGATCGTTGGGTTGGCCGCCGTGGTGGTATCGGTCAACCTGCTGACACCGTTGGTCGTATCGGCATCGGTCAGGAAGGTCTGTAGTGACGTAAACAGGGTTGCGAGGCGCGTGTTGAGCTCAGGTGATCGGTCAACGCCGCCACCAGGCTGCGCTCCCGCCACGACTGCTTGAGAAAGCGTCGTTGCCGACGCACCAAGGGCCTTGGTTCCTGGTGTGAGCGTCTTGAAGAAGGTTGCTGAGTGAGCAAGGAACGGACGCTGCAGCGGGAGCTGTGTCGTCGCTGCATCCAGCGCGGCAGGCCCACCCTCGATCGACGCCTGAATCGAATCTGTGACCGTGGCCAGCGCGCCGAATGTTGTGTCCATTCCCATGAACAGTGATGCCTGCTGCTCAGCCACCGGCGCTGTCTGGGATGCCGCGTTATTGAGGGCGGGGAACAACCGCACAAGGCCCGTGCTGGGATTGCTGAGGTTCTTCATCACAGGCTGCAGGTTGGCGAGCAGCGGCCCAAGGTTGCGGAGAGTCTGGTTGAGGTCAAGCCCACGACCGCCAATGGCGTTACCGAATTCGATCAGGTTGGCGCTGGAGGCGACTCTGGTCGGCTCATCAAACATGTTGAAGATGTCGTCAATCTGGACGGGCTTTGGAGTTGCGGCCGAGATCGGCATGGTCGTGCCCGTTGCGAACCCGGTCGTAGCCTTCCCGCGGTGGATATCCACATACTTCAGACCTAGAGGGGACACTGGGCGGACTTCGATTGTCGAGTCGCTTGGGATCGGCTCAACCTTCTTGTCCAACTGCATCTCAATCAGGGCAGTGGTCCGCCCATCCGCCCATGTCTTCGGGGTGATCGCGGTGACCATGCCGACTCGTGACCCGCCAATCTTGACCTCGTTGCCCTTGACGAGACTGTTGGCATTTGGAACTTGGGCGGTGACCTTGTACTTAGGGACAAATGGCAGGCCTGTGTTGGCGTTGTACGCGAGGAACACGGCAACAACCGTGATCAGAATCGTGGCCCCGCCGATGAGGATTGGGTTGCCGGCGATGGAGTTACTGCGCCTCATCGCTTCCCTCCCCCGAGCAGGTACTTGAGCATTGCCCCGTTCGCCTGAGCATTGGTGTCAGCTGGTGGTTGGGGAGTTGTTGTAGGTGTTGTCGTCGCCGGTGGGACACCCTTGGACTGCGGGGCTGAAGCTGATGGGGCCTTCGCTCTTGGCTGTGCGGCCCGGGCCGGCTTCAGCGGACGAGACCAGTTCTGCCAACCGAATGGTCGGGAGATAACGCTTCCGCCGGCGTGCGCAATGCGGGAGACCATCGCAGCGGCAGCATTTACGGTGGGCTCTTCGCCGTGGTCGAAGTTTGCGCTGCATGCGCCGTATGTACTACCTCGGCCAACTTCCGTAGTGGCACAGGCGGCGATTGGGTAGACCAGAAGCTCGCCTCTTACATAGTGACCAAACTCGTTGAAACCGTTACCGACGCCGGTCTGGAAGTAGAGGGTCTGCATCAGGTACTCCCAGCCGCCCGTCTTCTGAACGCTCTCAAGCAGTCCGCCGAGACCAGTGGCGAATGGGTTGAGTCCCGCAGCCATCGTCTTCGTGTTGCCAAGGGCCGTCAACACGGCTGGGTTCGTGAGGACAGTGCTCGCGGTTGTTGCAACCGGGCTACCCAGTGTCTGGAACGCATCAATCGAGTAATTGGCGAGGGCAGGCAGGTGGGCGACGGTGCTGTTGATCGCAGCCGTGTGGCCCTGAAGTGGCTTCAGTGCCCCGCCGAACGCGCTTGAGAACGCGCTGAGCTGGTTCATGGTCGGTGTCAGCTGTTGCAGGAAGGCTGGGAACTTCTCAAAGTTCTGCTGCAGCGCGGCACCCTTGGCGGCGCTCGCTCTTGAGACAACCTCGGAGTTGCGAACGAAGCCAGCCACAGAGGCGCGCTCGCGAGCTAGCGGTGCGAGTGACTGGTCAGATTTCTCGGCGAGGTTGGCGAGCGTCGTGTTCTGGTCGGCAAGGATCTGCAAGACCTTGTCGGTCTCCTGGAGAGCTGGGTTGGCTCGGCGGATGACTGTGTTGAGCGTCTGTCCGTTGCCCGCAAGCGCAACCCCAAACTCATTCAAGATCACCGCGAAACGCTGCCGCTGCGGGATACGCATGATGTTGTTGATCAGGTCAATCCCGACGGGTGACGAGGTGTTCTCAACGGGAAGAAGATGATCCCCTTGTCCTGCCCCAGAAGCAATTGTCGAGAGGGACGGCGCCGGCTTTCCCCCTGGTGGGACTGGCCTCGTTGGGCTGCAGTCAACGTACTGCTCGCCGATCAGCGACTGTGGACGAATCACGCAGTGCGCGTCGGTCTTGAAGTCCTGATAGCCAGGGTTGTCAATCCGCAGGGTTACGGCTGCCTTGTTGTCATCGGTTACATCAAGCTGCTCAATCACGCCAACGGTGACTCCGGCGACACGGGCTTCCTCGCCCACAGTCACCTGATTTGCACTGTCGAAGATTGCCCTGACGCGATAGCTGCCTGAATCACCAGCGGCGACGCCAAAGACGAGGACGCCAGCGCCAACGATTAGAACTCCACCTATGGCGAGAAGGCGCTTCATGAGCCTGGCAGCACCGCTGCTGCGTCGCATCCGGTGGCTCCGCCACTGAGGAAAGGCCAGGTCATACCGCTTGGCGCTGCTGCTGCGGCACCTGGGCACCGGCGCATGTTCTGCTTACCAGTCCCCTTGCCCAAGAAGGCCGCGTCGCCGTAGATCGAAAGCCGCTGATCGGCGTCAAGCACTGAAAGGTTGTTGGTGCCGCTGTTGTAGGTGTAGGCGTTGAAGGCCGGGGAGACTCGGGCATAGTGCCCGTTCGCATCGTAGAAGGCTGTCGCTTGACCAAACTCACGGATCCAACCGACAAGGTCCACTGTGTACGGGCGGGCAAACTCGAGCACGCTCTGGCCGCTCTGGAGCGACTTGATCGATTCAGGGAAAGCCTTGTTCGCGTCGCCGCTGGCAAGATTCTGCATGGTCGGCGCGTTGTGGAATGTGTCCGTCAAATCGTTGTTCGCGCCCGACTTGTAGATCATGCCTGCGAAGGTGTTGAACACTGGAACTGCCTCCGCTGCGGCCGGCCGAAGCGCTGTGAAGAAGGCCGGCAGACCAACCGTGTTCGGCTTGGACACATCAACAAGCTGTTGAATGTCGTCAAGCGATGACCGCAGGTTCACAAAGGTGGTGTTGGCCCGCTGGAGAGTGGCGGGCAGCTTGGCCAGTGCCTGCGAGAAGGACGCGTTCTCGGCGGCGATGGAACCGGCAAACTGGTTTGCGTTCTGGACGGCGGAAGAGAGGTCATCGCGGCGGGAGGCGATCGCCCCCATCGCACCCGCAGTGGCTGTAACGGCTTGCCCCAGGGTCTTCTGGTCATCAGAGATCTGCGAGAAGACGTCGGCGGAGGTTGAGAGCGCTGGGTTGAAGTAGTAGGCGGAAAGGTTGGCCTGCTTCTCCTTGCCCTTAAACCAAGCACCGCTGCCTTGGAAGAAGCCCTGGAGTCCCTTCCGTGTGGGCGCGTCGAGTGTGTCGAAGATCTGGTCGAGGTCGACTACAGAGGTCGTGTGGTCCTGTGCGATGGTCCCGTTGTCGGGAATTGCCGGGTTACTGTTGGGCCCAAGGGTCATCTGGATGTAGCGGTTGGCCACTCCTGAGAGCGAGGTGAGACGCACAACCGCGTTGGTCCCCTGATGCAGGGGTGCGAACTCGTCGTCCACGATGATGTCAACCTGTGCTTGGTTGTCCTTGGTCAGGGAAATCGCCTGGACTGAACCGACGCCACGGCCGCCAACTTGGACCTCATCGCCCTTGACTAGCTGTCCGGCAGTCTTGAAGAACACCTTGTATTGATGGCCTCCGCCGCCGCCGAGAAGGACAAAACCGAGCACAAGGACCGCCGCGCCGAGCGCACCAACAGCTGCTCCGCGGGCGAGGTTCACGCTTACTCCATCCCCAACGGACCCTGTGACTCGCCCGACAGGAACTGACGAACGAAGGGATTCGAGGATTCAAATAGGTCGGTGGCCGCGCCGGATTCAACAATCTGGCCCTTCCAAAGCACGGCGATGTACTCGGCTACACGTCGAGCGGAGGCAATGTCGTGGGTGATGACCACATACGCCCCGCCGTTTTCGGCGTGGATCTCCTGGATCAGCTCACAGAGAAGCGCGGTCCGGACAGGGTCGAGGCCTGAGTCGGGCTCATCGAAGAGCACGATGTCTGGATCGAGGACGAGCGCGCGGGCGAACCCTGCGCGCTTGCGCATACCGCCGGAGAGCTCGTTGGGCATCTTGTCGTTTGCGTCACCCAGGCCGACTTCGTCCAGGCGCTGGTTGACGATGTGGGCGATTTCGTCCTCGCCCTTATCCGTGTGCTGGCGGAGCGGGAAAGCAACGTTGTCGTAGAGGTTCATTGAGCCAAAGAGCGCGCCGTCCTGGAACAGAACGCCAAACTTCTTGCGCATTTCAAAGAGGTCGTCATCCGGCATGGCAGGCACTGACTGCCCGTGGATCAGGACGTCACCGTCATCCGGGTAAAGCAGGCCGACCATGTGCTTGATGCAGACGGATTTACCCGTACCTGACGGCCCCAGGATCATCGAAATCTGGTCCTCTGGCAGGGCCATGTCAAGCCCATTCAGGACTTGGTTGCGACCGAAAGCCTTCTTCACGCCGATGAACTCGATCGCCGCGTTCTCAACGGGAGTAGTGCGCCCCGTGTGCCATTGGTAGTCGTCTGTGGTTTCCATGCTCATACCTATCCCCCGATCGGTGCCCTGGGATTCGCACCCCAAAAGAGTTGTGTGCCCAACATTCCAATCACGTGCACAAGCACGATATTCAGAACCATTGATTTTGCCGTTGCAGTACCCACACCTACAGGCCCTCCGCTCGCGTTGTAGCCGTAATAACAACCGACAAGCACAATGGTTGTGGCCATGGCCATTCCCTTGATCACGCTGTACAGAAGATCGGGTGGGTTCTGGAACATCCAGAAGATCAGCTGGTAGCCACCGGATGAGACCTCGCCAATCTGTTGCACGACGGCGAGGTAACTGGCGAAGAACCCTGCGCCGACGCCGCTGAGGTAGACAAATGGCAGGACCATCCACGCTGCCAGGAGCTTGGTTGAGCAGAGGAAGGTCATGGATGGAACGCCCATCACTTCAAGGGCGTCGATCTCATCGCTGATCCGCATCGACCCAAGCTCGGCAACGATGCCCGTTCCCACCTTGGCGGCCATCATGTATCCGAAGGAGTACGGCACAAGCTCTCTCAGGTCACACCATGCGGCGAACACGCCGGCGTAGGCGGGCGAGCCAACGGAGCGGTTGAAGTACGCCCCCTCAATGCCGCACTGCAGGCCGATGATGAAGATCAAGCTCCAGATCACGATCGTGGAGGACAGAATCAGAATCCCGCACTGGCGCAGTGCTTCCCCGAAGTAGCGGAAGACCTTGAGGCTGTAGACCTCGCCCATGATGCGCCCACAGAAGCGGAGTAGAACCCCAGTGGATTCGAGCCAGCCATTCCCCTTGGTGCTGATGGCACTCATCGGATCACCTGGATCTCAGGGTGCGTTGCCAACAGGGTCTGGGTGAAGACGTAGTTGAAAGCGAAAATACCCAAGAAAGCAATAACGACGGCCTGGTTCACTGCTCGGCCCACGCCTTCCGCACCACCCGAGGCGGTCATGCCCTTGTAACAACAGACGATCGCGATGATCGCACCAAACAGAGTGCACTTGACTACGGAACCCCAAAGGTCAACTGTGGAAGCGTTAGTGAAGAAGGTGGCCCAGAATGGCCCGAGCGGCGCACCGTTGACGAGGGTGGCGATGATGCCGCCGAAGATTCCGAAGATCAGTGCGTAAACGTCGAACAGTCCCGTCACAAGCATCAGGGCGAGGAATCGTGGGACGACGAGGTTCTTGATCGGATCAACGCCGAGCACTTGGAGTGCGTCGAGCTCCTCCCGGATCTTGCGGGCACCAAGGTCAGCTGTGATCGCGGTGCCTGCGACGCCCGCCAAGACGATTGCGGTCACCGTCGGCGCGAACTCTCGGATAGAGGCAAGGACGAAGAAACCACCAAGGCGGTCAATCGCTCCGAACAGAACGAGAAAGTTGGAGGCTTGCAAACCGGGTGCTCCGTAGCCGAAGGCAACGGTCGAAATAAGCAGAGGGAACCAGCAGAGCTTGAGCGCGAAAAGGAACTGGCTGACGAACTCGCCACCGTACGGATAGGGCGGCTTGACCGCGCTGACCAGCGTTTTGCCGGTCAGAATCACCATGTCGCCAGCCTCCTCAAGGAGGTTTTTAGCCGGCATCAGTGCTCTCTCGCCTACGGTTGGCAACCTGTTGATCTCTCTCTTCCTCCCCATCATGGGTACCCGGATGGATACCCCCCTTGGGGTTGGAACATTACGACAGCAGCATCTTCGCCGCTAAACCGGGATGTCCCTTCTTTCAATATGGCGCGAACGAGCGCCGAACCCGCCGGTTCAAAACCGGGCTCAACTACCCGACTGTGATGCGCCCCGGTCCGACGGTGGTACGCTGCCGCGGCTGTGAGGAGGAGTCTTACAACCATCGCCGTGATCAGCGGCACGCTCGCCATTTCAGCCTGTGGCGGTTCGACCTCTGGGTCAAACCAGTCTCACGCGGATGGCAGCTTCACTGTCGCCACACCCGGAATCTCCTTCCCTATCTCTCAGCACATCAACAAGGGCGCAGTACTGAAGATCCCTGTTCGCAACCTTGGTAACCGGCCTATCCCGAATGTGACCATCACCCTGACCACAGGCGTCTCGGGGACAAGCGCACCCGCCTTCTCCAATGTGGACAGCCAACCGGGCCTCGCCGAACACTGGAAGCACGTTTGGTTTCTCGACCTCGGGCCAATCGATGGTGATACCGCGCTCTCAAACTCTTGGACTCTTGGCGAGCTAGCGCCGGGCGCGACAGCAACCTTCATCTGGCACGTCCACCCATCCATCCCTGGGCCTCATCTTCTCAACTGGAAGATCAGCCCCGCGATGCTTGGCGGCCAAGCCGTTCTTGCCAATGGCGCTCCAGCCGCAGGCTCCTTCCCAGTTGTTATCAAGAGCAAGGCGCCCTCCGCAACAGTCCGATCAAACGGAACGGTCGCGAAGGACTACACGCCTGCTTCTACCTCCAAGACTTCACAGACCAAGCCTTAGATAGTTGCTGGAGCTGAGGGTGGCGGAACCCCCCGGCACCGCCACCCCCGTCATCGCCCCAGCGTGAGCCGCTTCTAGGCCTCTCCGTCAGGGTGTGTCTGGAGGGTTTCCTCACCTGACTCGCCAGTTCGGATTCGATACGACTGCTCCACAGGGAGGATGAACACCTTCCCGTCCCCGACGTTGCCGGTCCTTGCGTGAGTGAGGACCGCATCAACGATGGTCTGCACATCCCCGTCAGAGACGACGCACTCCAGCTTGATCTTCGGCCGCAGGTAGTTGGTCACAGTGGCACCTCGGTAGTGCTCAGTGATGCCCTTCTGCCTGCCGGACCCCTTCACCTCACTAATCGAGAGTGATGGGAAGCCCAGCCGCAGCAGGTCCTCTCGGATTGGCTCGAATGATTCGTGCCTGATATATGCGACGACCATCTTCATGCCGTTACCTCCGGGTCAGAGACGGGCCCTGTACCAATACGGTCCAGGGCTGGGACAGCGCCATAGCCAACGAGCTCTGGCGCGGGGATGAACTGCTCTGGGTAGCCATACATGCCGTGCTCTGAGATGTCCAGACCAGCGTTCTCTTCCGCTGGTGTTACGCGGAGGCCGTACGTCTTCTTGATCACCCAGAAGGTGACGAAGGACATTGCGAATACGAATGTAAAAGCAACTACCACCGTGACTGCCTGTGCGATCAGCTGCTTGAAGGACCCGCTGTATACAAGTCCACCAGCAGGGTCACCGAACGCGTTGTACTTGGCGAGCGCTGGGACTGTGAAGATGCCACAGGCCAACGTTCCCCAGATCCCGGCCAAGCCGTGTGCTGAGAGTGCACCAACCGGGTCGTCAATCTTCTTGTCAATGGCATAGACGCCGAGGACAACGATGATCCCGGCAACTCCGCCAATGATTGGCGCGGCCCAGAGGGCCACATAGCCGGACCCTGCTGTGATCGCTACGAGAGCGGCGATCATGCCGTTGCCAGCCATGCCGATGTCGATGTTGCCTGTCTTCAGCTTGGCAACCAGGAGTGCCATCAGCACGCCTGCGCCCGCAGCGACCATGGTGATTGTCACTACCTCAGGGAACCGGCCGTCAATCGCATTCAGTGTGGAGCCGCCGTTGAAGCCAATCCAACCGATCAGAAGGATGATCACGCCAAGCCCGAACAGAGGCATGTTGTGCCCTGGGATTGCCCGTGGCTTTCCGTCTGGGCCGTACTTGCCACGCCGTGGCCCAAGCAGCAGCAATGCTGCAAGTGCGCCCGTCGCGCCAATCAGATGCACCGCTGTGGAGCCAGCAAAGTCCTGTACCCCAACGATGCCGCCGATCCAACCGCCGGACTGGAGGAACCCACCACCGAAGACCCAGTGGGCTCCGAGTGGGTAGATCAGCCCAGCAAAGACAACCGCGTAGATGATGTACGCGCCGAACTTGATCCGTTCAAGCGTCGTTCCCCAGACAATCGCCAACGAAACGGCGCAGAACGACATCTGAAACAGGAACTTCGACGACACGCTTGCGCTCGAGAAGGACATGACCCCGAAAACCGACTGGGCATATCCACCACCGGGTACACCGTCAGCGAGAGCCGGCATCTTGAATAGGAACCCACCCGAGTTGCCGACGTACTTGCCATTGCCAAACGCGAGGGCGAATCCGCAGATCCACCACATCAGTGCAGCGATGGAGAAGTTCGTCAGGATCTTGGCGACGATCGTGCCCGCGTTCTTTCCACGCGAGAAACCGATCTCCAAGAGGGCGAACCCTGCCTGCATGAAGATGACGAGCGTTGCCGCAACAACAACCCACAGGGTGTTGATTGCAATGCCCGGCGAGAAATCCGACGGGACAGAACTGGCGTCATGGGACAGCGTTGCTGGCGTCACGGCGAGACCGACTGCCGGAACTGCCATCAGCGCACCGAAGGCCACAAGGGCCAAGAGTGCGATTTTCTTCCTATTCATTGGTCCTCCTTAGGGAGAGGTGGTTGAGGGCGAACCTGTTGACTGCAGTGCTCATCTTCGTTGCCCCGGTTGGATAAGTCATTGGACATAGGGATGAACATTCGGACCGGGGCTTCGCCGATTGGGCGACGGTTGTAGGGTTGTGAAGCCGTCGTAGTGCCCGTGGGAGCAAGGAACCTCCGGTTGTTTGTCCACACGGATAGTGCGCGGGGAGCGCAGGACACCTAGGCTCCCGTCAAATACCGCTTTTCGGACCTTTAGCCAACTGGCTAAAACCCCGACAGACACCAGGAGGAATCCCCAGAATGGCATCCCGTAACCGTGAGCAGAACGTCATCGCCGCCCGTTGGACAGCCGATGGCACCGAACTTGGTCGCACTGACCTGACTGCCCCTGGAGCGGACATCTTCGGTGAGAACGTCTTCTCACCGGTTGTCCTCAAACAGCGTCTTCCCAAGACGATCCACCGCAAGCTTCTGCGCACCCTTGAAAACGGCGAAGCCCTCGACCCAACCCTCGCTGACGCAGTAGCCACGGCAATGAAGGACTGGGCCATGGAGCACGGCGCCACCCATTACACGCACTGGTTCCAGCCTCTTACCGGTTCAACCGCAGAGAAGCACGACTCCTTCTACGGCCCGGTTGGCGATGGCACAGCCCTCGCTGAGTTCTCCGGCAAGGAGCTGATCCAGGGTGAGCCCGACGCTTCCTCATTCCCAACCGGCGGTATTCGCGCAACCTTTGAGGCCCGCGGCTACACGGCCTGGGACCCAACCAGCCCTGCCTTCATTCTTGAGAACCCAAACGGATCACTGCTCTGCATTCCGACCGCGTTTGCGTCTTGGACCGGAGAGGCTCTTGACACCAAGATCCCACTCCTGCGTTCAATGGATTCACTCTCACGGTCAGCCCTAAAGGCACTCAAGCTTCTGGGCGACAGTGAGACCGAGCGCGTCTTCACAACCGTTGGACCAGAGCAGGAGTACTTCCTGATCGACGAGCAGTACTACTTCGAGCGCCCCGACCTGATCAACACAGGCCGCACGCTGTTTGGTGCCAAGCCACCCAAGGGCCATGAGCTTGACGACCATTACTTCGGTTCCATCCCAGAGCGCGTTCTTGCCTGCATGATGGACACGGAGCTTGAGCTGGCGCGCCTTGGCGTTCCAATCAAGACCCGTCACAACGAGGTTGCCCCGGCGCAGTACGAAGTCGCGCCGATCTTTGAGAGCTCCAATGTCGGTGCTGACCACCAGCAGCTGACAATGCAGATCCTCCAGAACGTGGCCCGTCGCTATGGCCTTGTCTGCCTTATTCACGAGAAGCCATTCGCTGGCGTCAACGGATCCGGCAAGCACAACAACTGGTCAATGAGCACTGACGGAGGCGAGAACCTGCTTAATCCAGGTGCTACCCCGCACGAGAACCTCCAGTTCCTGTTCTTCTGCTCGGCAGTAATTCAGGCTGTCAACAAGCATCAGGGTCTGATCCGCGCGACTGTCGCATCAGTTGGCCAGGACCACCGTCTTGGTGCCAATGAGGCACCGCCGGCCATCATGTCCGTGTTCCTTGGTGGAGAGCTTGACCGCGTCTTTGACGCGATCGAAAAGGGCAAGACGACCCGCAGCAAGCCAGGATCATTCCTTGGCCTTGGCTCCGATGTCTTGCCACCGCTCGCGCTTGATGGTGGTGACCGAAACCGAACCAGCCCATTTGCATTCACGGGCAACAAGTTCGAGTTCCGCGCACCAGGCTCAAGCCAGTCGATCAGCTTTGTCAACACGGTGCTCAACACTGTTGTGGCCGAGGCAATCGATGACCTTTCAGCCAAGCTGAGCAAGGCACTCAAGACCCGCAAGTCGATTGAAGCGGCACTGATGCCAGTCCTGAAGGCAAACCTGAAGGAGAACAAGCGCGTTCTCTTCAGTGGGGACGGCTACAGCGAGGAGTGGCACGCCGAGGCTGCAAAGCGCGGGCTTAAGAACCTCCGCACAACCCCGGATGCTCTTCCTGAGATGGTCGCACCAGCGACGATCAAGGCCTTCACCAAGTACAAGGTCCTCAACAAGCGTGAGCTTGAAGCTCGCTACGAGGTAGCTGTCGAGCAGTACGTAACCGGCCTCAATATTGAGGGCGAGACCGCGGCATCAATGGCACGCACGATGATCCTCCCAGCAGCAACTCGCCATCTGGCAGAGCTGCGCGCAGCCGAGGTCCCAGCCCTGGTGGACGAGACAGCAGCCCTTGTGGACGAACTGTTCGCAGCCATTGGCACCCTTGAGAAGGCCAACGCCGGCGAGCCAAGCCGTGGCGGAGTCCTCAACCATGCCAAGTACATGCGCGACCAGGTCATTCCAGCAATGGAAGCGACCCGTGAGGTTGCCGACAGGCTCGAAGGCATCGTTGCCGACGACCTCTGGCCACTCCCCAAGTACCAGGAAATGCTGTTCATCAAATAGCGGTCGGTTTCAAGACCAGTGCAGTAATAAGGGCGGTCCGCAAGGGCCGCCCTCATGTTTGTCGCTAGTCGGTTGAGATCAGGCTGAAGGCCTGAACCCGACGTGCTGTCAGCGCGGGAACATCTTGTCCATGCCGGCAACCAACTGAGCCTTTGTGAGTTGCGCGGTCGTGACAGGAACCGCGCGGTAGGTTCTCGCGCCTCCACCGAACTTCATACTGAATACGGAGGTATGCGCTGCGTTGTAGGCACGCACATAAGGCTGGTGGCACCAGGCAACAAGCCAGCTTCCATCCGTCAGTCTTCGTGCCCCGCCTGCAGCAAAAGAGCTCGCGATCAACGGGTCATCTAATTGCTCAACGAGGGACGCTGTGCGAGCGACTTTGTCCACCCTCCAACGCACAGCTCTTGGGGCGCGACCGGTATATCCAGAACCATTGTCATAGACGGTGATCGTCCCATCGGGCTGCATTCTCGCGTCATGCTGCCCTCCAAAAGTTGCCCCAACATAGGCTGGATCCCCAAGCACAGACAGGCTCTGCGGTGTGTTGGTGCCGCCAAGCTTCCAGTCAATGGAGCCATCTGACTTGTTGATCCGGAAGACAGCGTCCAGATGCCGCACAGAGACAACCAGCCCCGTGCCGTCTTCCTCTATCGAGTTCATGTGCATCAGGTCCGGTCCAGAGCCTGCTGGGGTCAGAGCGACCAACAGCGGACCCCAGCGCACCATCTCTGAGATGCCAACGTGATCCAAGGTACTCCAAGACCAGAGGACGGTCCCCTCGGGTGAGATCTCCTCGATGACGTTGTCTCTGACCGAGCGGTCAGATCCTCCGCCGATAGCCGACAGATCTATGTGGGGCCGATTGACGCCAGCAATCCGGTAGTAGGTGCCTCGGGCTGTCGGCAAGGTTTCGTGCGGATCACCTTCACCCGACACCGTCTGCACATCCCTCACCTTAGTTCCGTCTGGTCTGTAGACGGAGAACGGGCCACTCCCGGTGTCACCAACCAAGTAGCCACCAAAGAAACCGATGTTTCCGCCGGGGACAACCTTGACGTCCATCGATGACTTGTTGGGAGTATGCATCCACCACACGGGAACGCCCTTGGGGTCAGTGATGACCACATACGGGAACTCAAACGAACCTACAGGAGCAACTGAGAAGGCCATCAGCGGCACAGTCTTCGGCAAGGTCCCAGAGGCCGCCCAGGTTGGGAAACCAGCTGGAAGACACCGAACAGAGTGGGTCACGGCAGTCGGTCCAGCTCCGCTAATCATTTTGAATCGCTGCCCGGCAGCCAAGCGGACCCGCGTGGTCGTAAGGCCTTTTTTGACCGCCTTGCCATCAACGCGGAACGCCGTTGAACTTGGAGCATTGGTAGTTACAGAGACCGTGCCTGCCACGCAGGTTGTTGTGTAGTCCGTGATGCTCTTGGCAAATGTCGGCGTGAGGCTTGGGCTTGTCGTGACTGTCGTCGCTACAGACGCAACTGATGAAGCCGGCACAAGCAGGCAGACCGAAAGCGCCGTGAATATGGCAGTGGAATTGACGCGTCGGCGAGGCATGGCGTGATGATCTGTACCACTGCGCGAAGAAATCTCCACTACGGGGTAAAGAAACAGTAAAGATTCAGGCACGCACCATTCAACGAGCCCCAGGTTCCCAATCCGCTAACTACTCCAGCAAAGCTCCAACCGAGTCAAGTGCGCCATAAAACCCGCAATCCGCGTCACGCTTTGCCCCCATTGGTAATGTCAGCGATCGATGCGCGACTTCCTTAAGACAGTCAACGAGCAGATCGTCGTCTTTGACGGCGGAATGGGTGCAACCTTGGAAGAGGTTGACCTCACTCAAGCCGACTACGGAGGACTGGCCGGCAAGTGCCACGAGGCTCTTGTCCTCAACCGTCCGGATGTCATCGAAGGCGTCCACAGGTCGATGGTCGAGGCCGGCGCGATCGTCGTTGAGACAGACACTTTCCAAGCCTCCCGGATCAAGCTTGACGAGTGGGGACTTGCCGAGCACACGCTTGAGATCAACATCAAGGCAGCAGAGATCGCACGCAAGGCAGTAGGCGAAGACCTCTTCGTTGCCGGCTCAATCGGCCCGACAGGCTTCCTTCCAGCCTCCGACGACCCAACACTCGGTGGGATCTCATTCCGCGAACTTCAGGTCGTATTTGAGGAGCAGGCCAGGGGACTCGTGCAGGGCGGCGTTGACCTGATCATCATCGAGACCGCGCAAGACATCCTCGAAGTCAAGGCTGCGATCTTCGGCGCTCGTCAAGCCTTTGAGGCAACTGGCAAGAAGCTGCCCCTGATGGTCTCCGTCTCACTGCTGCCAAACGGCGGCAAGATGCTCCTTGGTACTGACATCTCGTCAGTCCTTACAACTCTCTCCGCGCTTGAAGTTGATGTGATCGGCCTCAACTGCTCAACCGGCCCAGAGGACATGCGCGACGCCGTCCGCTTCCTAGGCGAGTTCGCCCCAATGCCGGTTCACTGCATCCCTAACGCCGGCCTCCCGCTCCAAGGTCCAGAAGGCGAGACCATCTTCCCTGACAAGCCTGAACCGCTCGCCGCTGCGCTTGCTGAGTTCGTGGACCGTTACGGCGTCAGCATTGTTGGCGGCTGCTGCGGAACCACACCTGAACACATTGCTGCCATTGCCAAGGCCGTTGAGGGTAAGAAGCCAGGACCACGGCCCGCGGCCCGTCCAGCATTTGTGTCCTCGATGATCACCGCCTCGGCGCTGGTACAAGACCCCCGCCCCACCCTCGTTGGTGAGCGTGTCAACTCGCAGGGCTCCCGCAAGGCCAAGGAGATGCTTCTGGCCGACGACTACGACGGCCTTGTCCGGATCGCCGAAGATCAAGTTGAAGGCGGCGCCCACATTCTCGATGTATGTGTTGCCCTGACCGAGCGTCAGGACGAGGACGAGCAGATGCGGGAGATCGTCAAACGAATCTCGCTGACCCAGACCTCCCCAATCCAGATTGACTCGACGGAACCCGATGTGATCGAAGCCGCCCTCGAGCAGATCCCAGGACGAGCAATTGTCAACTCGGTCAACCTTGAGGCTGGCCGCGACAAGATGGACCTGATCGTGCCGATGGCCCGCAAGCACGGAGCGGCGGTCATCGCCCTCACCATTGACGAGGTCGGCATGGCCAAGACCGGAGAGCGAAAGCTTGAGGTCGCACGCCGCATCCACGACATTTGCTGCGGTGACCATGGGCTCCCATCGGAAGCACTGATCTTTGACGCCCTGACCTTCACCCTGACCACCGGTGACGAGGAGTGGCGGCCGTCAGCTGTCGCAACACTGGACGGAATCAGGGAGATCAAGGCCAACCTCCCTGGCGTAAAGACTTCACTTGGTGTCTCCAATGTCTCCTTCGGCGTAGGCGAACCTGCCCGCAAGGTCCTCAACTCAGTCTTCCTGCACCACGCCGTGGAGGCCGGGCTTGACCTCGCGATGGTCAACCCCAACCACATCACTCCTTATGGCGAGATCACCACCGAGGAGCGCGATCTTGCTGACAACCTTGTTTTCAACAAGGCTGAGGACGCCCTTGAGAAGTTCATCGAACACTTTGAGTCCAAGGGTGAAGAGGCCGAAGAGGAAGCCGCTAACCCAACTGAGGGCATGGAGCCCGAAGAGGCACTTCACTACCACATCCTCCGCCGCAAGAAGGAAGGCGTCGAGGAGTGGATCGACCTAAGCGTCGAGAAGATTGGCGCTGTTCCAACGCTGAACGAAGTGCTCCTCCCAGCAATGAAGGAGGTTGGCGATAAGTTCGGCGCCGGTGAGTTGATCCTGCCGTTCGTCCTTCAGTCAGCCGAGGTAATGAAGAAGGCTGTGTCAAGGCTTGAGAACTTCCTTGACCGGATTGAGGGCTACACCAAGGGAACCGTTGTCCTCGCCACTGTCTTTGGCGATGTCCACGACATCGGCAAGTCACTTGTCAACACGATCCTGACCAACAACGGCTACACGGTCGTTGACCTCGGCAAGCAGGTTCCAATCCAGACAATCATTGAGGCGGCGAAAGAGCACAACGCGACTGCGATCGGCCTCTCGGCCTTGCTTGTCTCGACGTCAAAGCAGATGCCAGCCTGCATTGAAGAGCTCCACTCCCAGGGCCTCAACTTCCCAGTTCTGATCGGTGGCGCAGCCATCAACCGTGACTTTGGCCGGCGTGTCCTCTACCCCAAGGGCAAGACATCCGACGAAATCTACGAGCCGGGAGTGTTCTACTGCAAGGACGCATTTGCAGGTCTTGCCGTGATGGACCAGCTTGTTGATGACGAGCAACGCCCTGCTCTGATGAGCGGGATGCGTGAGGGTGCAGAGACTTTCCGCAACAAGCCTGTCGTCATTGACAACTCGCCACCTGTCACAGACAGCTCGGTGCGGTCAGCCGTCGTGACAGACAACCCGATCCCAACGCCTCCGTTCTGGGGTGTTCAGGAAGTAGCTCCGACGCTCGACGCTCTCTTCCCCCACCTCGACCGCCACGTGCTCTTCAAGCTGCACTGGGGCGGCCGCGGCAAGAAGGGCGAGGAGTGGCGTGAGCTGATCGAGGAGAACTTCCAGCCGCGCCTTGAACGCATGTGGGCCGAGCAGGACTGGATCACACCGAAGGCCCTTGTGGGTTACTTCCCAGCGGTCTCAGAAGGCAACGAGGTTGTGGTCCTTGACCCCAACGATCACAGCAAGGAACTTGAGCGGCTTGTCTTCCCACGCCAGCCAAACCATGATCGGATTTGCCTGGCCGACTTCTTCCGCCCATCTGACTCGGGCGAGGTTGACGTTGTCGCACTTCAGGCGGTCACAGTTGGGGACTCAGTCAGCGAACTGCTCGCCAAGCTCGAGGCTGATGGCGAGTTCGCCGAGCAGCTCTACACCCACGGCCTTGGAGTCCAAGCCGCTGAGGGCACAGCCGAATGGCTCCACCAGAATGTGCGTGAGAGCCTTGGAATTGGCGAGGGCCAAGGCCGCCGTTACTCATGGGGTTACCCAGCCTGCCCAGATCAGTCTGAGCATGAGAAGGTCTTCCGCCTTCTTGGTGCCGAGAACATTGGCCTCTCCCTGTCTGAGGCCTACGCCGTATCACCAGAGCAGTCAACACTTGCCATCGTCACTCACCATCCTCAGGCCGTTTACTTCGGCATGAAGAGTGGGTTCGTTCCTAAGGACCCTGTCTCTGATGAGGTCATCGCCCTTGGCGAGCGTGGCGGCGCACTTCCGGATGCTGATCCGGACGCAGTAGCCGCTGACTGACCTTCAGGTTTAGGGCAGTTCAGGCTCGGCCGCTTGGTGATCGCGAACAGGCAGCTCAACTGGGCGGCTATGCATGGCCCGGAGGCGCACCTCACGCCAAGTGATGCCCTCTCCAACGAGTGCGGGCATTCCCATCAGGAACGCGGTTGCCAGCTCAACCACTTGAAGGACGATGCCGTAGCCAAGCGCGTCCGCTGACGAGACTCCGTAGCCACCAGCCAGCACTGCGACGCAGGCCGCTTGGAACACACCGAGGTTGGCCGGGGTCGCTGGGATCGCAGCGGTCACATTGACTGCGAAGAGGACGGCAGCTGCCGCACCCGGCCCAGCATCCCCCAAGCCCATTGCCTCAAGCAGAACCCAGCAGGAAAGCCACTGCAAGACCCACGCAGAGAACTGCATGGTCGCGGCAATAAAGGCTGGCTTGGGTTTCCGGAACACAGTCAGGCCCCGCCTGATGTCCACGAGCAAGGTGCGGGCTTTGATCGAAAGATCAGAGATGCGCTCAGACCTTGCGTTGTGGCCGCGCGCCAGCACGATCGGCGCGAGCAGCACGCAGAGGGCGATGATCATCGGAGCGATAGAGATCGCCACAAGCGCATCCGCGTGACCGTGGAAGAGGGGAACAGACCTGAACATCACAACGCCCAACACGGCAAGTGCCATCAGGTTCAGGAGTGTCTGGGAAACGATGGTTCCCAGCACGGCCGGGAAGGTCACCCTTGGATCGCCTGCTCGGCGGGCGACGATCACTGCTCGGGCTGGCTCACCGAGGCGGGCTGGCAGGGTCGCTGACATCAACACGCCAATGAATGTTCCCCTCATCGCATCCATCAACTTCAGGCCAGCGTCTGGAAGGGCGGCCTTCAGCGTGGCATCCCAGGCCACCGCCCTGAAGACCATTGAGGAACACATCACCCCCAATCCAGCTAGGACAAGGGAGGGCTTCGAGTGGATCAGGGCTGACACGATGCTGTCCAGTCCGATGCGGCTGAGGGCAAACAGTGAGGCGGCAACGGCCGTGCCTGACGCGACTGCGATTACGCCCCTGCGGACTCTTGCTCGGATACGCGCACGGCGCCGCTCTGGCGTGTCGTCCGGCGGCGGAGTCCGGCGCGGGGACACAACGGGGCCAAGGTCTGATGGCAGTGAGCCGATCGCGACACCCACACGCTCACGCAGGGTTACAGGCTCAGGGTGCTGCAGAGCAGTCGCATAGACATCTGTGACTTGGCTGGCGACACGGTCCCATGAGAACCGCTGTGCGCTTTGCCATGCGGACTCACTCAGCCGGGCAATCTGTTCGGCGTCATCGCCAAGGTCCCTGAGCGCAAGTGCCAGCGCAACTGGGTCTCCTGGTGGGACAAGAATCGAGTCAACCCCGTCAGTCGCCACATCCCGGTAGCCAGCAATGTCGGAGGCAACCACTGGCGTTCCGGCTGCAAATGCCTCTGTCAGCACCATGCCAAAGCTCTCCCCTCCCAAGGATGGTGCGCAGAGTAGATCTGCTCTTGCCAGCTCGCTCAGCTTCCGCTCGTCGTCCACCTTGCCAAGCGCCCTGATCCCAGCATGGTTGTGGAGCAGCGGCTCGAGCTGTTCCCGCGTCACGCCGACAAGCGTCAGCTCCACATCCGAATGTCCTCTCAGTGCCTCGAAGGCCCGGAGCAGAACAGAAAGTCCTTTCCGCTCGACTGCCTGACCAATGAAGAGGACTTTCAGCGGTCCCTGCCGGTTGGTGACTGCCGGCGCTGTGTTCCCCACGAGCGTCCCGTTAGGAATGATCGTGTAACGACCACCATAGAAACGCTTTGCGGTCCATTCTGCGGCGTGAGACACCGCAATACGCGCATGTAGGTGGTTTAGGCGCGCCTTGCCGCCCAGAGCCACCGCAACGCCGTTAGAGAGGGAGTTCTCCGCATACGCGTGGAAGGTGCCGACCCGAGCGCCAGCAGGTGCGGTGCATGAGTCCCAGCCAACAACTGGGGCTATTGGCTCATGAATGTGGATTACGTCGAACTTGCCCGCCTTGAGCTCCCTCCGCAGGACAACTAGCCCAGTTGGGTTGATCATCAGATTCGAGACGGCACCGTTGGCGGGCACCCCAGCTGTCCCTCCGACTGGAACAAGCCAGTCCGGAACATCACGAACTTGTGGCTCGGCTCCACGGTGGAAGAACTTCGACTTCCGCGTTGGAGGATCAAGTGGCGCAAATACCCTCACGTCATTCCCAGCTTGAGCAAGGGCACCAGCGAGGCCCTCGACATGGCTCATGACTCCCCCCGGATAGGTCCAGGAGTAGGGGGAAACGACTGCGATCCGCACTCGCCGAGCCTACCAGCGCAGCCGGGCTGCCCCACCGCACAGGGCAGCGCGCCCGGTCCGAAAGAGGGGCTTGTCTATCATTCCCCTAACCCCATGCCAAGCCGCCACGCCGTCAAATTCACATTCCTCAAGGTAGACCCCGCATGGCGGCGCCTGCCCGACGAGGAACGGGCCGAGCACAAGCTGGAGTTCATGGCTGCCTGCGCTGACTTCGCCGATGGACACCTGCTCCGCGCCTACTCCACAGTTGGCCTGCGTGGTGATTGCGACGCGCTGATCATGACTCAGGCCGAGAACATGGAACGGATCCACGAGTTCCATGTTGTCCTTAACCAGAGCGGACTGATGAAGTGGTGTGAGATCCCGTACTCGTACCTAGCGATGACCAAAGAGTCGGAGTACTCAGACGAGGAGCGTCTAGAGCTACGCGAGGGACACTCCAAGTACCTCTTCGTCTATCCATTCGTCAAGACGCGCGAGTGGTACGCCCTGCCTGCTGACGAGCGCTGGAGAATCATGCAAGAGCACATCACAGTAGGCCGCGAGTTCCCCATGGTTGACCTCAACACCACCTACTCCTTCGGCCTTGATGACCAAGAGTTTGTTGTTGCCTTCGAAGCCGATAACCCAGCCGACTTCCTTGACTTGGTTCAGAAGCTCAGGACCACCGAGTCAAGCCTCTACACCAAGCGCGACACGCCAACCTTCACCTGTGTCGCCGGCTCACTTGAGCGCGTGCTGGGAACACTTGATGGCGAAGTCGTAAGCAGCTAACCCAAAACAGGACCTTCCAGATGAGCAAGATCACAACTGACGCACCAGACCCCAACGAGATCCTCGACATCACCGTGATCGGGGCCGGTCCAGTCGGGCTCTCCGCCGCATTCTGGGCTGGGATGCGCGAGGCCTCCGTTCGTGTCATTGACTCGCTCCCTGAACTTGGTGGGCAGCTGACCACGCTCTACCCAGAGAAGTGGATCTTCGATGTTCCCGGCCACCCAAAGGTGCTTGCCAAGGACCTCGTGGAACAACTCCGAATCCAAGCCCTAGAGCAGTTCGATGTTCCAGTTCACCTTGAGACCACTGCCGAGCAGATCAGTTGGGAAGAGGACGCGGATGGCAAGATTGTGGTGCTCCACACCGACAAGGGTGAAGTTCGCTCGCGCGCACTTGTAATCGCCGGTGGCCATGGCGCTTTTGAGCCCAAGAAGCTCCCCGGCTTTGACATGGACCCATGGGAGGGACGTGGCGCCCATTACATCGTTGGCGAGAAGAAGGTCTTTGAAGGCAAGAAGGTCCTGATTGTCGGCGGTGGCGACAGCGCCTTTGACTGGGTCCTCAACCTGCTTGACACGGCCGACGAGGTCACCCTCGTTCACCGGCGCGAGGGCTACCGGGCCCACGAGGCGACGATCGCCCAGGTCATGGCTCACGCCGAAGCGGGCCGAGTCAAGATGCGGATCCCCTATGAGATCTCACACATCGAAGGCGAGGACGGCGTGGAGAAGGTCCACCTGTCAGTCGTCGGTGACGAACCTGGCGACACGCTGATCGAGGAAGCAGACGCAGTTCTCCTTCAGCTCGGCTTCAAGACTGCAC
Organism: Actinomycetota bacterium; assembly: GCA_009699865.1. Classification (GTDB taxonomy): domain Bacteria; phylum Actinomycetota; class Thermoleophilia; order Solirubrobacterales; family Solirubrobacteraceae; genus WLNJ01. The sequence continues at coordinate 57,407 of WLNJ01000006.1, forward strand.
TTGGACCACTCAAGGACTGGGGCTTTGAGGTCCAGAAGGGCGCAATCGTTGTTGATCCCCTGATGCACACCTCGCTGGACCATGTTTGGGCTTGCGGGGACATATCCACATTTGAGGGCAAGCTGAAGCTGATCGCCACAGGGTTTGCCGAGTCGGCCATTGCCGTTGCGCAAGCCGTCCACACAATCAGGCCTGACACGAAGATTCAGCCGAAGTACTCGACCAACACCGGAGTTCCGGGTGCGGTCGAAGGTCAGGCTTAAGAGCCCGACCGGACCAAGCTCAGACTGCTGAGACCTGTTCCTCTTCTTCCGCAACGCGGAAGGAGGAACCGCAGCCACAGGCTGCAACAACATTCGGGTTCTCAACCTTGAACCCGGCGCCTTGAAGGCCGTCTACGAAGTCGATCACAGAGCCGCGCACGAAGTCAAGGCTCTCGCCGTTGATCAGGAGCGTGATGCCCTGCTGCTCAACAACCTCATCACCGTCGCGCTTCTCGTCAAACGCAAGGACGTACTGGAAGCCAGAGCAGCCACCGCCCTTAACCCCAACGCGGAGGCCATCAACTGCTGAGTTGGCCTGCTGCTGGTCGAGGAACTCGCGGATCTTGCTTGCGCCTTGTTCGGTAACGGTGATCATTGGTTTGGATTGTATCGCCGATTGGCATGGATTCCCATTTCAGCTCCGATTCTCATCATTGGTCGCTAATCTCACAGCCATGGCCCTTGACCCACTTCCCGTACTTAACGACCCAAGTCCCGACGAACTGCGCGAGCGGATCGAAGCGGCAATCCCCGATTCTCGTGTAACTGAGGCCGACGGCGACGGGCATCACTTCCGGGTGACAGTGATCAGTGACAGTTTCGAAGGTGTGTCAAGAATCAACCGTCATCGCACAATCAATGAAATCTTCGAAGGCGAACTGGGTGGTCGCATCCACGCGCTTTCGATCAGCTGCCAAACATCCGAGGAGGCAAAGTGAGCGAAACAGAAGCAAACCCACTGCGTGAGGCGATCGCTGGAGCAATCGCTGAGAAGGAAGTGCTCCTGTTCATGAAGGGAACCCCCGAGGCCCCAATGTGCGGTTTCTCGGCTCGGACCGTTGCAACGCTCGAGGCTCACGAGGCAACCTTCTTCTCTGTTGATGTACTCCCAGACCCTCGCATCCGCGAGGAACTCTCAGCTATTTCCAACTGGCCGACAATCCCTCAGCTGTTTGTGAAGGGTGAACTCGTTGGCGGCTGCGACATCATCACCGAGATGGCTGACACCGGCGAACTGGCAACAGTTCTTGGTGTCAAGGCCCCAGCCCAACCAGCAGCCAAGGCTCCTGAGACGGTTCAGGCACCACCACTGACCATCGGGGACGCAACCGCAGAGTAGGACTCAGCTGGTCGACTTCTCGGCGTTGATCCATTCGAGGATCCGCCGGGAGTCACAGAGTGCTTGCCCGTTCATCTCAAGCACGGGTACGGCGCGCTGGCCGGTCAAGCGCAGGACATCATCGCGCTTGCCTTTGCTCAACGGTGCTCGTACTGTTTCAAACTCAATTCCCGCCTTGCGCAGTCCACGGGCGACCTTGCCGCAAGCGCAGAGATAGTCAGTCGGGACGGGACAGCGGTGAAGGACTGCTTTCGATTCGCTCATGGTCGCACGACACTAACCGCTGACTCGGTTCGCCTTGCCACGCCGCCGAGCAGACGCAGTCCAATGTTCTGTCGAGACCCGGGTGCCGCAAGCGCGTCGCCCTCTCGCTCTCTCCACCACGCAACCGTGTTCTCGAGAGTTTCCTCATGCGGGGTCTGAGTCCAACCCAGGTCTCGCTTGGCTCGGGTTGAGCGGTAGGCCCAACGCTGACTGGCTAGGAAGATCTCCGTGCTGGTGACAATCGGGCGTCCCGGGAGCCGTTCCGCAGCCGCCGCGAGCTGCTGGGCAACTGGGACAGGCAGCCTCAGGGAAGGCGGCTCAACCCCGCTGATACGGCCAAGGTCAGCGAAGAGTCGTGTGAGGGTGAAGTTGCGTCCGCCAAGGATGTAGCGCTCGCCAATGGCGCCCTTCTCAGCGGCGAGGATGTGGCCCTGGGCAACATCGCGAGCGTCAACAACGCAGAGCGTCCCGTCAACATAGGCGGGGATGTCACGCCTCAGGAACCGGCGCACCACATCGGTTGACGACCGGCGCCAGTCACCGCGACCAAAGACTTGGCCTGGCATGACAATCACGAGTGGCAGGCCCTGAGCCGCAAGTCGCAGTGCTTGGACCTCCGCTTCCAGCTTGCTCTCCGGATACGCAAGGTTCATGCCCCGCAGGCCATCAATCTGAGTCTCATCGGCGGTAACGCCATCCGGCGCGGGCCCCAGCGCGGAAACCGAGGATGTGAGGACTGCCTTCTCCACCCCAGCTCGCAGCGCTTCGCCCATCACCACGCGCGTGCCCTCAACGTTGACTCGGAAGTAGTCCTCCCTTGTGGCCCTCAGGGAGGTCACGCCGGCGACATGGTAGACATGACTAACGCCCTTCATTGCACGGCGGATCGCGCGGCGGTCACCAACATCGGCGAGCACTGAGGAAACCTCTAGACCCTCAAGCGGTTCGTGCGGAGAGTCGGGCCTAAGAGTGACTCGTACCTCCTCGCCGCGCTCAACTAGAGCACGCACAAGGTGATGTCCGATGATGCCCGTTCCGCCGGTGACGAGGTGAATGCCCATGTCGCGCAGGGTATCGCGGCTGGTAGGTTCTGGTGTATGGCCAAAGTCACTGTTGTTGCCGATACATGTCACTACCTCCAACCCGCGCTGATTAAGCAGTACGGGATTGAGCAGGTCTCACTCCACGTTCTGCTCCCAGATGGCACGGAGCGCAAGGACTCTTCCTACAACGGGGACTACACGGAGTACTACGACATTCTCAGTTCGTCCCCAACCCTTCCGACGACCTCCCAGCCATCCCATCAGGACTTTCTCGATGTCTGGGAACCGATCCTTGACCGTGGTGAGGACATCCTTGCCATGCACCTCTCTGCTGACCTGTCGGGCACCTTTGCCGGCGCCCAAGCCGCGCGCGAGTCACTCGGCGACCGCGGCAGCAGAGTCACCGTCGTCAACACCCGGTCAGTAGCTGGCGGAGAGGCCCTTGTTGTCCTTGCTGGCGCCGCGGCAGTCCGCGCCGGTATGAGCGCTTCAGCAGCAGCTGAGCACGCAACCGCAGCCCGGGCACAGATGAAGATCTGGTTCGCCGTTGACACGCTTGAGTACATGGAGAAGGGCGGGCGTATTGGGGCTGCCGCAGCATGGCTTGGCACTGCGCTCAAGATCAAGCCAATCCTCACATTTGAGGACCAAGTTGAACCAGTTGAACGGGTGCGGACATCAAAGCGCGCACTTGAGCGGATGTCTGAATACCTCCAGACACTCAAGGAGAGCGGCGCGGACACTTGGCTTGTGCAGCACATCACAGCTCACGAGCGAGCCGATGAGCTTGTTCAGCGTGGTATTGAGATCTTCGGCCATGAGCCAACAGTCCTCTCGGAAGTTGGGCCGGTCGCCGGGACCTACCTTGGTCCTGGCCTCTTAGGGGTCGGCGGCATGCCGTCCTCCTTCATGAACCCTTAGCGGGAGCGTCTAGCCGCGGCGGCGACGGCGCCGACCGAACAGCGCGCTGCCAACAGCAGCGATTCCGCCACCGATCACAAACCCTGCAACGGCAGCAGCTGCGGCCGCTTCGGGGCGATGCTCGTTGAGATGCCCGCGCCAGTCGGCAAAACGGACAACCTCGCCGCGCAGCTTGACAATCGAGACCGCAAGCTCTTGCCGGCCTGCTTCGATCTGTGCGCGAATCTCTTCTGGTGAACGCCCGTTGCTCATGGCTTGTTCTCCCGCTGGGTTGGTGCGGGGGAAGCGACCGTCTCACCCTGGGAGGCCGTCGTGACCGTCTCGCGGATCAACCGTGCCTCATCGATTGCCATGCTCGGAGCAGGCTTGGACCCGGACTGGAGCCAACGGTAGGCCAGGTAGCCGGCAACACCGGCAAGGACGAAGAGCATGATCGCGACGAACAGGAACCCGCCCCAATAGTCATCGGAGCCAAACAGCAGCTGCCAGGCGGCCCATGCGATTGACTGAAGCAGGAAGAGCAGCCCGGTGAGTGCGAACACACCCGCTGCGATACCAACAACAAGGCCGCGTGAGAACTTCTCAACCTTGACGCGAATTTCAGCCTTAGCGAGTTCGATCTCCTCGCGGACTAGACCTACTGCGTGGTCAGAGACCTGCCCAATTGCTTTGGCAAGCCCTTCCTGTTCTGCTGGTGAGTCAGCCACGGAAGATCCTTCTCAGGATTCGAGCGGCAACAAAGCCACCGGCAAGGGACGCAAGGACAATGTGCTCAGGGTTTGGGTCAACAGCCGCAGCAGGGGCTGAGCTGGTGCTGGGTTCACCCTCGGGTGGAGTGGCTGGCGCAGGGTCTGGGACTGCGCGGATAGCTGGCTCAGGAGCAGGGGTTGGGGCGGCAGCTGGCTTGACAGGTGGGACATCCTGCGCCGGCGTTTGCCATGCCGGAGTCGCAGCAGCTGGATGGTCAGCAGTTGGCTGCTCGCCACCAACAGGAGTCCAGTCACCGGTGGCGTTGAACTGCCCTGCCGCGGTTGCTGGTGCCACTTCGGCAGCCTCAGTCTCGTCAGTCTTTTTGCGCTTCCAGGCCATTAGTGGTTCTTGGGCGGCTCGCCGCCGATAAACCTGCGCCAGACAAATTCGGCCACGCGCTCAGTGACAATGCTGAACACAAAGCCAATGCCGGCAAGCAGGCCAGTCCACATAAGTCGTTGGGTGAGTTCGTTTTCTTTCATCTGAGTCGATTACAGCAGAGTTAGCGGCTTCTGTGGATCAATGTGCGGGCATGCCCAGACCGCCACACACGGTCTCGACGATGAATGCGGCGGCTCGGTCGAAGTCCTCTTCCTGTGATGGCATCAGGTCAAAGATCCATCCGGTCAGTACCTGCTCGGTTGCCCCGTAGAAAGCGAGGGCTGCGTAGTCAGCGGCGATCTCATCACGCAGCTCCCCAGCCTTCTGACCGCGACGCACGATCTCCGCGATCAGGTTGTAGGCCTCACGGATTTCCTCAAGGTGTGTTTTGCCAAAGGTGTTGACCGCACGGGTTACCTCGACAATGATGACCTTCATCAGATCAGGGCCGTAGTGGTAGGAGTCAACGATGAACTGGGCAACAAGAGCAAGCTTGTCGCGTGCTGGGATGTCCTCATCGGCAGTCTGAGCAATCATCGTTACAAGGAGCTCCCAGCGTTCGCTGAATAGCTCGTCGAGGATGGCCTCTTTGCTGTCGAAGTAGTGGTAGACCAGACCGTGGGCGACACCGGCTTGATCGGCGATGTCACTGATACGCCCTGCGGTGAAACCTTGGCGCGCAAACACATGGATTGACGCCTCAAGAATCTTGAGCCGTTTTTCGGCAGCAGCATCAGCCCGCGAGCTCATCCATTCCCCCTCATCGCTTCAAAGGATGCCGCATTGCGGCGCAAATCGCTCATCGGCAATGCTTCTCTCGCCGCTGCTCGGTCCTCGGCCTCAAGCTCTGCAAGTGCCATTGAGTACCCGTGGGGTGCCCGGTCGAGCACCTTCCCCCATGGCGACACGATCATTGAGTTCCCGCCCGAGGGCCGGCCGATGCCGTCGCTGCCATTCTGGTTGGCGGCAACTATGTGGCATCCGTTCTCAATCGCACGGGCCCGCAGCAGTACTTCCCAGTGAGCATCAGTAGTCACCTTCGTGAACGCAGCTGGCAGCACGAAGACTTCAGCGCCAGCCCCCGCGAGGTTGGAGAACAGCTCCGGGAACCGAATGTCAAAGCAGATCGCCATGCCGATGATTGTGCCGTCAGCGGTCTCGCTCAACACCGGTTGGTCACCAGGAGCGAAGGCCGCGGATTCCAGATAGTCGCGCCCGCCAACGCTTGCGTCAAAAAGGTGGATCTTGCGGTAGACGGCCTTTGCTGCCCCATCGGGACCAAAGTGGATTGAGGTGTTGGACAGCAGGTCAGTCCCCGCTACCTGCTCGGCAAACGATCCTGCGATTAGGTCGATTTTTAGTTCCTCTGCCAGATCGGAAGCCATCGACATGGATGGCCCGTCGAGGAGTTCTGCGCCTTCGCGGGTCGCATCATCGTCTGTGAGTAGCGGCCACTTCTCTGGCAGGACAACAAGCTTGGCCCCATCCTTAGCAGCTGCGCGAACACCATCTTCGGCCGACGCGAGGTTGGCCGCATGGCTTGCGTTGGATTCCAGTTGGACGGCGGCGGCTCTCACGGTCACCGAGCCTACCTACGGGCGAGCCTCCCGGCTTGGGGCGTAGGCTGCACCTGTGGGCAGCGCACCAAACTTTGTCGCTTACCGTGGCACTTACGGCGCAGAGCGGCCAGAGGCGATCGCCAGCCTCAAGCTTCCACCAGCTAAGGCGCCACTACTTCGAGGAGCCCGACCCCGCAAGGTCTGGCGTTACGTGGCGATCCACGCCGAGTCCCTGCAGATCTGCGCGGCAAAAATCTCAATCGGACCCCTTGACCATGTCTTCTGGGCAATCTGGGACCGCGAGACCCAAACCCTGCACGAGGGCAAACACAACTGGGCCCGAGGAGTCCAAATGCCCGACGGTCGGCTGCTAATCCGCGACAAAGGAATTGAGGCTGAGTTTTCCCTCGCTGAGGTAGACGGGATCGAGACCGTCACCCCCGTGGGAAACAGCTGGACTTGGACTCGCAAACAGGGCGGCATCAACGCAACCGGGCATGTGAGACTGAACGGCAGGGACACTCAGATCTCAGCGCCCGCCATCATTGATGACTCCGCCGGCTTTCATGCCCGGCGGACCGACTGGCGCTGGTGCAGTGGGGTCGGCACAAACACTGCCGGCCAGGCCGTGGCATGGAACTTTGTCAACGGCATCAACGACGACCCTGCCGGCAGCGAACAGACCGTCTGGGTTGACGGCGTTGCCCACGCGGTTGACCCCCTGCTAATCGCAACCGACCTAAGCCACGTCCAGTTTGCCGACCAATCCCAACTTGACTTTCATCAAGAGGCAGTGCGCGGTCACACGCAGAACCTCGTGCTCTTGAAGTCCCAGTACTCCCAGCCATTTGGCACCTTCAGCGGCGACCTTCCCCACGCTGGTCGGCTGAAAACCGGCTTGGGCGTAATGGAGAGCCATTCAGCTCTTTGGTAGGCCGAGGGGAGTATCGTGCTGGCCATGAAGCCAATTACCCAGACTCTCCGTCCACTCGCACTCGCTGCCGCACTACTCGCCCTCGGCCTCGCAGCTCCCTCCGGGGCAGCGGCCTACAACACGTTCACGGGAGTCGGTTCCGTCAACAGCATTCACTTTGGCAGCGTCCTCGTACCACTCCCCGGCGGGAAGGCATTCCTCTTGGGAGGCAATCTGTGGGGAGATGACAACAAGCGATATGGGGAAGTCTTCAGCTCAAGCACGAACACATTTAGCTATACCGCTGGCGTGTCAACGAACACCAGCATCTTCGACGGCAGCGTCGGGGTGGCTCTTCGTCCGGTATCGCCGTCAACGACCGGAAAAGTCCTAATAGCGGGTGGACAATCCGGAGGAGATGGTCTTTTTGCCGAACTGTTCGACCCTACAACCGGCCTGTTTGCGTCAACAACAGGGCAAATGACTTACGAGCGCATTGACGCCAATCCAACTTCTGCTCTTCTCCCTAATGGCAAGGTGCTGATAGCGGGTGGTAAAACAGCCCTCGGAGCCACCCCCAAGACCGCGCAGCTCTACAACCCAGTCAACTCAACCTTTACAGCCACCGGTTCAGCGGAAACTGCGCACCTCTATGGGACCGCAACAGTCCTCGCTGATGGCAAAGTCCTCCTCGTAGGAGGCTTCGATGACGCGTGGGCCTTTATGACCTCCGCTGAGCTCTACGACCCAACTACTGGGGTGTTCACCGCCACGACACCACTTCCGGTGGGACTAGCGGGCCAGAGCGCGACCCGGTTGGCCAATGGTAACGTCCTCCTCACGGGTGGATATATCGATGGACTCGGGGCAACAACCCGTGCCTACCTCTACAACCCTGTCACCAAGATTTGGTCTCGGACTACGGGCGATATGACACGAGTACATCTCAACGCCCCAGCAGTCCTGCTGCCTAGCGGCAAGGTGTTGATTATCGGTGGTGACGACGGAGGCGACCCAGCCACCCCCACCTCGAGCACAGAGCTCTACGACCCGAGGACCTCAACATTCAGCCTTAGCGGTCCCATGTCAATCGCTCGAAACTATGCCCGCGCAGTGCTACTTACCACCGGCAAGGTGCTGGTCACCGGCGGAAAGACTAATGGTGGTGTCGAATTCCCAACTGCCTCAGAGATCTACACCCCCACCCCAATTATCCCCGGCAAGCCAACCGTTAAGTGGGCAACCGACAAGAGGAAGCGCCTTGTAACTGCCACCGTCAACCTTGTTGTCGGTACCACCTACAAGCTGACAGCCAAACTCGGTCGCAAAACCAAGACCGGTAAGTGCAAGACCAAGGGAGCCAAGGTCACCTGCACCCTCGCACCAGGCAAGGGCAAGTGGGCGTTCTCGATTACGCCTAGCAACGCCGGTGGCAACGGCACAGTCAACGGCAAGGCAATCAAGCTCTAGCCCAGGAAGGAGCCGGTGGCGCCGTCAGGCGTGCCGGCTACTGAGCCAGCTTCCTTCAGCGCTGCAATGCGGTCCGCGTCGTAACCGAGCTCTGCGAGCACCTCATCCGTGTGCTCGCCAAGGCCTGGGCCTGGCAGGCGGTCGGTGTCCGCAGGAGTCTCTGAAAACTTAACTGGCGCGCCAAGCAACCGGACGGGTTGCTCAGCGCCTGGCTGTGTCAGAGGCGCGACCATCTTGCGAGCTCTGACCAGATCAGATTCCAGCGCTTCGTCCAGCCCAAGCACCGGTGTCAGGCAGCAGTCGTGAATAGCTGCGAATGCTTCCCACTCATCACGGGTGCGCGACTTGAAGATCTCCACCACCTCTTGATGAACAGCCGACCCAACAGGCTCAAACTGCTTCTCCACAAGGTCAGGTCGCTCGACGCCTTCACAGAACGCGCGCCAGAACTTCTCCTCCAGTGCGCCGAGGGCAACATGGCCGTCCGAGCAGGCGTATGGCCGGTAGCAAATCAGTGACCCGGCTAGCTCCACTCCGCCCCGCTTGGGCGATGCTCCTTCGAGCAGCGTCTTGGCCGCTGGCATGGCAAGCCATGAGAGTCCGCCGTCAAACATGGAGACATCGACAAACTGGCCTTTGCCGCTCGCGTCGCGTGCTCGCAACGCGGCGAGAATGCCGAAGGCCGCCATCAAGGCACCGCCGCCAATGTCTGCGATCTGCCCTGCGGACTGAACGGGCGCACTGTCAGCATCGCCCGTGAGGCCGAGCAGGCCAGCCTGGGCGAGATAGTTCATGTCATGGCCGGCAGCCTCGCGCTGTGGCCCATCCTGGCCATAGCCACTGATTGCGCAGTAGACAAGGCCAGGGTTGATCTCTTTGAGAACGTCGTAGCCAACGCCAAGTCTGTCGAGCACACCCGGGCGGAATGACTCCAAAAGGACGTCGGCATCCTTGACGAGGTCGAGGAGGACCTGCTTGCCGCCATCACTCTTTAGGTCAATGCGGATCGAGCGCTTGTTGCGGTTGAGAGAAAGGAAGAGTGCGCCGCCAGCCGAGTGTTCAACACCCGGGTAGTGCGGTGGTGCCCAGCGGACATAGTCGCCCATGCCCGTGTCCTCAACCTTGAGGACGTCAGCGCCGTAGTCGGCGAGCAGCAGCGAGCAGAACGGGCCTGGCAGTAGCCGCGCAAGGTCGAGGACCTTAATTCCGTCCAGCGCACCGGCAGCCATGGCTAAGGCTTAACCCCTGCGACTTCGCGCTTGGGTGTGTCAAGCATTTCGCGGGCTTGGGCAACCGTTGCGACTTGGCGGCCTGACGCGGTGACCATCTCTGCAGCCTTGGCAACAAGTTGGCCGTTGCTTTCAACCATCACGCCGTCGGGGAGGTAGAAGTTGTCCTCAACACCAACCCGGATGTTGCCACCGAGCCTGAGGCTGGCTTCAAGCAACTCCCACTGTTGACGGGACACGCCGATGACACCCCAGTTGTGTTTTACGTCTGGAATTTGGTCACGCATGTGCTCCACGTTCTTGGCGTTGGGGCGAATGCCGCCGGTTACGCCCATCACGCAGCTGACCTGAAGTGGCTCCTTGAGAATGCCCA
>WLNJ01000060.1 GCA_009699865.1 Actinomycetota bacterium
CCGGTCTTCCCAAGCGCTGACGAAACTCACGCAGCTGACCAGGGTGATCAGGGCCGCGGCCCAAGTTGCCCCATCTAGGACAGCTCGAAGCAGGGCTGGATTATCTGTCTTGAACTGCGGGTATGAGAGGTCCTCGCGAGCGATGCGACTCACCCTATCCCCGGGCACGGAGAGAGTCAACCTCGACGATTGGATGCCGTGGAGGATCAAAAGATGGGCGCGGCTGGTTCGAAGTGCCGTGTTGGAGGGCGGTTCGGGGTGTTTGTTACTGGTTTGCTACAGAAACGCAGCGGCTTGCTACCCGTTTGCTACGCGGAGGTTTGGCTACTCGTCCAGCTTGAAGGAGTGCGAGTGGCTGGAGATTCCTACCTGAATTGAATACTCGCTGTAAAGGCGCTCGCGGCCAATCTCCTGTGCTTGCCGATGCGCTGGGTGTTCCTTCCACGCGGTGTGCGACGCGATGTCCTTGAACGTGACCACGGTTACGCGTTCTCCATCAGTATGGGCGAAGGTCTTCGAGTTGATGAACCCGGGCATGCCCTGAGCGAGCGCGGTCATTTCGGCGGCGAGCATTCCGTACTCCTCTTCGACTCCCGGCCTCAGCCTGCTGCGGAACACCGTGATTACCTCAGATGACACCTCTCAATTATGGCAACAGCCAACCGGAAGATGGGCGCGGCTGGTTCGAAGTGCCGTGTTGGAGGGCGGTTCGGGGTGTTTGTTACTGGTTTGCTACAGAAACGCAGATACTTGATTCCGGCTTGCTACGCGTAGCTCACGGCTTCCATGCTGCAGACTGCTTGCCTGCCAGCGAGACCAGTGAGCCGAGGTTGAGGCTGATGTCGGTCATGTGCATTCCCCAAGCCGGGCCAAGAGTCTGAGTTAGGTGTGGACGCGGGTCGCCAGCCGGACCGATATCGCTGACCTGAAGCCACGTGTGGGTCGCATTCGACTTGCACCGGGTCGAGTACATGCCCGGCAGGCTTACCCATTGAGTGCTTGGAGCGGCGAACCCCGCTGCGGGCAGGACCGGCGCTAGCCTAGAAGTTGGAAGGTAAGGAAGGGCGGGTCCAGTGGCACCGGCAGAGAGCGAGTTGGGATTGACGCACAGGATTCGCATCCCAGACTTGAGAGTGATCCCAAACTGACCATTTTGAGGCGGCGTAGTGAGGTAGCTGTTGTAGGCGATCACGCAGTGCGTCTGGGTGGTCGCCCTGCAGGCCGGGATGTTCTTGAAGCTGCCACCCACATCCTTGCCAGTAGGCACGAGAACACCTCCGCCGATCAGCATCGCTGAGACGAGCTTGCGCCGAACGGTCGAACTAGGGTCGATCTCCTCTTTCACCAAGCGAGTCAGGTTCACTGTTCCTTGGCTGTGGCCGATCAGGATCACGCCGCGACCTTTGTTGAACTTTGTGAGGTACTCCTTCCATGCTGCCTTGACATCGGTGTAGGGGAGTTCCTGGTCAGCAGGCGTCGTGGGAGTTCCGTCATGGAGTATTGAGCTCGACCTTGTCAGCTGCCGATACATCGGTGCGTAGATCTTGCACTTGGCTTGGAAACGTGAAGCTTGGGCTTGAGCAACTGCAACCTCTTCCGGATCAATGTTTAGGTTCGCGTTTCCAGTTTTTTGGTTGCTCACAGTTGGGTAGACGTAGAAGCAATCGACACGCGGGGACTTTGGCGAGGTCGGGATATCCGTTCTTGTGGTGCGGTCCGCGTAGAGCGCTGTGCTACCCATCGACACCGCGCATGGGTTCGACTTGAGACCCGGCTTGCAGAGCCAGACGGTAGCTGCCTGCGCGGGACTGCTTGTGATCATCGTGGCGGATCCGAAGACTAGGGCCAGAGCGACCGCTCCTATGGCGTGACCCCAACCCAAGTGCTTCATCCTTAGGGGGCCTATCGCAATGAAACCTCTCATCCTCGGAACTATATCCTCCGGACGGGAAAGTGCCGGCAAAGAGTGACCAAGATCTGAGGAAGGGAAGATGGGCGCGGGTGGTTCGAACGTCCGCTTTGACGGGCGATTCGGGGTGTTTGCTACGGGGTTGTTACTCGTGCAGACAAAGGTGAGGCCGGCTTGCTATTCAGCGCTACTTGACTGACGCCAGAGCATCACCAGTGGGATCGCGAAAAGGACCGCGAATCCTAGGTTGAGTAGCGCGTTCTGCCAGAAGCCTGAGGCCAGCGAAAAGAGTGTGTCAGGCACGAACCAGCTGGCCAGCGAAATCGCGTAGATCTGGATCCCTTCTCGAAGGTTGCGACGCATTGGCCCTCGGAGTACGAGTAGGAGGGCTGTTCCCCAGCCGACCATGACGGCTCCCATCACGGCGTGAGCCAGCGCGATGTAGTCGGCAGCTTCGTTTCCGAATCCTAAGATGTGGCCACCGGACGAGTACACCAGCAGACTGAACCCCTGTCGCGACAGGGCAGGCGCAACGACTAGCACGACCCCAAAGACGATGACGCCGATGGTGGCAAGGCGAAGGCAGGAGAACCACAACCTCGTCCTTGGGAAGCTGGGCAGCGTTGTATCCACGCGCGTAGGCTAGCTCACGCAGTGGCAGCCAGACATGGGCGCGGCTGGGTTCGAACCAGCGACCCCTCGCGTGTGAAGCGAGTGCTCTACCACTGAGCTACGCGCCCTAGGCGGTGGAGCCTAGCTGAGCCCTTGATGTCTCAGGCTGCGCTCGCCACAGAGGTGAGCAGGCATTGGTTCGGTCAGCGGCTGGCGCAGCTGGATTTGCCGTCATACATCCTGATCTGCCATGGGTACTTGGCAGCTAGGAGTTTGGATCCCACGGCTCCAGTTGGCGGTATGGGCTGCAACTTGCCCGGCCTCGTTCCCCGGAGGAGGAGGATCGCGGGGGCAAAGTCGCGGTGGCCAATGTTGCCCAGTGAAACATGTGCCCGCCAAGAAAGGACTGGGGTGTAGACCCAGTTTGTTCCCATCGGACCGCACTTCTTGAGCAGGTGCGTAGCGCCCCCTGCCAGGTTGATGGCAGCTAGGCCATCGCGGCCATCGCGGCCTATCTGCTCAACCCGGTCCACCCGGCCACTGAGCGCCGGCCACTGAGCGACAAACGTCAGGGCAAGCAACCCAATAGCCACGGCAAGAGCTGGGCGTCTCCAGTTAGGGAGCATCGAGACGACAAAGCCAACACCCGCACCCGCTGTTACACAGAGAATGATTAGCCCCGGAATCGCATAGCGCCCGATTCCAGAAAAGCCCGCCTCGGTCATGACTATCGCGACCACGAGCCAGCCAAGCCCTGCCGCCGTGAGGACCCTGAGCAGGCTGTTGCGGAGACGGACGGTGGCGACTAGCCCAAGCGCGATCAGCGTCCATGCTGGCCACGGAAGCTCGGCCACAACCCTGCGCAGAAACTCATCCAAACCAACGACACGGTCAACATAGACACGGGATCGATGAGAGGACTGCATCGGATCTCCGCCAGCGAGCCAGGGAATCCCAAACCAGCCACCAAGCTCCACTGCGGCCCCAACTCCCAAGAGCGGAAGGACACGAGCGCCGTCCTTGCGCAATAACCAAACCCCGTAGGCGGCCAGCGCGAGCCATACCTCCGGCCGGATCAACCCAGCAACCACACCGATAGAGACGCTGAGTTTGCGGTAACCAGCCAAGTGGGCTTCCACGGCACTGAGAAGGAGGGCCAGCATCACCGGTTCCGATGCACCGGCTAGGGCGAACTGAAGCCACGACGGGTTCAACCACGGGATGCTGGCTGCCACAAGGCCAGCAGCTAGGGCAGCTGGTTCAGTGGACCAAGGCCGGTTCTCGCTGTCGACCGTGCGACTGGCCATCCGCCAGAGCAGGACGCTCGTGACAAGGCAGGAGGTGCGAACAATGGCCAGCCAAGCAGTCCCACCGAAGTTCCATGAGACCAACGCAAAGGGGGCGGTAACCAGCACTGGCAATGGCTTCCACGCGGGGCCAGACCCGAGGCCCATGGTGCGGTGCGGTAGTTCTGCGGCCCAGACGGCCCAAGCAGCCGGGTCGTAGGTCAGCCCTTCGTTGAAGACAAGGAGTGAGAGGAGTCCGCCCAGCAAACATGCGAGGGCGATGGTCGCGGCGTTCCTCACGCTTGCGATGTTATGCCTGAGCACCGACGTTTAGGTCTCAGCGGTCTTCGCTGAAGTCCGGCTGCGGCAAGTGCCCTATTCTGTGTCGTATGTCAACCAACGAGCCACGCCAGACCAAGTCCGAAAAGCAAGCTGCTGCCCGCGCAGCCCGTCAGCAGGCCACGCAGGCTGGTCAGTCGTCCGCAGATCGCAACAAGCG
>WLNJ01000061.1 GCA_009699865.1 Actinomycetota bacterium
ATCGACGGGCCAATGGAAACCTTCGTGCCTGGATACAGGTCTATGACCGCTGTCGCAAGCACATGCGCGGCGTCGTGGCGGATCAGATCAAGGGCTTCTGGGCTCTTGCCGGTGATGATGGATATCTCGGCCCCATCAGGGAGTTCGCGGGAGAGATCGCGGATGTCACCGTCAACAACGATGGCCAGGGCAGCCTTAGCAAGGCCTGGCCCAATCGCCGCAGCGGCATCCGCGCCGGTTGCGCCGGGGTCGAGGTCAAGTCCTTTTCCGTCTGGAAGTTTTACCTGCATCAAGTGTGGATGCTAACCGCGACCCGGCGGCCGGACGGTCAGCCCGGCCAGCCTGCGGATTTCCGCATCCAACTCAAGCCTCTGAATCTCCGTATCGGCCTGTCCCGGGATGCGATTCCGGGGCCTTGGTTTGCGGTCGTGCCACAGCAACCCGGGAGACGTCGCGGGTTCCGGTGCGAGAGCAAGCCAAGCGATCGAGTCAGCCCCCTCATCAGCGCTACGAAGAAACGGCCGCGTTAGCTTCCTGAATGTCGGCAGAGAGGTCTGAACGCCCGGCGTGTCCGCCCATCCTGGATGAACCGCATGCGAGGTGATCCCACGAGTCGGGTCACGCTCAGCTTCAAGTTGGGCCAAGGCAATCTGTGCGCGCTTGGTTCTGGCATAGACCGCAGCACCGTCGTAACTGTCACCAGCAAAGTCAACGTCTGGAAGCGCAAGCCCCTCGCTGTACGCGCCCCCTGATGTGACCATCACTACACGACCCTTGGCCGCCTGAAGCTGTGAAAGCAGAAGCTCCTCGAGCAGATACGGCCCAACGACATTTGTTGCCCATGCGGTCTCGATCCCATCAGCAGTTTTGGTGCGCTCGTGTAGCAGTACGCCTGCATTCAGAACCAGAGCATCGACCCGTTGGAGGCTCGCATCGAGAACTGCTGCGAGGCGGCGCACGTCGCTCAGGATTGACATGTCGCACTCCTCAAACCGCACCTCACCCCCGGTTGACGCTGCTCGCACCTCAGCGAGTGCGCCCTCAGCTCGGCCTCGGTCACGCGACACCATGGTCACCGACGCCCCAGCCTCAGCGCACATCCTGGCGGCCGCCCTACCGAGCCCAGCGCTCGCACCCGTGATCACCACCTCACGGCCTGTGGCATCTGGCAGACGCGCAAACCCCCGTTGTCTCGCTGCATAGCCGAGCTTCGAAAAGCCAGGGGCTATCGCAAGATCAAGCAGTCGGTCAGCTAAGCCAGCCTGTGGTGGTTTCGACATACGAATCAGATTAGGCCCTATCGACTGCGGCGTCCGGAGCAATCTCCCCGTACTCTTGCGCGAATGCCTAACCGACCTGCAGAACCAACAGCCCCACTTGTTGCCGGCGTCGCCCAGAAGTCATGGCGCCAAGACTGCCCAGGACCAGTGGACATGATCGCCGAGGTGGTCGCTGCCGCAGCTGCTGATGCCGGCCCGGGCCGAGAGATACTCGACCGCATTGATGCTCTCTGTGTTGTCCGTTATGTCAGCGCCGAGCATCCGGATCCAGCTCGACTGATCGCTGACAAGCTTGGCATTGACCCCCGCGAGCGGATCCACACTTCGATTGGCGGGGACACGCCTCAGGCAGCAATCGGCGAGCTCTCCGGCCGGATAGCCGCAGGCGAGATTGATGTGGCTGTCGTCTGCGGTGGAGAGGCTTTGAGAACACTCTCCGCCCACATGAAGGCCGGGACTGATCCGGGCTGGAATGAGAACCTGCCCGACTCCCAACCAGACCAAATGATGGGCGTTGACCGTGCTCCGAACACGGATGTGGAGATGTCAGTCGGGTGTATTGCCCCTTTGATGATCTACCCGCTCTTCGAACATGCTCTGTGGGCAACTGAGGGCGGCACCCTCACTGAACTGCAGGGGAGGCTCGGCACCCTTAAGGCTCGGTTTGCCGGTGTTGCCTCCCAGAACCCACACGCGTGGGGTCCCAGTGATGTGACGGCGGAGTACATCGCCACCCCATCACCTGCCAACCGACAGGTGACCATGCCCTACACCAAGCTGATGAACTCAAACATCCAGACAGACCAGGCCGCCGCCGTGATCCTGATGTCCAACCGGGCTGCCGAGGACCTGGGCGTAGATGCCAGCAGACGCGTCTATGTCCAAGGGGCAGCCCACGCGACAGATCCTTGGTTCTTCTCCCACCGAGAGGACCTGGGTCGCTCGCCGGCCATGGGACACGCCATCCAAGCCGCAATGTCGCAGGCTGGCACTGACGTCGACCACCTAGAGGCACTGAACCTCTACTCCTGTTTTCCATGTGCTGTCCGGATCGCGGGTCGCGAGATCGGCTTTGATCCGCTCCACGACCCCCGCGGCCCGACTGTGACTGGCGGCCTTGCGTTCGCTGGTGGCCCCGGAAATGCCTATGTCATTCACTCAGTTGCATCAATGGTCACCAAGCTCCGTGAGGGTTCAGGCGGGCCAGGTCTGGTGACAGCCGTTGGCTGGTATCTGACCAAGCACGCCGCAGGTGTCTACGGCCTGGCACCCCCAGAGGTGCCCTTTGAGCTTCCATCCAAGATCGAGGAACCTGAACCGGCCCGCGAGGTTGCGGTTGGACCACGCCTTGGGCCAGCGCTGGCTGAGACGGCAACAATCATCTACGAGCGTGATGGGAGTCCCTCGATGGGGATCCTCACAGCGATACTTCCAGACGGTCGGCGCGCTCTGCGCAACACAATCAACCCGGACCTTCTTGCGTGGATCAACTCCGATCGCCCAGTGACTGGCCGGCCTATCAATCTCGACGCGGGCGCTGACTTCCTCCCACTTGACTAATTCGTCAAGCCTTCTTGACGACGCTTGACTTCAGCTGCATCGGGCCGAACCCATCAACCTTGCAGTCAATGTCGTGGTCGCCGACACCATTGACGAGCTTGATGTTGCGGACCTTGGTCCCAACTTTGATCGAAGTCGAGCTCCCCTTCACCTTCAGATCCTTGATCACGGTCACCGTGTCGCCGTCAGCAAGCGCGTTGCCCACAGAGTCACGAATTACTGCATCCGCGGCGCTCCCGTCCACCTCAGCCACATCAGCGGACCACTCATGCCCACACATAGAACAGACCAAGAACTGATCGCGCTCATAGTGGTGCTCGCTTGAGCACTCGGGGCATGTTGCTTGTCTCACCATGATGGGCCTAAGTCTGACAGACGGGTTCTAGCGACCCTGCACAGAGCTTGACGACGGCCGCACACTGCCGACCTAAAGCTCGTCCCTAAGAAGTCAAGGAGTTGGCGGACCGGGTGCGTTTGGGCTCGTTCCCCCTGCGCCACTAGGGGCTGCTGGGGTCCTCATCCCGGAGTAACTAATGAACACACCTTCTGCGGCCCCAGACCCAGCGCTCCGAGGCCCTGCGATCAGCCTGAACTTCCCGTCGAAACCGTTCATGACGCTATCTGGAACCTGTTCGCTGTAGGTAGGACCGTGTGATTCCCCAACCTTCTCGAACGAGCTCCAGAGGCCGGATGATGATGACCAGTTCTCAGGGAACGCGTACTGGAGGATAGCCCGCTCTCGCTGGTCTAACGAGCGTCTTCCGTAGTAGCTGAACTCGATACTGATGAGGCATGTGGAGGAATAGTCCGCGCGGCGGGCGACCGCAACTCGGGCCGAAGATGCGCCAGCAGCGACGCTACCGCTCGCCCCCCTTAACACCGGAGTCAGGTTGGACGTCGCATACCAAGGCGCGGAGTTGAAAGCCTCCACACACTGGCGCTGAGCGGGGCTTGGATCAGCCGCCGCCGAATCAGAG
The DNA here is from genome assembly GCA_009699865.1 of Actinomycetota bacterium. Classification (GTDB taxonomy): domain Bacteria; phylum Actinomycetota; class Thermoleophilia; order Solirubrobacterales; family Solirubrobacteraceae; genus WLNJ01. Next base: position 3,818 of record WLNJ01000061.1, read on the forward strand.
CCATTGGCCGGTCCCCCTCCACAGGCACCGAGAACCACTGCGGCCGTTGGAACAAATAGCAAGAGGAGAAGCGACCTGAGCACGACGCTTAAGATACGGGCTAGGAACGACGGAAAGCGCATCTGCTAAGCGAAGTGGGCGATACTGGGCTCGAACCAGTGACCTCCGCCATGTCGAGGCGGCGCTCTCCCAGCTGAGCTAATCGCCCTGGGAGATGCCAAGGCTACCAGCGCCGAACTG
>WLNJ01000062.1 GCA_009699865.1 Actinomycetota bacterium
CGCAAAGGGGACCTACACCCTCGCGATCGCATTCAAGGAGCCCACTGGGCAGACCGCTAACTACTCAATCATGGGAATCGTCAACTAGCTAAAAGCGCTAGTGACGCGGCTCCGCTAACCGTCACGGCGACTGGCGCCCCGTGCGATCAGCCCTCGGTGGCGTCCAACGGGCCGCCCGCGCGGCCAAGCTCCGTGCCGTCAGGCGCGCAGCCGTCACGGCCAACGAATCCGCCTTGTGCTCCGAAGATCACGTAGGTGGCCTCTTCGGTTGTGGCGTTGCGCATGCTGCGTGGCGTGGCGGCATCAATACGTACGAAGGAGCCTGCCGGTGCCTCCACAGTCTCGTAAGGCTCTGCGTCAGTCCCAAAGCAGAATGTGATCGTGCCGGAGTGAACGAAGTAGACCTCTTCCTGCCGCTCATGCCAGTGGATGCCGGTCTGGTAGCGGGGTGGAAGGACGATGGCGTTGACGCCCATTTCCTTGACATCAATCTCGCCGCGTACCTTGCGGAATCCGGGTCCTTCGCCTAACGCTCCAAGAGTTGTGGCGCCCCAGCCGTTTCCGTCTGTTGTCTGAGTAATTGGCATTGCCGTCTCCCTCGTTCGCAGTTGGTACCCAGTATGCCTCGTGTCGCTGATGGCATAAGGCACGCATTATTCTCTAAGCTTGGAGTTGCCTAGCTGGCAATCGCAACCTGGGGAGGGAGCGCAATGGAGACTGAATTGATGACGGTGCCTGTTGAGGAGATTGACCTCGGCGACCTCTCGCTGTGGGTTGACGGTCCGCCACATGCAATCTTTGACCGCCTGCGCACAGAGGCGCCGATTCACTGGAGTGAGATGGCTAGTTGGGACGGAGAGCCTGGCTTTTGGTCAATCACCTGCGCGGAGGACGTCCACGCAGTCAGCCGTGACTGGGAGGCGTTTTCATCAGAGCGGGGCGGGATCCTCGCCGCTGACCATTCGGTTCCAATTGAGTTCCAGAACGCAATGTTCATTGGCATGGACCCTCCACGCCACGACCGCATCAAGGCACTGTTCCAGCGCGGCTTCACGCCCAAGCGGATTGCTGCGCATGAGGATGAGATCCGCGCGATCACCCTCCGGGTCCTTGACCAGCTTGAGGGGCGAACGGAGTTCGACCTTGTTGCGGATGTGGCCCAACCCGTTGTCGGACGTGTGATCGGCAGCTTCCTGGGTGCACCGGAGGAGGACGACGCCATGTGGGCGGACTTCGCAAACCGGGGTCTTGCCTTGGGTGATGATGAACTTCAGCCAGAAGGCGAGGGCACAGTCCTAGAGCTGATTGAGAAGGGCGTCATGCGAGTGATCGAGATGGCCGCCGAGCGGCGCGAGACCCCAACGGATGACCTGACGAGTCTGCTCGTCCACGCCGAGGTTGACGGTGAACGGCTTGAGGACTATGAGATCGCGTCCGGTTTCGCCCTTCTGGTCGCAGCGGGTAACGACAGCACCAAGGCCACTTACTCCAGCGGAATGCTGGCCTTGCTGCGCGAGCCTGAACAGATGCAGCGGCTGGTGGAGAACCCGGAGATGATTCCGAACGCGGTCGAGGAGTTCCTGCGCCTGTTCCCGGCGTTTGCCCACTTCCGTAGGACTGCCACGCGGGATGTTGAGATGCACGGCAAGACGATCCGCGAGGGCGACAAGGTGATCCTCTGGTATCCGGCCTCCAACCGTGACGAGACTGTCTACGCGTGTCCACACCAGATGGACATTGAGCGCACCACTGATCATCAGGCCTTTGGTGCTGGTGGCCGCCACTTCTGCCTGGGCACTGCGTTGGCCAGGCTGGAACTCGGGATTCTCTTCACCGAGACACTGAAGCGCTACCCCTCACTGCGGCTGGCCGAGGAACCCGATGCCGTGCGGTCCTTGTTTGCCAACCAGCCCCGCTCCGTGCGGGTGACGGTCGGCTAGCACCGTGGGTACAGCGTGCCTCCGACCTGATCAGCGGTACGCTTCGGACTGTAGATATTCGCACCACGGGAGGGGACAGCGATGTTGACACGGAAGAGCTTTACGACAGCTGCATTGATTACGGCCACATGCGTGGGGCTGATGGCTGCACCTACCGCCTCAGCATCTCTCTCAGCAAGCCAGAAGACTGCGATCCAGAAGGTTGGGTCCGCCGCTTACATCTACGGCTATGGGCCCGTCTACATGCAGCGCAATGTCGCACGGTTCCCCGCAAACATGGTCGTCAACGTTCAGTACCTAGCAACCGAGATGACGCGCACCGTTGTCAAGCCCAACTCAGACACGCTCTACACGATCATGATTCTCGACGTGGGTACAGATCCGGTGATCATCCACGCGCCATCAACTGGTAGCCGCTACTTCAGTTTCGAGCTTCTTGATGGCCACACCAATGTCTTCGGTTACATCGGTACGCGTGCCACCGGCAACGGCGGGGGCGACTACGCCATCGTTGGGCCCAACTGGAATGCGACCACCACTCCTCTTGGCAAAAGTGTGGTTGGGATCATCCGCTCCCACACCCCGCGCGTCTGGGTTGTCGGACGCACGCTTGTAGACAGCGAGGCTGACCTGCCTGCAGCAAAGGACGTGCAGGATCAAATCACCGCGCAGAAGAACAGCAAGGTTGGCGCCGCGGAGTACCTGCCCCCCTTCAATCTGACGACGCCCAACAATTCGCTGGGTACGCCAGCGGACATGGTCCCTAACGCCGCCTATTTCAAGGAGTTCGGCACTGTGATGGCAGCCCAGCCACCGATTGCTGCGGACGCAACCACCATTACCTCCCTTGCTAAGTACGGCGTGGGACCAGGGCTTGACCCGAACAAGACTCAAGGGTCGGCGGTGATGGCAGAACTCGTCAAGGGGGCCAAGGCAGGGCAAGCCAAGATTGACGCTGGTATTGAAACGCAGCGCAAGGCTTCAGCTAAGAAGAACAATGGCTGGATCCTGTTCGACCGCGTTGGTGACTACGGAACTGATTACTTGACGCGCGCGATCATCGCCCAGATTGGTGTTGGTGCCAACAAGCCCGTGGAGTCCATTTACCCCGGGACCACGCATGACTATTCGGGCAAGTTGCTCAACTGTGGGTCGAGCCATGTGTACAAGGTGCACTTCAACGCTGGGCAAGCTCCACCTGTTGACGGATTCTGGTCAATCTCGATGTACGCAGATGACCAGTACTTCATCGCCAACCCGATCAACCGCTTTGCCATCGGCGACCGCACGCCCAACCTGACTTACAACAGCGATGGTTCCCTTGACATCTGGGTTAGCTACGGGCAGCCATCAGTTGCCCATAGGGGTGTGAAGAACTGGCTGCCAGCCCCGGCCACGACCTTCACGCTGGTGATGCGCGCCTACATCCCACGGGCATCGATTCTTAGTGGGACTTGGAAGTACCCCAAGATCACACGCGTTAGCTAAGTAGGTCGCTGGGTCATATAGGAGGCGGGGTTAAGCGCCGGGAGCGTCGCGGTCAATCCGCTCAAGCACGCCGGCGATTTTTGCGTCGCGTTGCATGATTGCGTCGGTTGCCATGTTGAACACTCCTCGCAGGATTGAGAACGGCACCCACCGGCGCGGCACGATGATCCGCGCTGAGCTCTTCTCCATGCCGTTGGCGATGGCCTTGGCAGCGCGTTCTGGGGTGATCGTCTTGCCCAGGGGTCCGCGGAAGGCATGGTCGGCAAGCTCTTTAACTGGCCCCGGGTCGTGCATTGCGACTTTGGCGATATTGGTGTCAACCCAGCCTGGGTACAGAACCCCTGCACTCGCCCCGCGATAGGCAAGCTCTGTCCGCAGGGCCCGGCCAAGCTGCTCGACCGCTGCTTTTGACATCGCATATGGGGCGTTGACAACACCATTCATAAAGGCGTAGATGGAGGATGTGATCAGCACATAGCCGCCGTTCTCAATCACCTGCGGCAGACCAGCGCGGACGGTGTGCCAGACGCCATTTAGGTCAACGTCAATGACCTTCTCGTACATCTCGTCAGTTAGCCCAGC
>WLNJ01000063.1 GCA_009699865.1 Actinomycetota bacterium
ACCGCCTACCCCTAAGTGCAACTACCAACCGTTGCGGCGCGTTTGGAGCTACCTCCGAAGACCCCAACGAACGGCGAAAAGACCGGGACCCCGCTTGCGCAGGGTCCCGGTACTACCAAATCTATTCTTGGCCTAGCTCAACCGCAGCCGGTGTTGTTACCGCAGCTGGGGCAGGTGTAACAGGAGCCCGTGCGCTGCATCATGCCGCCGCACTGCTGACAGGCTGGCCCAAGTTCAAGGCCGAGCATCCTTGCCGGCTGGACTGGCGGGGTGTCCGTCAGCGAGGCCGTCGGGGCACTCGATCCACCGTTGGCACCATTAATGGGGCCGGCGGTGTCTGAGTTGATTGACGTTGCCGTCTCCTCAGCGGTCTTCTTGGCGCGAACCGCGTCAGTCATGATGCCCAGCTCCTCCTGCATTGCCGCATCAAGGAAGCGGGATGCGAGCCAGCGCATGATGTAGTCAGGCATGGACTTGGCGAATGGGATCTCTGGGTTCTGAGTGATGCCTTCCGGCTCAAACCTCATGTAACAGAACTTGTTGACCAGGGTCTCAAGCGGCACGCCGTACTGGAGGCCTACCGAGATCGACGTCGCAAACGCGTTCATCATGCCTCGGAGCGTTGAGCCCTCCTTGCCGATGTCGGTCAGGAAGATCTCACCAACAGTGCCGTCCTCGTACATACCCGCAGTGATGTAACCCTCGTGCCCACCGATTGAGAACTTGTGGGTGATCGACTGGCGCTCACGTGGCATGCGGCGACGGCGTGGGCCGGTGACCTCTTCGGCCTTGGCACCCTTCTCGTCCTGGGCGTCAGTCTTCAGCGCCTGGGCGGTCTTGGAACCGTCACGGTAGATGGCCAGAGCCTTGACACCTAGGCGCCATGCCTCGGTGTAAGCGTCGGCAATGTCCTCAACCGTTGCCGTGCTTGGCAGGTTGACAGTCTTAGAAATGGCACCTGAGATGAATGGCTGAACGGCACCCATCATCTTGATGTGACCAAGGTGGCTGATCGCACGCTCGCCGACGGCAACGTCAAAGACCTCGAGGTCTGAGTCGTTGAGGTGCGGCGCTCCAATGATTGTTCCGTTGGAGTTGATGTGCGCCTCGATCTCGGCAATCTGCTCGCCGCTGTAACCGAGGGTCTCAAGTGCAAGTGGCACGGTCCGGTTGACGATCGTCATCTGGCCGCCACCAACGAGCTCCTTGAACTTGACAAGGGAGAAGTCAGGCTCAACACCGGTCGTGTCGCAGTCCATCAGGAACGAGATTGTTCCCGTCGGTGCAAGCACTGTGGCCTGAGCGTTGCGGTAACCGCTCTCCTCACCAAACTCAACGGCGTCATCCCAAGCCTGCTGAGCTGCTGCGAGCAGTGGCTCATCAGTCGTGTTGACCGTGTCGATCTCGTATGAGGCGTCACGGTGCATACGCATGACGCCGTTATGGGCCTCAGCGTTCTCTGGGTATGCCTCGTAAGTACCGATGGCCGAAGCGATGCGGGCCGAGGCGCGGTATGCGCGGCCTGTCATCAGTGAGGTGATCGCGGCTGCGGTCGAACGGCCCTTGTCTGAGTCATACGGCATGCCGTTTGACATCAGGTAGGCGCCGAGGTTGGCGTAGCCAAGCCCGAGCTGGCGGAACCGGACGGCGTTGGCGCCAATTCCCTCAGTTGGGTAAGACGAAGCGCCAACGATGATCTCCTGCGCAAGGAACGTGACGTCGACAACGTGCTCGAAGCCAGCGACGTCGAATGAACCGTCGTCGTTGCGGAACTTCATCAGGTTGATCGAGGCGAGGTTGCAGGCCGAGTCATCGACATGCATGTACTCCGAGCAAGGGTTGGAAGCGTTGATCCGCCCTGAGTTGGGGCAGGTGTGCCAATCGTTGATCGTGGTGTCGTACTGGACGCCAGGATCAGCACAGCGCCATGCTGCCTCGGAAATGTCGCGCATGATGTCGCGGGCTGGAATTGGGTCACCAACAGGCTTGCCGGTTGCGCGGGCGATCAGGTTCCAGTCGTCACCATTTTCAACTGCGGTCATGAAGGCATCGGTTACGCGAACTGAGTTGTTGGCGTTCTGATACTGGATTGAGGTGAAACCGTCACCGTCAATTGACATGTCAAAGCCAGCGTCACGGAGAGCTTCGGCCTTGTCCTCTTCCTTGGCCTTGCACCAGATGAACTGACGAATGTCCGGATGATCAACGTCCAGAACAACCATCTTGGCTGCACGGCGGGTCTTGCCACCGGACTTGATGGTGCCGGCCCATGAGTCGGCGCCGCGCATGAAGGAAACGGGACCGGATGCGGTACCGCCCTTCTTGAGTGGCTCCATCGAACCGCGGATGTTTGAAAGGTTGATGCCCGAGCCTGAACCGCCGCGGAAGATGTTGCCTTCCTTCGTGTTCCAGGCGAGGATTGACTCCATCGTGTCCTCAACGGAGAGGATGAAGCAAGCGGAGCACTGTGGGGTCTCCTCAAAGCCAACGTTGAACCAGACCGGCGAGTTGAACGCTACGAGCTGATGCAGGAGTGAGTAAGTGAGCTCGTCCTCAAACGCCTTGGCTGCCTCATCATTGGCGAAGTAGCCACGGTCGAGACCCCAGCCGGCGATCGTGCCGGAAACGCGGCCGATCATCTGCTTAACGGAATACTCGCGCTCAGGTGAGTCCATCTGTCCGCGGAAGTACTTCTGCGAGACGATGTTGGTTGCGTTCTGCGACCAGGTGCTTGGGAACTCGACGCCGCGCTGCTCGAAGGAAACCTTGCCGCCGAAACCGATTACGGCATCGCGTGTTTCCCACTCAACGGAATCAAAAGGATTCTGTCCTGCTTCGGTGAAGACCCTGCCAACAGTGAGCGCATCGCCCTCTACTGCCAATTCTGCTGTGGTGTGCTGCGCTGACTTTGCCATCTCCCGATCTCCTTTTTCTTCTCTTCAAAATTTTCTTCAATCTCCGCGCATGTCGCCGGGGCGAGCGACCTGTTTGGAGGGGTCGGCCAGTGTGTACGGTGGCTCGGACGGAACTTTTCCCAACCCTCCAACACACCCGTTTTGCGGTGTGTTGCCAATGTAGCCAAGGTCACAGAAGCTGGTAGCCGTTTCCCCGGAATCTCCGGGAATCGCGTCGGCCGAATAGGCTTCGCCGGGATGCGTCTTCTCGTTACAGGTGGTGCGGGTTATGTCGGCTCCGTGAGCGCACGGACCTTGATGGCCGCTGGCCACGATGTTGTTGTGCTGGACGACCTTTCGCGCGGGCACAGGGCTGCCGTCCCTGCCGGAGCTGAGTTGATCGAGTGCAACCTGCTCGACCTGGAGAGTCTGGCCACAGCTCTGTCTGGTGGGTTTGACGGAGTACTTCACTGCGCGGCCTTCGCACTTGTTGGCGAGTCTGTCTCCCAGCCAGAGCTCTACTGGCGCAACAACATCACTGGCTCCCTCAATCTGCTCGATGCGATGCGGGCCAATGGGGTCAAGAGCCTCGTCTTCTCCTCCACCTGCGCTTGTTATGGAGAGCCTGAGGTTGTGCCAATCGCAGAGGACTGCCCAACGCGTCCGGTCAACCCTTACGGCGAGAGCAAACTTGCTGTTGACCGAATGATCACCGCTGAAGCCGCAGCCCACGGGCTTGGGGCAATCTCTTTGAGGTACTTCAATGTCGCTGGAGCCAGCGGTCCGTGTGGTGAGGACCACGAGCCCGAAACCCACCTGATCCCAAACATTCTCAGGGCAGCTCAGGGCCGACTTACCCATGTCAG
>WLNJ01000064.1 GCA_009699865.1 Actinomycetota bacterium
GCTTTCAATCTGGGCTTGTGCAGCGGGAGTTGGCCCGACTGATGTGGGTGCCCGCGAGCTCAGGCGACATGTCGCGGTCCTTTCTGCTGCCGGGCTTGCTCCCTCGACCATCGCGCGGCGATTGGCTACGTTTCGAGCGTTCTTCGCAACGCTCTGCGAGCAGGGTCAGATGGATCAGAACCCCGCCGAGCTTCTCTCCGCCCCGCGGCGAGTCAAGCGGCTCCCTGACGTTCTCCGGGGCGACGAGGTCGCTTCGCTCCTGGAACGTATTCCCGCGACAACACCTCTAGAGCTTCGGGATCGGGCAATGTTTGAGATCGCATATGGCGGGGGTCTGCGAGCCGCTGAGCTCGTTGATCTTGATGTCAACTCAATCGACTTTGATGGCGAGTCAATCCGGGTTGAGGGCAAGGGCTCAAAGACGCGCCTGGTGCCCATCGGTGAGCCAGCGGTCAAGGCGACTGCCGACTGGCTAACTAAGGGCAGAAAGCCGCTTTCTGAGGGCGATACTCCAGCGCTGTTCCTGACTCGGTCGGGTAAGCGTCTCTCCACCTCCGATGTCCGCCGCAGGCTCTCAGGGTGGGCCTCTAGGGCCGGGTTGCCTCCTGGTACTCACCCACACATGCTCAGGCACTCGTTTGCAACGCACCTACTTGACGGTGGGGCGGACCTCCGCGCCATCCAGGAGCTGTTGGGGCATTCCTCTATCTCGACCACTCAGATCTATACCCGGGTTGAGAAGGAGCGCTTGAGGACCGCATATAGACAGGCGCATCCCAGAGCCTGATCGGGTACCTCGTTGCCCCGGTGGGACGAAATTTGGGGCAATGGTAGCCTCGGTTCAATGACTGAGACACGCAAGATCCGTACGGCGACCGAAACCATCACCTGCCAGTTCTGCCATAGAGGACTGCTGCGGGGCGAGCGATCCGATGTTTTTCATGCCCATGGCGAGTCGAGGCTGGTTTGCGAGCTTTGTCAGCCGAACGCACTCCGGTCAGGCTGGCGGCGGGATCTTCCCGCCGGGGGACCCCAGGAACTGCCGACAACTCCGGAGCGTGGGGGCCTGCTTGACCGGCTACGTGGCCGTACATCGCATCCTGTAGTCACGCCAGACCCCATTGGACCGCGAGAGCCCCGCGGGGTTCGAGCTGAGCCGACTGGACCAAGTGGTCGCATTCGCACAGCGGTAGAAGCATTCAACGCCAGTGAACATGCCAAGACGATTCATAGCGTGGGCCATTCCCTCGGCGACGCAACTGTTTCAGCCGTTGACCTCGAGAGTGCTGGGGTAGAGCTTGTGGCAGCTTGGGACCTGTGTTGGTATCGCTGGCGGGTCGAGATGGACCATGGTGGGGTCTCGGTGTTCGAAGCTGGCCGCGGCTACGAGCTCGCCGAGCTTGCTGAAGAGCAGCGGAGCGGGAATCTTCTTCTTGATGCAGACGGCAACCTCCGCGCTCCGTGAGGCTGACACTTCACTGCGACGGGGGATCTAGGGGCAATCCGGGTCCAGCTGGCATCGGGGTTGTGCTCACAGATGATTCGGGTGAGGTGATTGCCGAGGTTGCAGAGCGGATTGGTGATGCGACCAACAACGTTGCTGAATACAAGGCTGTCATCCGGGGGCTTGAGCGTGCCCAGGATCTTGAGGCCACGGTTGTGGCTCTGGTGGGTGACTCAGAGCTGGTCGCCAAGCAGATCACGGGGCATTACAAGGTCAAGCATGCGGACATGAAGCCACTTCATGCTGAAGTGAAGAGTTTGTTGGAGTCGTTTGATAGCTGGACTATCCGGACTGTTCCGCGGGCCGAGAACTCAGACGCGGATGCTCTCGTGAACGCTGCGCTCGACGGCCTACGCTGAGGCCGCCCGCACCGTATGGGTGCGACCGACCTCGGGCAGTCTGACTAGATGACTTCGCGCAGTGTTCCTGTGTGCACGTCGTAGACGAAGCCTCGAACATTGTCCTTGAGTGGGATGAACGGGCTGGCCTGGATACGGGCGAGCGACTGACGGACATCTGCATCAATGTCGCTGAACGATTCGGCTGCCCATTCGGGCTTGATTCCAACTTCCTCTTGAATCGAGTTCTTGAACTCGTCATCAGTGAATGTGAGCATCCCGCAGTCAGTGTGGTGGATGAGGACAATTTCCTTGGTGCCGAGTAGGCGTTGTGAAATCGCAAGCGAACGGATCTCATCGTCGGTTACTACTCCACCGGCATTGCGGATGACATGGGCATCTCCTTCGGAGAGGCCAAGGAGGCCGTATGGATTGAGTCGCGCGTCCATGCAGGCCAGAATCGCGATGTTACGGCCGGGAGGGAGTGGGAGGTCTCCCTTGTCAAATGTTGCTGCGTACTGTTCTGCGTTGGCAAGAAGCTCGTCTGTGACGCTCATGTTTGCGGTTCTCTTTCGTGTTGGCGCGGTCTCCCGAGCAGTTGTTCGCCGGAAACTAGCAAATCCTGATCGGGTTTGCACCCTTTAGCCGCGAAGGGCGCTGTTTACTTGAACGAAACCAGTGAGCCGCAGGGAAGATCCCCTAGTGCCGATCGACCACTAAGGCTTGGGATTTCGCTTAGAAACACCGCAGCCACTGGTTGAGCGCCAACTTGGGTCAGGAGCGTCACTAGGGCAGCCGCGGTGCCGCCAGTGGCTAGGAGATCGTCGTGGATTAGCACCCTAGCCCCGTCAAGCTCATGCTCGTGGATGTGGAGTTGGGCTTCCCCATACTCCAATTCGTAAGCAATCGAAGCTGTTGTTGGCGGAAGCTTGTTGGGTTTGCGGGCAGGAACGAAGCCCGCCTTAAGAGCAATGGCAAGGGATGGGCCGAAGAGAAAGCCGCGGGCCTCAGGCGCGACCACGAAGTCCACTTGATCGACCAACTCTCGTGCTGCTGCCACTAGCTGGAGCGTGCTCTCAGCCAACAGGTCAGGGTTCCGTAGGACCGGGCCGATGTCCTTGAACTGGATGCCTGCCTTAGGCCAGTCAGCGACATTCCGGTAGTGCTCTGGTTTGAGGTTCATTGAGCAAGGCTAAACCACCCAGGCCCAGGCCATGCTTCCAGGACCCACTGTCTTAGTGGCTCCGAAAACAAGAAGCCCCCACAAGTGCGGGGGCTTCTAAATAAGCGGATGAAGGGACTCGAACCCTCGACCTTCTGCATGGCAAGCAGACGCTCTAGCCAACTGAGCTACATCCGCATGAGGTCCCCAGAATACACGGGTACAGGGAACAACAGAGGCGACGGCCGGATTCGAACCGGCGTACACGGCTTTGCAGGCCGCTGCGTAGCCTCTCCGCCACGTCGCCAAGACTCGGGAAGCCTACCTACCGAGTCATTCAGTTGGGTCACGGGACGTCGCTTGTGGGGAGGACCCGTTCAGTTCGGCGCTGGTAGCCTTGGCATCTCCCAGGGCGATTAGCTCAGCTGGGAGAGCGCCGCCTCGACATGGCGGAGGTCACTGGTTCGAGCCCAGTATCGCCCACTTCACAGAACCGCCGA
>WLNJ01000065.1 GCA_009699865.1 Actinomycetota bacterium
GACCGCGAACGGTTCTGCGTTAACGCAGCTGGCGACATGCGCATTGGTGGACCAGATGCGGCAGCCGATCCTTACCGAGTGACCATCGATGATCCGTTCGGGGGGGACCACTTGGCCATAATCAAGGTTGGTCATGGAGCCGTTGCCACATCGGGGATCGGTTCCCGGATCTGGAAGACAGATTACGGCTACGCCCACCACCTGCTCGACCCATCGACCGGACAGCCAGCGTGGACTGGGATCGTCCAAGCCACCGCCATGGCGCCGACTGCCCTTGAGGCTGAGACCCGCGCCAAACAAGTACTCCTGGGTGGCTCCCAAGCCACCTCGCTACTTGAGCTTGACGGTGGAGTGGTTCTCTTGGACGACGGCACCGTGGAGCTCTACGGACCAGTGGCAACGGCCATGGAACGCCGTCACCTTAGGCTCGTTCACCCCACTAATGCGGACGCGGCTTGATTCCTCTCGGTCTGACTAACCCAGATCCGTTCCAGTACAGCTGGTGGCTCGCAAGTCGAGCCGCCGGGATAACTGCGCTTCTCTTCGTCACGCTGTCGACAATCCTTGGCCTTGTGATGGCAAGCGGCATCATCAAGAAGCGCGGCCTAAAAGCCAAGTTGATGCCAGCGCACGAATACCTTGCGCTCTTCTCTGTCTTGATGATTGTCGTCCACGGAGTGACCCTCCTAGGCGACAAGTGGCTTAAGGCAACAGTTGCGGGGATCGCGGTGCCCGGTGTGATCGGCTACCGGCCCTTCTGGGTTGCCATTGGCATCATCGCTGGCTACATCACGATCGCCTTGGCCCTCTCGTTTTATGCCCGCAAGCTGATCGGCATCAAGCGTTGGCGATTGATGCACCGCTTCATCGTGGTCGTTTGGATCATGGGCGTCGTGCATTCCCTGGGTGCTGGAACTGATGCTGGAACGATCTGGCTCAGAGCACTCATTCTTGCCAGTGTCGCCCCAGCCCTGTTCCTGACGCTTTACCGCTGGCTCCCAGAGAACAACCGCGAGAGAGACATGAGCACGCCAGGAACGCACGGTGAGACGGTGATCGTTCACCCCCACGGTGGAAGGCCAGCACGGGCTGGTACTGAAACTCAAGTCACTATCCCGGCTCCAGAGGTGAACCCCAACGGAAGCACGCTGGCTGACAGGCCTCGGCCGACGATTCCTGCCCCACGCGAACGGGACTCCCGTGGAGCTCGTCGGCGATGACCTCAACACTTGTAATAGGCGGTGGCCTTGCAGCCCAGCGGTGCATTGAGGCACTCCGTCGCGAGGGCGCAGAGGGAACCATCACGATGGTCTCTGATGAACCGATCCTCCCCTACGACCGGCCGCCGCTCTCCAAAGAAGCTTTGTCAGGCGACCAGTTCCCTGACACAAGCTTCCGCACAACTGATTGGTACGAGGACAACAACGTCGAGCTTGTCCTCGGCGATCCAGCCACCGACCTAGAGACCGGCTCCGGGACCGTCTGGCTTGCCTCAGGCGCCCAGCACTCGGCCGACCGGATCCTCCTGGCAACAGGCTCACGAGCAAGGATGATTCCCGGCTTTGATGCCTTCCTTAACTCCCATGTGCTGAGGAGTGCTGCTGACGCACACATCCTCCGCGATGCCCTTGTTCCGGGGGCCAAGCTGACCATCGTCGGCGCTGGATTCATTGGACTCGAGGTTGCGTCTACCGCTAGGAAGCTCGGGGTCGAGGTCACCATCATCGAGGCCGAAGACATTCCGTTGCGAGGAATACTTGGGCATGAGCTCGGCACGTGGCTGGCCGACTGGCACCGCCGGGAAGGGGTTGACCTGCGTTGCGGGACCGGAGTAGCCTCAGTCAAGGGGGAACGAATCGCGGAGGCAGTCGTGCTATCCGACGGGACTGAAATCCCACTCGACCACCTCCTTGTAGCGGTTGGTGCCGCACCCAACAGCCAATGGCTTGAGAGCAGTGGACTCAACATTGAGAACGGCATTCGCTGCAATGCAGTTGGCCGAACTGACGCAGAGGGGATCTGGGCTGCCGGCGATGTCGCCTGTCACTGGGATGAGCGGCTTGGACGCCACCATCGCACCGAACATTGGGAAGCCGCCGGCGCTGAGGCTCGCGCGGTTGCCAAGGACATGCTTGGGCTGCCCGCTGGAGCAGAGCCAATGTCCTCATTCTGGTCGGATATGTACGGGGTCAGACTCCAGCATTTGGGCAAGTCATCCGACTCTGATCGCCTTGAGATTGATGGCGAGACTGACAGCCTTGACTTCGAAGCGGTCTGGTATGACGGAGACACCCCGACAGCAGCCCTTGCGGTCGGTCGCCCCCGCTCCCTCCCCGCACTGCGAAAGCTCTTTACCGTCCCTACCCCCAATCAGTAAGAAAGGCAACAATGTCACTACGCCCCGTAATTGACGAATCCGCATGCGCGCTCCACGGAGACTGCGTTGAAGTTGCTCCCCAAGTCTTCCGTATTGATGACATCGCAGTTGTCATCGGAACTGGACCAGATGACCTAATCCTTGAGGCTGCCTCTGTCTGCCCCTCGGTGGCCATTGCCGTATTTGACGATGCCACCGGTGACCAGGTTTACCCCTAAGCAAGGGGATCGCTGTCTGCCGGTCTAAGTTGAGAGGCTAGGAATAGTGACCTCGACTAGAGCTATCCAACGCTCTATGACTACTGCCTCAGCAGCCTTGCGGGGCACCTCACCAGTGAGCAGCCGGTAGGCGACATCGTTGGAAGCTCGATGTTCAACGCTGACAGCAAGTCGAACCGCCTCCGTCTTCTCATAACTAGGTGCTGCCCAGTCAAGGATGATGTCATCAGTTGCGGCCCAGATCCTTCGGTGGCCGTCAGCAACCGTCGAGCGGACTGAGTTCGGCTCAGTCAGAAACAGCCAGGGCTGATCCACAGTCTCAACAAGGTCAGCCCACCGTCGGACCAAAGCCGTCACGACCTCTCGCAGCTCAGCACTGTCGGCCGCAGGCCCCCGTCGGGAAACGCCGTCGTACAGCCCGCCGAGCGCCACGAGGAACCCTGCGAACATCGCTGCAATCAGAGGCTCAACACCGCCCGGGCCAAAATACCGGCTGATCATCTGCCGGCTAACCCCGGACTCCACGGCGATGTCCTCCAGAGTGGCCATTGGGTTATTGCCTAGGACCTTTGCCGCGGCCTGAAGAATCATCTGCTTTCGCGTCTCCGGCGCATAGCGCCGTTTGGCGCCATCCTCACGACCAGTATCTGACATGCCGTCAAGCGTACCGTGCAAGTTATGGTGAAAGAGGTGAGAACGCTGAGCGCTACGTCAGACGGGGCGCACGGGACCACGACGCGGCGCGCGCGTGCGCACCCTGCGTTCAGCCTGAGCAAACCGCACAACCAAGTCCGCACGTAGGTCATCTGGCTCAACGATCGCGTCGATCACAAGCTCTGACGCCAGCCTAAGAAGGTCA
>WLNJ01000066.1 GCA_009699865.1 Actinomycetota bacterium
GTTGACTGGGACCGCGAGTTCGGAACCCACGAGCCGACCTATTACCGCTGGACGCAGTGGCTCTTCCTGAAGATGTTCGAACGCGGGCTCGCGTACCGGCGTGAGGCAGCTGTCAACTGGTGCCCAAGCGATGCGACCGTCCTCGCCAACGAACAGGTTGTTGATGGCCGCTGTGAACGCTGTGGGGCCGAGGTTGAAGTGCGCCAGCTTGAGCAGTGGTTCCTGCGGATCACTGACTACGCCGACCGCCTACTTGAGGACCTTGCAAAGATTGAGTGGCCTGAGCATGTAAAGACGATGCAGCGCAACTGGATCGGTCGCTCGGAAGGCGCAGAGGTTGTCTTCAACTGTGCGGAGCTCGACGTTGACTATCCAGTCTTTACAACCCGCCCAGACACGCTGTTTGGCACAACCTTCTTCGTGATGGCGCCGGAGCACCCCGATGTTCTAAAGCTTGCAGCTGGAACTGATCGGGAGGATGAGGTCCGCGCCTACGTAAACCGCGCAATGACTGAGTCCAATGACCTGCGTGGATCGGCAGACCGGCCCAAGACCGGAGTCTCATTGGGGAGAACGGTCACCAATCCGGTCAACGGTGAACAGATCCCCATGTATGTAGCCGACTATGTCCTGATGGAGTACGGCACCGGCGCAATCATGGCCGTGCCTGGTCACGACGAGAGGGACCACGCGTTTGCCCTCGCTCACGAACTTCCAATCAAGCGTGTCATTGCCGATGCTGAGGATGGCGAGCTTCCCTACTCAGGCGACGGCGCACTGGTGGCTTGCGGGAGCGAGTTTGACGGGACCCCAAACCGCGAGGCGTTTGAGCAGATCGTCGCGTCGCTGGACAGGGAAGGGAAGGGACACTCGTCAGTCAACTATCGCCTGCGTGACTGGCTGATCTCAAGGCAGCGCTACTGGGGTTGCCCAATCCCAATCATTCACTGCGGTGACTGTGGCGCGGTGCCAGTTCCGGAAGCCGACCTGCCTGTTGTTCTGCCTGAGCTTGATGACTACACGCCAAAGGGCAAATCCCCACTGGCATCAGCTGAGGATTGGGTTGCCGTCAAGTGCCCGTCCTGCGGCAAGGACGCCAAGCGTGAGACCGACACGATGGACACCTTCGTTGACTCTTCTTGGTATTACCTGCGCTACTGCGACGCCGGCAATGACACGGCGCCATGGGACAAGGATGTTGTCGACTCGTGGATGCCGGTCAGCCAGTACATCGGCGGGGTGGAGCACGCAATCCTCCACCTTCTCTACGCCCGGTTCTGGACCAAGGCCGTTCATGACATGGGGCTGATCAGCTTTGACGAGCCCTTCGCCAAGCTCTTTACACAGGGAATGATCACCCGCGATGGCTCGAAGATGAGCAAGTCGAAGGGCAATGTCATTAGCCCTCGCAAATACGTTGAGGACTACGGCGCGGACACAGCCCGCTGTTACGTCCTCTTCATTGGCCCACCGGATCAGGACGCGGACTGGTCCGACGAGGGCGTTGAGGGCGTGCACAGGTTCCTTTCACGGCTCTGGCGTCTCGCAGAGGAGCTTGAACCTGGTACGGGCGGCATTCACCAGCCTGCTGGGCTTGATGGCGCATCGTTGACGGTAGTTCGCAAGGCCAACTGGGCAATTGAGAAGGTCACATCCGACATGGCCGGTCGTTTTGCGTTCAACACAGCTATCAGCGCGGTGATGGAACTGATCAACGAGTGCTACCGCCTTCGCGCTGGCTGTGAGGAGGAGGCCCTTCGATTTGCTGCCATCACCGCAGCGTCGCTCGTCTTCCCGTTCGCGCCGCACCTTGGCAGTGAGGTCGTTGACCGGCTTGCTGGAGTTCGCATCTGGGAAGAGCCATGGCCCGATGCGGACCCAGAAATGCTTGAGAGCGACACGTTCGAACTTGTTTGTCAGGTCAACGGCAAGGTCCGTGACCGGGTTGAGGCCCCTTCCGATGCCTCGGAAGCTGAGCTGATCGCTCTCGCACGCGGAGCTGAAAACATGCGTGCTCACCTTGATGGCAAGGAGACGGTCAAAGAGGTCGTCGTGCCTGGTCGCCTTGTGAACATCGTCGTACGCTGACCTCGGCTGACTGCTGGGGAGTTTGGGTGCCGCGCTGCGCAGTCGTGTGACAGCGACGGGCGTACGTTTAGTCCCATGGGCAAATGGGACAGAGGAACGGTGCTGATCTGGGGTGCATGTGCCGTCCTAACCCTCGGCTTGGGAGGGAAGTGGCTAATCGGCCAGGGGAGTGCCAGTCCGAGCACTCCAGCTAGCGGCCGGTCGACTCAGACGAACCAGGTTGAGTCAGGGACCGCAGCTGGTCAGCCCGTTGAGGCTGGCGGCGCCCCAGTTCTTGTTCATGTGGTTGGCGCGGTCAGGCGGCCCGGGGTCTATCGGCTCAGCTTCGGCGCCAGAGTATTTCAGGCAATTCGTGCTGCTGGTGGGACGGCGCCGGGAGCTGACCCGAATCGGATTGACCTCGCTGCCAAGCTTGTGGACGGAAGTCAGGTCGTCATTCCAAGGCACGGCCAAGGGGCCATTAGTGGAGCAGCTGGTGTCGCTGGGGCAGGTGGTGCCCAATCGAGTGGGCCAGTCAGCCTAAGTACCGCGTCCGCTGCTGACCTTGACCGTCTTGATGGGATTGGGCCGGCATTGGCGGCCCGCATCATCCAGTGGCGTGACGCCAACGGGGGCTTTCGGTCAGTCAACGATCTCGACCGCGTCTCGGGTATTGGACCCGCCAAGCTCCTCGGGCTTCGCAACCAAGTCGTTCCCTGAGTGACGGGTGGCATACCGCCCACGGACGCTCCTAGTCTGGGGATCCTTCTCGCTCCTGCTCCTGACTGGGCCGGGCTTCAGCTCTGATCGGTTCGTTCCGCCTCATGTCCCGGCAGCGTCAGCGACTGGGGTTGTCGCATCAGTTCGGGCACGGGCTGAACGGGGGCTTGACCCGGGGCTTCCAGCAGACACAGCCGCACTGTTGACCGGAATGGCATTAGGCGATGACTCGCGGATGTCAAAGGAGACCAAGAACCAGTTCAGGAGGGCATCGCTCACCCACTTGGTCGCTGCCAGCGGCCAAAATATTGCCCTGATGCTTGCGTTAGCCCTGCCCCTAGTTGGGATGTTTGGACTCTCCCTCCGCGCGCGGCTGCTCGTCGCGGTTGGTCTGGTGGCGTTCTACGTTCCGCTCGCTGGTGGGGAGGCGCCAATCAGGAGGGCTGCCGTGATGGCGCTCGCCACGATGGCCGGGAAGCTGCGCGGGAGGCCTGCGGACGCGTGGCACGCACTTGGTCTTGCGGGTGTCATCACGCTCCTCCTCGACAGAAACTCCAGCCAATCACTTGGCTGGCAACTCTCGTTTGTCGCCGTCGCCGGGATGCTCGCTCTTGGA
>WLNJ01000067.1 GCA_009699865.1 Actinomycetota bacterium
CTGAGTTAGCTCCAAGTAACTGCCGATCCCCAACCCGGCTACCACTGCGCCAGCCGTGATCAGGTTCACCGGCCACCGCGGGCGTGCTGTCAACGACCCAGCAAGAATCGCCCAAGCGGGAATCGACGCCATCAGGTTGCGCGTCAGCAAGAGCGAACGGTTTGGCTGCAGGCTGGACACGATCAGCCCCAGGAGAGTGACCACTGCGAGTGCGAGCACCAAGACAACCTCAGAGCGTGGTCGGGGCAGTGGCCGGCCAGTTTTGGCCACCGCCACCAGCGCTGGAATACCAGCCCTCAGCAGGCCGGCGAGGATCAGCCCGATGGCCAGCGCCCTAGGGATTTCGCCAAGCCCAAGGAAGGGATGGCCAATTGATGCCCGGCCAAGCATCCGGCCCAGAGTCTCGACCGTCAGTGGTGCCTGGTCTGCAATCCGGCGCGCCTCATCACTGGCATGGCCAAACTGAGTCAGGAACGATGGGACCCAAGTGAGGAAGGCCAGGCCAGCGGCCCCGACAGCCAGTCCCAAATGCCGGCGGCAGTTGGGGCGGGCAATGAAGGCCCACACGACGATTACTGCGAGTGCAAAAACGGTTGTGTAATGCGTCAACGCTGCTGACACGGCAAGAACCGCGAAGAGAATCCAATTCCGCGGTCTTGCCTCTGGCTCAGTGGCTTTGAGCACGACAAGGGCAGCTCCGGTAACCAGCAATGCAGCTAGGGAGTAGGCGCGGGCCTCAACGCCGTAGAACAGCAGGAAGGGACTGGCGGCCACAATCGCCCCAGCGGCTAGTGCGGCGGGAGCGCCAAAGACCCGGCGTGCCAGGAGTGCGGTAACCGGAACCAGTGCTGTTCCAGCAAGCACGGACGGGGCACGCATCCAGAGGTCAGCGGGCGAAATGTGCGCGGCAGTCCACGACAAGGCAAAGCCCAATGGTGGTGTCTTCTCCTGGTGAATAACGGCGTTGAGCATCGACCCAAAGGACCGGTTGTGAATCAACTCGTAGAGGTAGAGCTCATCGCCAGCAGGACTCTCCTGCGCGCCAACAAACCGGAGCACGAAAGCCACGGCTGTGAAGAGGCCGATCAGCAGCCACCAGCGGCGATCTTGGGGAAGGGTCATCGCTTCCTCGCGGTGTCAGGCTGCCACTCGGTTGCTGTCACTGGGAGCAGGCCTTTCCAAGTCTGCGTCCAGACAGCCTTGAAGTGGGACTTCAAGTTTGGTGGCGGTCCAAGTGGTGGCCCGGTGCGGGGGCTGACGGGGCCTACGGTGAAGACTGTCTGTCCAATCCAGACGGCCTGCTCAAACGGCTTGGTTCCGACCTCACGGGTGACTTGCAACTGCCGGCGCAGCTCGGGGCTTAGGTGCGCCGTCAGATCAGTTGGTGGGCCGTTGAAGTAGATCGACTCCAAGAGTGCATCCCCAGGTTTCCAACGCCCCTCAATCGCATGGGCTGCCGCCCGCATGTTGGGCCGGTTGAGGTCGCGTAGTGAGGTCAGGCTGCCAAGCAGCAGGCCAATAGCGACCAGCAGGCTGGCTAGAACCGCAAGCGCTTTGGGCTGCCTTGTCAGGAGTAGTCCGGTCAGAACAGCAATCGACGGGAGTGAACAGATTGCGTTGCGTGGAAGCAGCATGGAGTGATGGGGCCGCAGGCTGCCGATGACCAGGCCGACGATCGACGCAACGGCGGTAAGTGCCAAGAGCCCATGAAGTGCGTTGGGCTTTGGGCGGTCGCCGCGGGCAGCCTGAATGGCCACGCTAACCGTGGCTACCCCAACGCCGGTGAGGATCAACACCAAACCGGCGGTCCCAGGCACTTCCTGCAGTGTCACGGCCCTGAGTGATGACCAGACCGGATGGCCCACCAACGAGCGTGAGATGACCTCCCAGACGCTTCTCAGTCCAAGTGGGGCAAGGGAAGCGACACGGCGTGCTTCGTCACCAGAGTGACTCAGCTGAGTAAGGAAGGACGGCAGCCACGGCAGCAGGCCCAATCCGATACCCCCACAGGAGAGCAGGATGGCCTTTCGTGCCCCCGGTCGTGCGATCAGCACCCACACAATGCTCGCGGCAATCACAAAGACTGCTGTGTAGTGCGAGAGGAACGCGGCCAAGGCAGCAAGCGACCAAGCAACCCAAGGGCCAGCCCCAGCCCGTTCGTCCTCTGTTGCCCTCAGGAGGAGGACAAGGCTTGCGCAGCTGAAGCACGCTGCGAGCGCATAGGAGCGTGACTCAATGCCATAAAAGAGGAGGAAGGGGCTCACGGCAACAAGGGCGGCGGCCACTAGCCCAGCTGCGCGGCTGGCAGTCCTAGCGCCCAACATTGCGACCAGCGGCACAAGTGCGGTCCCAGCTAGAACGGATGGAGCTCTCATCCAAGTGTCAGCTGCCCCAAGCCGGCTGCCCAGCCAGGAGAGAGCAAAGCCAAGCGGCGGAGTTTTTTCCTGATCTACGACGAGGGTCATCATTGACCCGAACGACCGGTTGTGGACCAGCGTGTACATCGTGAGTTCGTCACCAGCTGGGCTCTCACCGGCACCATAGGCGCGGAGGGCAAAGCCCAGTAGGCCGAGGGCGAAAACAGCCCCCCACCACAGGCGTGTGTTCTGCTTTGACGCTTCCACTCAGCGGACGCTAGCGGCACCCGCGCCCATGAGCACCCAGCGGGTGGACATTGACCGCCCGCTGGGGCGCCCTACACGGCAAGAGCTGCTGGTCTGCTTAGGCTTCTTCGCGCAGTGAGCGGACGGTGCCGCTCTCTGCCAAACGCCGCAGGCCCTGCTCTTCAAGTTGCCGAGCGCGCTCCGGGGTAACCCCAAGTTCGCGGCCAGTCTGAGCGAGTGTCGTTGGATCCTCACCGGTCAGGCCGAACCGAAGCTCAAGCACTGTCCGTTCACTGGCAGGCAGCGATGACACGGCATCACGTACAAGCAGCTTGCGGTCATTGATCTCTGCCAGATCGGAAGGCATTGGCTCATCGGAAGGGAGGAGGTCGCCAAGTGTGGTGTCGCCGTCCTCACCAACTCCAATGTCAAGGCTTGTGACGCCCATTGCTGCCTTGCGGGCTTCGAGGATCTCCTCGATTGGCAGGTCAGTGGTCTCAGCAAGCTCAGCATCGGTTGGATCGCGGCCCAGGAGGGCTGCCATCTCACGCTCTGCGCGGGCGATCGCCCGCATCCGCTGGTTGACGTGTACGGGTAGGCGGATTGTGCGAGCGGAGTTCTCAAGGCCACGCTGGATTGCTTGGCGAATCCACAGGGTTCCGTATGTGGAGAACTTGAATCCCTTGCGGTAGTCGAACTTCTCAACTGCGCGGATCAGGCCGAGCATGCCTTCCTGGACAAGGTCAGTCATGTCAAGGCCATGGCCCTGGTA
>WLNJ01000068.1 GCA_009699865.1 Actinomycetota bacterium
GAAGCCGCAGCCCACGGGCTTGGGGCAATCTCTTTGAGGTACTTCAATGTCGCTGGAGCCAGCGGTCCGTGTGGTGAGGACCACGAGCCCGAAACCCACCTGATCCCAAACATTCTCAGGGCAGCTCAGGGCCGACTTACCCATGTCAGCATCTTTGGAACTGACTACCCAACGCCAGATGGCACGGCGGTCAGGGACTACATCCATGTGGAAGACCTTGCTCTCGCCCACCAACTCGCGCTTGAGAAGACAACCCCCGGTGAGCACCGAATCCTCAACCTCGGCAATGGCAACGGCTTCAGCGTGCGTGAGGTAATCGAGGCCGCCCGCCGCGTAACCGGTCTTGAAATCCCAGTTGTGGAAGCGCCACGCCGCGAGGGCGATCCGCCAATGCTCGTCGCAGCGTCCGCCAAGATCCGCGCTGAGCTTGGCTGGGAGCCAAAGCACCCAGAGCTTGACTCGATGATCGCTGACGCTTGGGAGTTCGCGACCGCCCGCCCGGGTGGCTACTCCGAACCACCCGCCGCTTAAGCGTCAGGCAGGGATCAGGTCGCCGAGGGCGACCAGAGCTGACGCGAGCAGATCATCCGGGCCAAGCGTGGCATCAAGCACGCGGAACCTTTCGGGCTCAGCTGCCGCCAGTTGGTCATAGGCGCGCGCTGTCGCCACGAAGAATGCGTCGTCCTCGGCTTCAAGGCGATCAGTTGCCTCACCGCGCCCGCCCATTCGCTGGCGCGCCTCACCCGCATCCAAGCGCAGCAGCAGAGTCCGGTTCGGGGTCAGGCCGTTGGTGGCAAAGCTGTTGATAGCCAAGACCTCCTCAATACCAAGACCGCGCGCAGCACCTTGATAGGCCAACGAGGAGTCCACGTAGCGGTCAAGCAGAACCCATGACCCGCTTGCCAATAGCGGCAGCAGTGCCTGTTCAACTAGTTCGGCCCGGGCTGCTGCGTAGAGCAGTGCCTCGGCCCGACCGCCGACCTTGAGCTTGGGATCCTTTACGAGTTCACGGATCCGCTCGGCCAACTCGACCCCACCAGGCTCGCGCAGAAGGTGAATGTCTATGCCGTGCTGATCACCTAGGGCACGCGCAATGCCGCCCGAGAGAGTGGTCTTGCCAGCTCCGTCGATTCCTTCAACAGTGATGAGTCGCCCTTGGGACACGGGGAGAGCCTACTGCCCGCTCCCCGGCGTATCCTCCGTCCAACAGTGGAATCACTCGACGCTCACCCGCACGTCAAGGCCATTCTGGGGCCCGTGATCGAGGGTCGGGCAACGGCCTCCCACGCTTACCTCTTCCATGGCCCTCCCGGCTGTGGCCGTGCTGAAGTGGCTGAAGCCCTGGCGACTGCGCTGCTCGATGTCGGCAGCGACCGCGGTGACACTGCCACCAGGGTTGCCGCCCGGTCACACCCCGACCTCAGCTGGATTCGGCCTGAGGGAGCCAACGGTGAGATCCTCGTTGACGACGTCAGAGACATTGTCGGCTCAGTTCCGATGACCCCATTTGAGGCCAAGTGCCGCGTCTTCGTAATTGAGGGCGCTGACCGGATGAACGACTCCTCCGCAAACGCATTCCTCAAGACACTGGAGGAGCCCCCAGCCCACGCCCACCTGATTCTGATTGCCGATGCAACGACCACCGTCCTACCGACGATTCTCTCGCGCTGCCAATCAGTCAGGTTTGAGCCGCCCACAGCTGCCGCACTCGCCAAGCGGCTTGAGCGTGAGGGCATTGCGCCGGACCGGGCAGAGCAATGCGCCCGCGCATCAGGCGGCGACGGGACACGAGCCCGGCTCCTAGCGAGCGAGAACGGGTTGGCATTGCAGCACGCAGGCCAGGAGCTGGCGCGCGGCGCGCTCCGTGGCGGCGCAGCCACCGCAAGGCCTTGGTTGGAGATCATCAGCGCAGCGTCAGAGCGAGGTAAGGCCGCTTTTGCAGAGGTCGAAGCTGGCGCCGAGGCCCGGCTTGAGTTCGCTGCCAAGTCAGAGAAGAAACGGCTCCAGCGCGAGGCAGAGGAGCGAGGCAAGCGCGCGAGCCGACGTGCGGAGAGCGCTGCCGCTGACCTAGCCCTCTTCATTGCCGAGGCTCACCTGCGTGATGTCCACCGCGCAGCGGTCGGTGCCGTCGATGTTCTGCCCCCCGAGCAGGCTGCTGTACTTGTCAGCGAAGCCGGTGGGATCAGGCCATCTGACCTGCGGCATGCGATCGAACGCATCGAACAGACGCGTCGCGCACTCACCTTGAATGTCAACCGGGAACTGGCCATCGAGTCACTCGCCCACCAACTTGATGGAGCACTTTCATGAGCGCAATCGAAGCAATCATCCTCGGCATTGTCCAAGGCCTGACCGAGTTCCTTCCCATCTCCTCAACTGCACACGTGCGCATCGTCCCCGCGCTGCTTGGCTGGGAAGACCCGGGTGCTGCCTTCACCGCGGTAATCCAGCTGGGCACCATGGCGGCCGTGGTCATCTACTTCCGTAAGGATCTACTGCAGATCGCGAAGGCCTGGTTTGTTTCCCTCCGTGACGTTGAGGCCAGGGCAAGCCATGACGCCAAGATGGGCTGGTACATCATCCTCGGCACCTTGCCCGTGGGTATTTGTGGCTTGGCCTTTAAGGGTCAGATCGAGACCGCCGCCAGGTCACTCTGGGTGATCGGGATTGTGATGATTCTGTTCTCGCTGATCATGGCCGCCGCTGATGCCACGGCAACTCGCATTCGCGATACCGAAGACATCAACCGTTCCGACGCAATCTTCATCGGCATCTGGCAGGCATTCGCCCTAATCCCAGGTGTCTCCAGGTCAGGCTCAACTATCACCGCCGGCCTGTTCCGCGGCCTCAACGAGGTTGCTGCGGCTCGGTATTCCTTCCTGCTCAGCATCCCCGCCGTTGTCGCAAGTGGCCTGTTTGAGCTGAAGTCGATGAACTCCCCCGCCCATCACGGACCCCACCCGGGACTCGCGATGACCGTTCTCGCAACCCTGCTTGCGTTCGCCTCCGGGTATTGGGCGATCTCATTCCTACTCCGCTGGTTGACGACCCACAACCTGAGGCCCTTCGTGATTTATCGGATTGCCGTCGGCGTCCTCGTCCTGCTCCTCGCAGCAACCGGGGCGATCAGCTAAACGGAAGGCTGGATGGCCCCGAGGCGAACCTCGAGGTCATACGTCTTGAAGTCGCGGAAGACGCTGAAGTCACCGTGCCCAGGCCCGTGGAAGTCAGCGGACCCGGTTGTGATCAGGTCGAGTTCAACAGCAAGCGCGTGCAGGAACCGTGTCTGGTCCTCGCTGTGTGTCTTGTAGAAGCACTCGATTCCATCTAGGCCAGC
>WLNJ01000069.1 GCA_009699865.1 Actinomycetota bacterium
ATTGCCTGCTTCGGCGCGCTCTTGCCGAAGGTGATGATCTGGGCTACGGCGTCCTCGCCGTACTTCTCCGTCACATAGCGGATGACACGATCACGCCCGCGGATCGAGAAGTCAATATCCATGTCCGGCATGGACACACGCTCTGGGTTGAGGAATCGCTCGAAGAGAAGGTCGTACTCAATTGGGTCCACGTCAGTGATCCCCAGCGCATAGGCGATGATCGAACCTGCGGCCGAACCACGCCCTGGTCCAACCGGAATTCCTTCTGACTTGGCGTAGTTGACGAAATCCCAGACGATCAGGAAGTACGAGTCAAAGCCCATTTCCTCAATGACACCAAGCTCAAAGTCAGCTCTCTCCCGGTTACCCGCTGGAACTGGCGAGCCGTAGCGGCGCTCCAGGCCACTCTCGACAAGGTGGCGCAGGTACTCGGCTGGCGTCTGACCATCGGGAGCGTCGTAACGAGGAATGATCTGCCGGCTCATGTCGATATCGATGGAGCAGCGTTCAGCGATCTCAAGCTGGGTATCTAGTGCCTGGGGCAGATCCTTGAAGAGAACTCTCATCTCCTCGTTACTGCGGAGGAAGTATTCATTGCCAGACATCTGGAGTTTCGGAGCAGCAAGCGTTGACTTTGTTGCCACGCACACAAGTGCCGAATGGTGGTGGTGGTCTTCCTTACGGAGGTAGTGAACATCCGCTGTGCCAACAATCGGGCGACCCATATCAGCGGCCATCCGAATCAGGCCCTCGTTGGCCTTCTCCTGCCGGTCGATTCCGTTCTTCTGAACTTCGAAATAGAGATTCTCGGCCCCGAAGATCCCCGCCAACTTGTCGGCGTGCTCCCGCGCATCATCCGGCCGGTCATCGCCCAGTAGCGAGCAGATTCGGGAAGAAAGACAGCCTGTAAGCGCTACGACACCCTCTGAATGCTGTGACATCAGGTCAGCGTCAACACGCGGGCGCCCCGAATGGAACCCCTCAGTGAACCCCCTCGAGGTCATTTTCACCAGGTTGGCGTAGCCCGCGTCACTGGTCGCTAGGAGCGTGAGGTGGTTGAGCTTCTCGCGGGGGCCCTCCTTGCGGTGGCGGTCGTCGCTGTAGTAGATCTCGCAGCCAAGAATCGGCTTGATCCCATGCTTGTTGCAAGCTAGGTAATGCTCAAGGGCGCCATTCATAACCCCGTGGTCTGTCAGAGCTATCGCCGGCTGATCCAACTCAGCCGCCCGCTTAGCGAGGGCGTCGATGCTTGAGAGACCATCGAGCAGTGAGTACTCCGAGTGGACGTGAAGGTGAACTGTTGGGGCGTTGGAGCTCATTGCTTGAGCCAATCTACGACCGTGCCCGGATGGGCGAAAAACCACGGCCAATCTGGCGCAATGCAACCGCCTCGGCCTCTCCGCTCCCCGAATCAAGAAGAGCCGATCCGGCACCCGACCGGTCCCCCTCTAACGCCCACGAGAGGAGGTCCGTCGCATGAGTCTCGATGACGGCGTCCGCATCGGAGCCCTCTCCTGCCTCCACGCGCAACGGTCTCCCCGGTTCAAATGTCACCGTTGCCGAAAGGCCCGGCCTAGCCGGATCCCGATGCACAATTCGTGCCCCTAAGTCACCGGTGACAGCCGGAATCGACACTCCAACAAGTCTCCAGAATGCGAGAGGGTCAATCACTGCCCCAGGGGTTGTCTCTAGGTCTGAAAGCGACACAGGTGCGAGGGAGAGTTGTTTGAGGAGATTGAGGCCTTCCTTACCCTTAACGCCCCTTGTGCGATCAGCAAGAGTCGCACCAGCGAGGTTGGCAGTTGAGCCACGTGCGAAAAGGTCGCGGTCCCTCCTGCTCCTCCCGGATTCACGCCATTCGGCTTCGGTCACATCGCCATGGCTGGTCAGCGCCAAACAACCGACTCCGCGCACGATCAGATCAAACCGAAGGTCCGGGTCCACTCGATGGAGCACTGGTCCGAGACAAACAAGCCAACGTCCCGCCGCAGCTCGATCCACCGCAGCAAGGCTGGACAGACCTAGAGTCGGCCAAATCAAAGCCTGCTCCGGGAGAGGCGCCTCGGCCCTCAGGCGAGCTAGGACATCATTCAGGCGTTCCGACTCATCGACTCCATCGCTGTCGTTGTCGGTGTCTGCCAGTGCTAGGAACCGCTCTCCAAGCTCCTCATTTGAGGACGGTGTCGGACTTACCGGTGCTTGGAACATCGCCGTGGCCAGTGCCGGCCCGGGAGAGCTAGGCGCTGCCACTGGGCGTGGAGCGAGTGGGCGTTCCACCTGCGCGGAGAGGCCCGGGCGGACAATCCGGAAAAGCGCCGCTTCCCTTTGCAGGGCTTGAGCCCTATTGAGATCAGCCATGACAGCGACGCTAGCGCCGCCGCGTTAGATCAGGAGGCGTTTTCTTCGGAAGCAGCGGCCTGATTGCGTACCTGCCAGGCCATCCGCGACTGAAGTGAGAAGAGTTCGATGAAACCAGGTGACGCAGTCTGCCTGAAGAGACCACCTGACTCCGAGAAGGTCGCCAGCTGCGAGTCATAGACAGCGTGAGGGGAAGACCTAGTGATGACTGTTGCCGAGCCCTTGTAAAGCTTGATCCCGATTGTGCCGGTCACCATGGAGTTTGACTCCTCCATAAAGGCGTCCAGATCGGTCCGCAGCGGCTCCCACCAGAGGCCTGCATAGACAAGGTAGGCCCACTGCTCGTCCATGGACTCCTTGAAGCGGTTCTGATGAATCGTCCCGACAAGGCGCTCAAGCTCACGGTGCGCAGTGAGAATCACCGCGGCGGCCGGGATCTCATAGATGTCCCTGACCTTCAGACCAACAATGCGGTCCTCAATGTGATCGAGGATCCCAACGCCATTGGCGGCTGCCATGTCGGCAACGCGGTTGATCAGGTCAATCAGCCCGAGCGCCTCGCCGTCTAGTGATGTGGGTACACCCTTCTCAAACCCAATGTTTACAACCGTCGGTTGATCCGGTGCGCGCTCAGGTGGCGTTACAAGTTGGAAAACATCGTCAAGGGGCGGCTGCTCAAGATCCTCAATCCAGCGTCCTTCCGAGGACCTTCCCCAAAGATTGTCGTCGATCGAATACGGAGCCGTTTCAGTTCCGCCCTTGACTGGAATGGAGTGCTCGCGCGCGTACTCAATCTCTTCCTCGCGGCCCATCGCCCAGGACCTGACGGGCGCAATCACTTTCAGCTCGGGGGCCAGCGTGGCAATCGTTGCCTCAATGCGTACTTGGTCGTTCCCCTTGCCAGTGCATCCGTGCGCAATCGTGTCGCAGCCTGTCTCCCG
>WLNJ01000007.1 GCA_009699865.1 Actinomycetota bacterium
GCAACGGCCAGTAGACGCGGACGCCAGTCGTCCCCTGAGGCAACCCTTGCGTGCGCTCTTACAACGAGGAGGGTGACTCCGTCCTCCAGCCGCAGGCCCATCTCGGAGGCTCGTGCGTTGCCGTCCTCTGCGCTGATGATCGAATCTGAAAGCGCGTCCTCCAAAAACGACCCGAGGGCCTCCTCGCTGGCCCGCTCCGGGGCCCTGACCCGTTCCACTTCGCTGGCGACAACAGCCGCCACAAGTCGCCGCAACGACACATCAGCATCCTGCCCGCGCTGGCGCAGACGCAGGCTCCCAACCTCAGCGTCACCCACGCGTAGGTCAATCGCCTCTACACCCTCGCTGTCGCGTAGAAGTGCTCGCTCATCAGCCGTTGAACGTGCTGCAACAGCGAGCACAGTGCCTCCCCTGTCGATTAGGACGAGGCTTGCGTCAAGAACCCGAGCGGCTGCACGAACGATCTCGGGGAGGCCAGCGCCATCCTCCACTGCTGTGGTGAGCAAATCGAGGGCGGCAAGCCCCGAAGTCTGTTCGATGCCGGGGGGCATGTGAGTAAGGCTACCGCGACAGGCGTGAGGTCAGGCGATCTGGGGCCAAGCCCAGATGATTCCAATGCCCAAAGCAACCCCAATCCCAGCGAAGATCCCGAACGCGTAGAGGCTCAGAATCCCAGCAGCAAGCCTGTCCGATGTCGTCTTCCTTGCCCTGATGGCAGGAACGGCGACATAGCGCAGGAACACGGTGATCGAACCGACCAGCGCGAGAGCGACAACAGCTTGGGTGATCAGAAGATTGCTCATTGGAGTTCCTCAATCGTGCCAGATCCCGGCGACGCAGTCGCCCACACAGCCGCTGGAACGCGGCCTGTAAGACCCTCGGCTGCGCGTTTGGCCCGCTCTGGGCCGTCAGTCCCCGCGAAGAGTCCCACCACGGTTGGACCCGAGCCAGTGACGAATGCCTGATCCGCTCCGGCCGCCCGCGCCTCAGTTATTCCTGCCGACACGGCTGGCTCCAAGTCCGCTGCGGCCGGGCCAAGGTCGTTAAGTCCAAGCAGGCCAGCAGGAAGCTCCCAACCTGGGGCTGATGCCTCTGCCCTGATGGCCTCGGTGATTGCGGCGAGGTCTTGGGAGCTACGCCGCAGACCCAGCTCCCCAGCCCGAGCAAAAACCACTGGCGTTGAAAGACCAACCGATGCGGGAAGGATTAGGAGTCCAACGGCTGCTGGCAGGGGGAGCGCGGTGACACGGTCGCCAATCCCCTCAACCAGTGTTGGACCGCCGTGGAGGAGCGGGGCCACATCGGCTCCGAGGGCAGGCGCTAAGTCGCTCAGCAGTGGGTCGTCAGGACGGCCGGCCCAAGCAGCGACCAACCTCAGGGCTGCCGCAGCGTCAGCTGACCCACCACCCATGCCGGCCGCAACTGGCACGCGTTTTTCAATCGTCACCCTGACCGGCTTGCCTTCCCACCCGCTCGCCTCGCGCCAGCGCGCAAGCGCTGCGGAGACAAGGTTGTCGCCCTCCACTCCTGGACAGATCACCTCATCGCCCTCAGCGTTTGACGGTTCAATTACCAACCGGTCCGCAAGGTCAAGTGGCAGTACAACGCTGACCACGTCGTGGTAGCCGTCTTCCCTCAGCGGCCCGAGTGCGAGGCAGAGGTTGATTTTCCCCTGCGCGTTAAGCCCCAATGGCTGTCCGTTGGCCTCAGGCATCAAGTCCCATTCTCTCGGCAAGTTCAACGA
The DNA here is from genome assembly GCA_009699865.1 of Actinomycetota bacterium. Taxonomy (GTDB): domain Bacteria; phylum Actinomycetota; class Thermoleophilia; order Solirubrobacterales; family Solirubrobacteraceae; genus WLNJ01. Next base: position 1,745 of record WLNJ01000007.1, read on the forward strand.
ACTGCTGGGGTCCGAGGGTCTCCGCTCTGGCATCAGCAGGAAGGCCCATCTCCTCAAGGGCAGCCCGGGTGCGATCGCGGATTCCCTCTGCCGCGCCCGGAGCAAGTGAGAGCGACCTGGCCAAAGCCTTGCGGCGATGCGCGAAGCCCTCGCGGATCAACGCTCGGACCGCTGGCCCAGTTGCGGGTCGGACTCGGTCAAGACGGACGATCACCGAGTCAACGTTTGGAATTGGTCGAAAGACCGTCCGTGAAACCGGTCGGACAACCTTGACCTTGCAAGCGAGTTGGGCGAGCGCAGATGGGGCACCGTAAGTCTTTGACCCCGGGCCAGCAGCGAGGCGATCGCCCACTTCCTTCTGGACCATCCCCACCCAGATCTGACACTTGGGGAGCGCGGGGATCGAATCGAGAATCAACGGCGCGGCAATGCCATACGGAAGGTTGGCAACCAGTTTGGTTGGCTCCGGGTCAAGGCTCCCAAGGTCCATGTGCATCGCATCGGCGAAGTGGAGCGTCACATTGTCAAATGGTTCAACAGCCTCGGTTAGGGCGCCCTCCAGCCCAGGGTCAATCTCAACCACATGCAGGTGGGCGGCTTTCGCGGCGAGGTGCTCGCTCAGAATCCCAAGTCCGCCGCCAACCTCAAGCACTGTGTCCGCAGGCCCCACATCAGCCTCTATGGCGACAACCTCGAGCATGTTCGCGTCGATTAGGAAGTTCTGCCCAAGGTCGCGCTTCGGCTTTATGCCGCCCTCACGCATGCGCTCCAGCGATGCTGCGACTCGTCTCTCGCCAGCGGAGCTCACCACGCAAAAACCTCGGCGGCCGCCTTGGCTACCCCGTCGGAAAACTCGTCCATGCCGACACGACGCTCAGCCGCGATCACCGCAGCCGTATGCATCACGTTGGCCGGCTTGTTGCGCTCCTTGCGGACGACCTGAGGCGAAAGGTACGGGGCATCGGTCTCGACCAGCAGCCTGTCTGCTGGAACTGCGATCGCCGCAGTTCGTAAATCCTCGGCTGACGGGTAGGTGGCATTGCCAGCGAAGCTGATCCACCAGCCTCGCGCAACGCATTCGCTGATCCGGTCGGGCATGGAGAAGCAGTGGAGGATCACCCTCAGGCCCTCCCCGCACTCGTCAAGGATGGAGATCGTCTGTTCATCCGCGGCGCGCGTGTGGATGATCAGCGCCTTGTCTAACTCGCGGGCAAGGTCGCAGTGGGCACGGAAGGCGTCTTGCTGGTCGGCTAGCGGGGCTCCTTCCCGGTAGAGGTCTACTCCTGTCTCGCCGACTGCCACGCAGCGCGGGTGTGCCGCGAGCTCACGCAGCGCGCCAAGGTCCTTGAAGCCAGTGGCAGAATTGGGGTGCAGTCCAACAGCCGCGTAGACCTCAGGATGAGCTTGGGCGGCTTCCAGAGCGAGGCGGCTTGAGGCCTCCTCAGTCCCGACAGTGACCATCCGTTCAACTCCAGCGGCGACCGCCTCCGCGACGACCTCAGCAGTGTCGCCTTCGCAGAGATGGATGTGCGTGTGGGAGTCGATCAAGGCTTGGGGAAGAGTGGTGCCAGCGGCCCAACTTTGGAGCCGGTGCCAACTGGGCGCCATGTCGCTGCTCTCCAGCTCAGGTCGTCTTCGCCTAGGGCAGCGATCAGTGTTCCCGTTGAGACCGGGATGAATGCGTGAAGCGCAACGGTCACGACACGGACGCCTTCGATCAGCGTGGCCAAAACTTGGTCAAGCCGTTGGGATTCAGCCTCGTCCTTGGCGAGTACCCATGGGGCGGTCTCCTCCACGTATCGGTTGAGGCGCCTGATCCGTTTCCAGATGGCCTCCAATGCGTTTGTTGGCTCAACCGCATCAAGAAATGCGGCCACCTCTGCGGCAACGCCTGATAGCTCTGCCTCGATCACCGGATCGTGTGCGACGGCCGGCGTGTTGCCATCCCGCCAGCGCTCAACCATGGCAACCGTCCTGCTGGCGAGGTTGCCGAAGTCATTGGCCAACTCAGTTGAGTAGCGCGTCTCGAAGCCTTCAGTGCTGACCGTTCCGTCCGCTCCAAACTGGACTTCGCGCATCAGATAGAAGCGGAGTGCATCGGCCCCAAAGCGGTCCATCACTTCGAATGGGTCGAGCACATTGCCGAGTGATTTGGACATCTTCTCGCCGTCCATCAACAGGTACCCGTGCACAATCAGCGACCTAGGGACATCCAAGCCGGCGGCCATCAGGATGGCTGGCCAGTAGACCGCGTGGAACTTGAGGATGTCTTTTCCGATCAGCTGAACGGCCGCCGGCCAGTATTGGGACGTGAGGTCCTCTCCCTCACGGGCGAACCTGAGTGCTGTCACATAGTTGAGGAGGGCGTCAAACCAAACGTAGAAAACTTGGGACTCATCCCACGGGACGGGAACTCCCCAAGTCAGACCGGAGCGCGAGCAGGAGATGTCGCGAAGGCCCGAACGGATAAACGAGAGTGCTTCATTGCGGCGCTCGGGCGGACGGACAAAGTCGGGCTGCTCATCAAAGAGGCGCTCAAGGTCTTCTTGGAACGCTGAGAGGCGGAAGAACCAGTTCTCTTCCTTCTCGACGGTCAGCTCTATTCCGTGCACCGGACATGTGTCGCCCGGCCCAACCTCCTGAGCAGTCTTGAAGTCTGCGCAGCGTGGGCAGTAGAGCCCTTCGTATTCACCCTTGTAGATATGGCCGGCCTCGTGGATGCGGACCATCAGCTCGCGTACAGCTTCGGTGTGGCGCGGATCTGAGGTCCTGATGAAGAAGTCGTTGGTCGCTTCGATCCTGGGCATCAGGGCTTCAAAGCGAGCCGCGTTGCGGTCGGCAAGCTCCTTGGGGCTGACCCCCTCGGCCTCAGCAGCAAGCGCGACTGGCTCGCCGTGTTCATCAGTTCCGGTCAGGAAGAAGACATCCTCACCGCGCTGGCGCATGTGCCGAGCGAGGACGTCGGCAGCGATCGTCGTGTACGCGTGACCCAGGTGTGGCTGGGCGTTGACGTAGTAAATCGGCGTGGTTACGTAGTAGCTCACAGAAGCGAAGGCTAGTCGCCCCCGGGCGCGTCGCCGGCCTCGGGGTAGAGATCATTGGCGCGCAGGCCCGTCAGTCGGGCTATTACTTTGGCGGCAGCGCGCGGCTTGGCGCCAGCAGCAACTAGGTCGTCGACGGCAGCAGAGGCGGTCGCCTGATCACCCGTCTGCTGGTTTGGTGGTCCAACAACAAGGGTGATCTCGCCCTTCACTTCAGTGCGGCTGGAGAGGATCTCTGCGACCTCAGCTGCGGTGCCACGGATTGCCTCCTCGTGGATCTTTGTCAGCTCGCGACACACGGCCACTGGTCGGTCAGGGTCCATGTCAGCTAGGAGCGACACGGTCGCCGTGACCCGCTTGGGGGACTCGAATGCCACAAGCGTGTCGGCTGACTCAGTGAACACTCTGGTCAGGTCTCCTTGGCGCTTGGGCAAGAATCCAACGAACCGGAAGCTGTCCGCTGGCAGACCTGAGAGGACAAGGGCTGTGGTCACGGCCGTCGGACCCGGGAGTACCTCAACGCGCAAGCCCTCCTCAATGCATGTGCGAACGAGTAGATACCCGGGGTCGGAGACAATCGGCGTCCCTGCGTCTGAAACAAGAGCAACCGTTCCCCCTGCGCGAATCTTCTCAACCAAGGAAGGCAGTGCGGACCGTTCGTTGCGGTCATGCAACGGAACTGGCCTCGCATCGATCCCCTCGTTTTCAAGCAGGATCCGTGTGCGGCGAGTGTCCTCACTGGCAATTACATCCGCTGAGCGCAGTGCCTCAGTAACCCTCCGAGTTGTGTCCCCCAGGTTCCCAATCGGCGTTGGGCAGACCACAAGCCGTCCCCCCGGCGTAGCGCTCATCCGTTCCCGTCTCGGGCGGCACGGTCACGAGCGAGTAGCGATGCGCCAATCAACCCAGCGTCCGCCCCGAACTTCGCGGGGATGATCTCCATCTCAAGCGCGGCGGGCGGCATCGCTCTCTCCCTCAACACAGAACGGGCTGGCTCGAGGAGGAGGTCCCCCGCTGCCGCAAGCCCTCCACCGACCACGACCAACTCGGGGTCGAGCAAATTTGCGATTGCGACCAGCCCCGTCCCAAGCCACTGCCCGACTATCCCAAGTGCTTCAAGTGCGGCTAGGTCACCGTCATGCGCGAGCTCGACGACACGCGCACCGCGCAGTGGGCCGTTGGCGGCAGCTTTGGCGAGTTCGCTCTGGGGCCGGGCGATTGCGACCCTTTCAGCCTCGCGCTCAAGCGCCGGGCCACTCACGCGGGTCTCAAGGCAGCCTCGCCCAGGGCAGCCAAGTCCGCACTCCAAGCCACCCGGTTCTACGGGCAGGTGTCCAAGTTCGCCAGCCGCGCCGTGAGATCCGCGCCTCACCTCGCCATCCATGACAAGCCCCGCTCCAATCCCAGTTCCCAAAGTCATCACCACCGCATTGCCAACTCCAACTGCTGCACCAGCCCTGTGTTCGGCAATTGCCGCACAGGTGGCGTCGTTGTCGGCGACAACTGGGAGGCCCAGCCGTTCAGCTAACAAGTCCTCTATTGCGAGGTCCATCAACGGCAAGTGGGTTGACCGGACAACGCGGCCTGTGGAGTGATCAAAGGTCGCTGGGACCCCGATTCCCACTGCGACCGGCTCGTCCGCCACACCGCGCCTAGCTTCCTCAACGGTGGCGACAATCACGTCAATCAAGTCTGGGCGCGACAGCCCGGCCACCTCATGGCGGACTCTTGACCGAATTCCAAGGTCGGCGTCCAGCACTCCGGCGAGCACCTTCGTCCCCCCAAGATCGACCCCAATTGTGCACTCGGCAGCCACCTTGTTCACTATAGGTGTGGCAGTGGCCGATGACACGCCCGATTACACCGTGTACCGAGCCAGGCCCCGCGGCCTGCGCGAACGCCTCCGTGGCGAGGCAGCCCCTGTGGGGAATCGCGACCCGAAGCGCCAACGAGGCAGCCGTGGCCGCAAGACCCCCTGGAGTCCAATTCGGGTACTCAAGTTCGCACTCATGGGAGCCGTTGGATGGGTTCTCCTTTCCGCGGTCCTCTTCCTGATCAGCGCCCACTCACAGGAGGGCAAGGGGATTTCTCAGGAGGCCAAGGCGGCGCTGGCCAAGGGAGGTTTTCCGCCGCTGACCCCCACCACAATTCTGGTGCTCGGTTCTGACAAGCGGCCGAAGGGAAGTAAGGAGCCAGGTGCGAGGGCCTCTGGTCAACGGTCAGACACGATCATGCTGCTGCGCGTTGGTGGTGGCGCCTCATCCAAACTTTCAATCCCTCGCGACACGGTCGTTCCAATTCCCGGACATGGGGTTGACAAGATCAACTCGGCTTACGCATATGGCGGGGCAGCCCTTTCGATCAAGACCGTCTCCAACTGGACGGGGATCAGCATTGACCATCTGATTGAGGTCAACCTTGAGAACTTCCCCAAGTTCATCGATGCTCTGGGCGGAATCACGGTCAAAACTCCGTGCGTTATTTCCGACATCAATGGGGGCACGCGCAACGGCGGTGTGTCGATCCGACTCCACAAGGGCGAAAACGACCTCAACGGCAAACAGTCACTTGCTTACGCCCGAACGCGTCACAACCGGTGCGATCCGTCCTACAGCGACATTGACCGAGTGCGGGCGCAGCAGCAGATAATCGGGGGCATGCGCACAAGCCTCCTGTCGCTCGGCGGGTTCATCCGCCTGCCTTGGGCCGCATGGGCGGCTCCACAAGCCATCAACACTGATGTTGGAGCCCTGGAGCTATCCGGAATCATTGCCTCAATCGTCGTCTCAGGCTCTCCGCCTCCAAAGGTCCTCAAGCCCACGGGCGCAGTGACACTCTCCAACGGTGGTGCTGGATTGGTCGTCAGCGACAGCGCCAAACAGCGTGCCGTTGATCAGTTCCTCAACGGCTGATCAGGGTCAGTCAGACTTTTTGGCGGGACCGGAGTCGCTGCCTTTGGACTCTGACTTCTTTGGGGAAGCCTTTTCCGAGCTTGAGCTTGAATCGCTCGACTTAGAAGTCGTGGAACCAGAATCAGTCGATGTGGCGCTCGAATCCTTCTTGGCCTTCTCGCGAGCGCGGCTCTTAGTTCCATAGTCCGTGTTGTAGAAGCCCTTCCCCTTGAAGTGCACCGCGGGGGCGAAGAGAATCCGTTGCGCTGGTGCGCCACATTCTTGGCACTCAGTCAGTGGATCTTCAGCCATCCGCTGAATGACCTCAAACTGATGGCCCTTCTCACACTTGTATTCATAGACGGGCATTGGTCCGCGAGTATAGGCGGGCCCGGGCAATCACATGGACTCAGCGACTATGTTCCCAAAGGCTTCCACGATGACCTCCCCAGAACAGAACACACTCAGCCAACCACTTTCACTCCCTTGCGGAGCCGTTATCTCCAACCGATTTGCCAAGGCTCCGACCAGTGAACACTTGGCCGAACGAAGCGGTGACCCGGGACGCGAGCTCGAGTCTCTTTATCGGCTCTGGGCCAATGGCGGCACCGGCCTGATCATCACCGGAAATGTGATGATCGAGCGACACCGCTTCGAGGCACCTCGCAACCCGGTCTTCGATGCACAGACAGATCCTCAGGCTGTCAAGGCGTACGCGATGGCGGCCAAAGCTGGGGGCAACCTCGCCATCGTCCAGATCAGCCACCCTGGCCGCCAGCAGCAGCGCGGCCACGGAAAGACGGTCGCGCCCTCCGCAGTGAAGCTCGCAGCGCCAGGCCTCCTGTTCGGTAAGCCAAGAGCACTTACTGGTGACGAGATTGAGGACCTAATCAGGAAGTATGCGACTGCGGCACGGATAGCCGTCGACGGAGGCTTTGACGGCGTTGAGCTCCACGCGGCGCACGGGTACTTGATCAACCAGTTCCTCTCCCCTGTCGTCAACCAGAGGACTGACGAGTGGGGCGGCACCTTCGAGAAGCGGTCGCGCTTCCTGCTTGCGGTTCTCTCCGCGGTCAGGGCGGAGATCGGCCCAGAGCGGATCATCGCTGCCAAGCTCAACTCAGCTGACTTCCAGCGCGGTGGATTCACAAACGAGGACTCAATCGCAACCGCCAAGTTGCTCGAAGCAGCGGGCCTTGACCTGCTTGAGATCTCCGGGGGCACGTACGAGGACCCGCAGATGCTGAGCGGCCTTCCCAAGCGTCAGAGCACCATTGCCCGCGAGGCCTACTTCTTGGACTTCGCCGAACGCCTCCGCGGCGAGACGAACCTTCCACTGATGGTCAGTGGCGGCTTCCGCTCCTCACCAGCGATGGCAGCCGCGGTTGAATCGGGGGCAACTGACCTCGTTGGCTTGGCTCGGCCGATGACCCTGATGCCCGACCTGCCCAACCGGGTCCTCGCCGGCGAGTCACTACGCGCAGTTGACTCTGAACCCCGTTCTTCAATCAAGTTTGTCGACGCATTCCTCGGCTCCTCCTGGCACAACCAGCAGTACTCCCGCCTGGCAAATGGCAAGCGCCCAGCCGAGCACCGGGGAGCACTTGCAACGCTTGCCATCGGAACAGCCAAGTTGCAGCGGGATGCCGCGCTGTACGGCCGCGGTTAGGCTGGTCATATGGCTCAAGACGCAGTGACAATGGAAAAGATCGTTGCCCTCGCCAAAAGGCGTGGTTTTGTCTTCCCCGCTTCCGAGATCTACGGCGGCATCGGATCGACCTACGACTACGGCCACTACGGCGTTCTCCTGAAGGGAAATGTTCGCGAGGCATGGTGGCAATCAATGCTCCGCGAACGCGACGATGTTGTGGCGTTGGACTCGGCCATCATCCAGAACCCCCGGGTTTGGGAGGCCTCCGGCCACTTGGCTGGATTCACCGACCCGATGGTGGATTGCCGCACTTGCAAGATGCGCTTCCGCGCTGATCACATTGACCAGCTGCCGTGTGGCAAGAAGCCATCCAAGACCGCCGGCGAGACCAGCGAGTGTGACCTGACTGAGGCCCGCGACTTCAATCTGATGTTCCAAACCACGATGGGAGCCGTCAAGGAAGAGGGCGCGACTGTCTACCTCCGCCCAGAGACCGCTCAGGGGATTTTCGTCAACTTCAAGAACGTCCTCCAGTTTGCGCGCAAGCGCCCGCCATTTGGCATCGCCCAGACCGGCAAGAGCTTCCGCAACGAGATCACCCCCGGCAACTTCATCTTCAGAACACGCGAGTTTGAACAGATGGAGATGGAGTTCTTTGTTCCGCCCGATGAGGCAGACAAGTGGTTTGAGCACTGGTGCGACACTCGAATGAAGTGGTACTTGGATCTGGGAATACGGCCATCGCACCTCCGCCTTCGCGCACACGAGTCGACAGAGCTGTCCCATTACTCATCGGCCACAAGTGACATTGAGTACCTCTTCCCGATCGGATGGTCGGAGCTTGAGGGCGTGGCCAACCGTGGTGACTTTGACCTCACCGCGCACGCTGCTGCATCGGGCGAGAGGATCGAGTGGAGTGACCCCCAGAAGGGCGAGAAGTATGTGCCCCACGTAATCGAGCCAGCGGCAGGCGCAGACCGCGCAATGCTTGCCTTCCTCTGCGACGCATACGACGAGGAGGAGGTTGAGGGCGAGATCCGCACCGTCCTGCGCCTTCACCCCCGCCTCGCACCGGTCAAGGTTGCCGTGCTTCCACTGATGCGCAAGGACGGGCATCCGGAGAAGGCCAAGGAGATCCACGCCGAGCTCCGCCAGCGGATGAACAGCGAGTACGACGAGGGTGGGTCAATCGGCAAGCGCTACCGCCGACAGGACGAAATCGGGACCCCCTTCGCCGTCACCGTGGACCACCAAACACTTGAGGACAACACCGTCACAGTTAGGGAGCGGGACTCTCTGAAGCAGGACAGGCTTCCCATCGAGGGCCTCGCGGATGAGCTTGATCGGCGCCTTCGCGCGCCGTGGGTTTCGCCCAAGCCCGACGTGCTGCCTGCCTGACAGCCATTATTGGCGCCATGGAAGGCGTCACCCCCACAGCTGAGCCAGCGTCAACCGGCGAGCGGCTCTCAAGAGCAGCGCTCTGGGCATCCATTGGCGCCTTCACGCTCCTGTCCCTGACGGTCGTAATCGTGATCGTCTGGAACGCGTTGTTCAACGGGGCAATCTGGACTGGTGCACTCGGCTATGTCTTTGACTCGATGCAGTACCTGGCATGGGTCCGCGAAGGCTCCGACCACTTCCTCTCCGCGAACCTCTTTGACACCGCTCCCCTGGTCAGGGACTACCTCAACCCTGGACTGATCATCTCCTCCGGTTTGCATCGCCTAGGCCTCTCAATACCTCTCGCGTATGCATTCTGGGTGCCGGTTGGAATCGCCGGTCTCGTCGTTGCGGTCGTGAAGTACGCGGGCGAGATGCTGCCCAAGGGTTGGTGGCGAGTCGCAGCCATCGTGCTCGCACTCACCTACAAGCTCCCAATCAAAGCGATCCTCGAGGGCCATGTTCCCAAGAAGAGCCTTGACGCAACAACCTACGCTGGCTTCGACGCATGGCCGGTCTACTGGTCTTGGGGCTTCTCGCTAACAGCCGTGGCAGTTGCCTTGCTCTGCTTCGGTCTGATGCGATACGACGCTGTCAGGAGCCGCGGCATCCGCTTCTCCGGGTCTTTGTCAGCGATAGCGCTGTTCTGCTCTTGGCTTCAGCCGTGGCAGGGAGCAACCCTTCTCGGCGTGATCATTGGCGGCGAGATCATCGGCAGCCTTGTCCTCAAGGGAGAGGATTCAGCCGGGCTCCGTGGGCGGATGACCCTGATCGGGACCACGGTCCTCTTTGGGACGGCGCCACTCGTGTACTACTCGCTCTTGGGCAAGTTTGATGAGGCTTGGCGGATTAACGGTATTCAGGCGAATAACTATGTCGCGGGTGCCAGCTGGTGGACAGCATTTGCGATTCTGGGACCTCTCGTTGTTGGTGCCGCGTTCGCCCTGAGGTTCCGCCCCGAACGGTTCCGCGATGTTGCCATTCGCCTCTGGCCGGTTGTCGCGATCGTCCAGTTGATTGTCATTGACGCAACTCAGATCGGAAACACCGCGACCCACGCTCTCAAGGGAATCACCATCCCTCTTGCAGTGCTCACAGTGATCGGAGTTGGCCCATGGTTCGCTCAGGTGGCAGGGTCGAAGCGACTTGGGAAGGTCGGTCCCGCCTTGAGCGCTGCGGTTGCCGTTGCGTTGATTGGCCTCCTCACGGTGCCTGGCGCAATCAACCAAGTCCGCCTGCAGCTTGACGACATGGCGCTTGAAGGTCGCGGGGGCTACTCAATCTCCAAGGACGATCTTCGGGCGCTTAATTACATCGCAAGTTCGCCCCATAAGGGCTCTGTCTACGCCAACTCTCTCTACGGATCCATGGTCCCTTGGCGAACCGACCGGGCCACATGGGTTGGGCATGAAACTTGGACCCCAAGGTTCCAAGGTCGGTCCTACTTCAACGAGGTCGCTCTCGAGGGAGGCCTGAGGACCCCCACCGTCGGCAGAGGACTCACCATTGCTGAGGTGGTGCGCTGGACGGGAGCCGCATTCGTACTCCAAGACTGTTACCACTCCAACAACTACCTAGCCAAGGCTCTTGCTCCGATCACGAAGACCCGCAAGAACTTCTACTGCGCAACCGTCTACGAGATCACTCCAGCTCCGAAAGCCCCTGCCCCACCCGGAATCGATCGGTTCCACCTCAACTGGACCAAGCGCGACGGCTGAGCCGCCGCCAGACCCCACTCAGGAAGTCTGCTTCTCGCTTACTGGGGGTGTTGCCTTGCCGTTCGCAGATGCGCCGTCAGCAGACTGAGCTGCCTCGGTTGGCTCGTAGTTGAATGCCTCTTCAGAGCCGAACAGTGCGTCAAGAACACGGTCCCGAAGGCCCTCGCTGAGGGTTACTGCGAGCACCGCGAGAATCACACCGAACATGATCCACTTGAGGATCCCGCCTGAATCTTGGTCTCTGTTGTTATCTGCACTCACGGTTTCCCCCTGCTGTTTGGCTTGACGACGGCGGGGACCAATCGGTCGCCCGTCTTTCGAGCATACCCTTCCTTCGCTACTTCGAACTACAGATCCCAGCTGGAGCCCTGTGCGGACATCTCGACCGGCCCGGCAAACACCGCAGCTGCCGCCTGCCTAGACCCCTCAAGGTCAAGAACATCGCTGGCATGGGTCAGGACAAGCCGTCCAACCCCAGCATCGTGTGCGATCTGTCCAGCCTGTACTGGAGTCAGGTGCCCGCTTTCAGCCTGGGGATCGGCTGGCAGTCCCGCTGGGAGGGTCGCCTCGACCATTAAGACATCAGCCCCGCGGGCGAGGGCGACCAATGCGTCAGAGACACCGCAGTCAGCCCCGTAGACAAACTTGGCTTGCGCCGATGTTGAGATCGCCATTGCGTAGGCGCGCGTGAAGTGCGGTACCTCGGCCATCTCAATTGCGATGTCACCAACTGTCACTCCCTCATCGGGGACATATTCGATGGTGTCAAACGCGTCCTCGATCAGGGTCTCCTTGTCGAACGAGCCGGCAATCGTGCGCAGGACTTCCATGCCGCCAGGCGGCATGTACAAGATTGGCTTGCCAGCGGTCCGGGGTGGCCCATATATGAGCGCGTAAGCGAACGGGAAGAGGTCGAGAATGTGATCGCCGTGCGGATGGCTGATGACCACAGCGTTGATCTCCCGGTGGTCCAGCTGCCCTCGCAGCTTGCCAAACACGCCATTTCCGCAATCGACAAGGACCTTGGTTTCACCCGACTCGACTAGATAGCCACTACACGCGCCGTTGGCGTCTTGCCAGGCTGGAGAGCGGCCGATGACTGTTATGCGCAAAGTGATGGTCTCGTCGGTTTAAATGTCTTGCTGAGTGCGCCTGCTGGGAGACTTTACCCCGGATGAGCCACGCCGTAACAATTGCCACAGCACCTGCCAGCAACCTGAACCATGTCTTGCTGGTGCTGGGCGTCCTGCTGATGGCCGGTGCTCTACTGGCCGGCTTGGCCCGCAGGGGGTTCCTCAGCATGGTTGCTCTCTACGTGATCACGGGCTTGGTCGTTGGAGAAAGTGGCTTTGGCTGGCTGCACTTCAGCGCATCCTCTCCATTCGTCAGCGACCTAACCGTCATTGCCCTTGTGGTGATCCTCTTCCGCGATGGGATTGAAGTCGAGGGGGAGATCCTGAAGTCCAGCTGGGTGCTCCCCGCCCGCAAGCTGGTTCTCGCGATGCCAATCACCGCTGCTGTGATCGCCGCGGTCGCGCACACGGTCGTTGGCCTGACCTGGACCGAAGGCTTCCTGCTCGGCGCCCTGCTCGCGCCCACCGACCCCGTCCTTTCATCCTCGGTTGTTACTAACCCGCGCGTTCCGGCCATCATCCGGAACTCGCTCAACCTCGAGTCCGGTCTAAATGACGGGCTCGCCCTCCCAGCAGTCCTCGCGCTGGTTGCCGTCCTTGATCATCAGAAGAACTTCACAGTTGCCACGTTTCTCCTCCAGGATGTTGGTGGCGGAGTTGTCGTCGGACTGTCACTGGCTTGGATCGCGGCCAAGCTGATGCCATCGGGAATGAAGGACATCAAGCGCCATCTGATCTCGCTCTATGCGCTCGGTTCTGCTCTCTTCATCTACGCATTCACTGTTCTGGTTGTCAACGGCAACGGTTTGATCGCCGTGTTTGTCGGGGCGATCACCCTTGGCCTGCTCCGCAAGGACATCGCGGACGCCTTCGTTGAGCGCGCCGACGACATCGTCGAGCTGATCAAGCTCACGGTGTTTGTCGTCTTCGGCGCAACTGTCTCACTCAGCTCAATGTTCAGCTGGGGCTGGCCCGGACTGGCAATCGTTCTGACCACATTCCTAGTCGCACGCCCAATCGGCGTTGGCATCTCCCTTGCCGGCTCAGGTCTTGACCGGCAGACGAAGGCATTCATGGCCTGGTTTGGCCCCAAGGGTGTGGCCACTATGAGCTTCTCCCTACTCGTGCTGGGACGACTCTCGGGCAGTCAGGAGATCTTTGACATGGCGGCCCTGTGCGTCTTGGTCTCAATCATCGCTCACGGATTGACCGATGTTCCTGGTGCAAACTGGATCGCCGGCCATGCGGCCCGCAACGATGAAGCTGCAAGGGCGGGTCAGGCTACGGCGTGAATCTCGGCCTGCTCCTGAGGTGTGGGGAACGCCCACACCGTCTGGACGCGGCGAGCCTCACGGAAGTGAAAGCGCATCTGGCTTGGAGCCTTGAGACCATCGACAGAGAGCGGCCTGAAGGTGGCACATGGAGTCGGGTCCGGGAGAGCACAAAGTCCATTGGCGCCGAAGTGGCAGCCGGCACATGTGGGCTTCGGTGCGGACCTCCTCTTTGCCATCAGTAAGACTCCTCAGGGTCACTGCGGACGACCACCGTCCGACCTGCGTCATACCACCGCAACTCGCCCCCCTGCGCAAGCGTCGTTCCCGCTCCTCGCGAACTTTTTTTCCGCGGGCGGCGTAGCCTCGTTTGAACAATGCGCATTCTGATCACCGGCTTGACCGGCTTCATCGGCGGGCAGTTGGCCCCCAAGCTCCTTGACCGGGGCCACGAGCTGGTTGCTCTGGTGCGGGACCCTTCTCGCGTACCGGCCCATCTAACTGGGCAGATCGAGCTAGTCACAGGCGATGCGCTTGACCCAGACCTTGGGGTCCTGAACCGAGCAATGCAGGGCTGCGATGCCTTTGTCTGGCTGTTGCACTCGATGGAGCCCGACGCAGCTGGCATTGACTTCCGTGCCCTAGAGCTGCTCTCAATTGACAACGCGATCAGCGCGGCACAGGCAGCGGGTGTGGCTCGAGGGGTCTACCTCGGCGGCATGGCTCCCGCAGAGCCTCCGTCTCCCCATCTCGGCAGCAGGCTGGCAGTCGAGACCCGCTTACTGGACGCGCTCCCTGAGTCAACCGCGCTGCGCGCCTCGATCGTGATCGGGGCTCACTCGCGCTCCTTCCGTTTCCTGGTCCGGCTGGTGGAACGCATGCCGGCTCTCCCCCTGCCTGCCTGGCGTGACAACAGGACACAGCCCGCTGACCAGCGAGACATCATCGAGGCCCTGGTCAGGTCTGTCGAAGGTAACGCGAGAGGCCAATCACTTGACATCGCATGTCCTGAAGTTGTTACTTACCGCGCTCTGATCGAATTGATCGCCGACCGCATGCTGATCCCACGCCCAACGGTGGGACTGCCATTTTCCTTGACAGCGATCGCCGGCCCTGTCGCCGCAGCCGTCGCAGGCGAGCACCGGGAGCTGATCGGACCGCTAATGGGCAGCCTGGGCGTGGACTTGCTGCCGAGAGCCGACGGGCTAGCCGCCCTCGGCATTCGGGCTCACTCCTTGGAGTCATCAGTTGACCGGGCCCTTGGGGACTGGGAAGCCGAAGAGGAGCTGGCAGGCAGATGAGTCGCGTTGAGACCTCAATCCAGATAGCTGCCACGCCCGAGGAGGTCTGGGCCGTTGCCCTTGACCCTCATAAGCTTGGTGACTGGGTAACGATTCACCGGAACCTGCACTCAGCCCCCGACGGAAAACTGAAGGTTGGGGATCAGATAGTCCAAACCCTGATCTTGCGAGGCGCCCCCTTCAAGGTGAAATGGACGGTTGAGGAACTGGATGAGCCCAACTCAGCTGTTTGGGTTGGTAAGGGTCCAGCGAGATCTGTAGCTCGGACCGAGTACCGCCTTGAGCCGTCGGCCAAGGGAACCAAGTTCTCCTATGCCAACGAGTTCAACCCACCGGCAGGTCCGATCGGCCGCATTGCCGCCAAAGCCCTTGTCGGCGACATTCCAAAGCGTGAGGCTGAAGAGTCACTTAAGCGCCTCGCCAAGAACCTCGGCCGGACAACCTGACGCTCTAGCGCTGACATGCCACCTTTTGTCCCTCTTACCTAATTCATGTTAGGTTTTGTAAGAGGAGATTTACGTGTGTCTAATAACATACTGAAAGGATAAGTAATTTAGATGAGTACATTTGTTGATAAAGCACTAACCGAACTGAAGCGCGAACGTAGAGCAATCGAGGCCGGGATTGACCGTCTCGAGAAGGAACTCAAGAACCTTGAAAACGCCGAGCAGGCCTTAGCCAAGCTCGGTGGTGGAGTACTCGCCCAGGCTGAGACCCTTGTCCGCGGTGGCCGAAAGGCCGCCGCATCAGCAAGCACCCGTACCCGTGGTGCTGCCCGCAAGCCAAAGCCAGCAGCACGTCGCAAGACAGGCTCAGGCCAGCGCGGACGGCCACCAGGAACAGGCAAGCGCCAGCAGCAAGCAATCCGCCTTGTAACAGCAGCAAACGGCATTACGCCAA
Source organism: Actinomycetota bacterium (assembly GCA_009699865.1). Taxonomy (GTDB): domain Bacteria; phylum Actinomycetota; class Thermoleophilia; order Solirubrobacterales; family Solirubrobacteraceae; genus WLNJ01. The sequence goes on from WLNJ01000007.1 coordinate 17,091, forward strand.
AGCAGCTGGCAACCAAGATGAAGATGGAACCGACCTACCTCTACAGGCTCCTCCCGGAGCTCGAGAAGGCCGGGCAGCTTAAGAAGGAAGGTCGCCTCTGGTACTCGACCGACGCAAAGGTCAGTAGCTAGAAGCAGTCGCTGCGGTCCCCGGCTCCCCCACAGGGGAGCCGGGTCGCAATCGCAGTTCTGGGCTTAGATCAGACCAAGTCCGCTGACGGCATCGCGCTCTTCGCGCAACTCGCCAACAGTGTGGTCAATCCGACCACGTGAGAACTCGTCAACCTCGAGGCCCTGGACGATGCTCCAAGCGCCACCCTCGCAGGTGACTGGGAAGCCGGAGATCAGGCCCTCGTCGACGCCGTAGGAGCCGTCTGAGACGACACCCATGGAGACCCACTGACCATCAGTGCCAAGCACCCAGTCGTGAATGTGATCGATGGCCGCGTTTGCGGCAGAGGCAGCTGAGCTCGAGCCACGGGCTTCGATAATCGCCGCGCCTCGCTTGCCAACCGTTGGGATGAACGTGTTTTCGTACCACTCACGGTCATTGACAACGTCAAGCGCTGGCTTGCCGTCGATCTGGGCGTGCTCAAGGTCCGGATACATGGACGGCGAGTGATTGCCCCAGACACCGAGGTGGCTGATCGCCTCAACACTGACACCAGTCTTGGCTGCAACCTGCGCAAGGGCGCGGTTGTGGTCAAGACGGAGCATCGCCGTGAAGCGTTCGTTGGGGACATCAGGCGCGCTGTTCATTGCGATCAGAGCATTCGTGTTGGCTGGGTTGCCGACCACGAGGATCTTCACATCATCTGCTGCGTTGTCGTTGATGGCCTTGCCCTGAACTGTGAAGATCGCGCCGTTAGCCTCAAGCAGGTCTGCGCGCTCCATTCCTGGACCACGGGGCCGGGCTCCAACGAGGAGGCCGATGTTGGTCCCATCGAATGCCTTGTTGGGATCATCGGTTGCCTCAATTCCTGCGAGCAGCGGGAATGCGCAGTCCTCAAGCTCGTAGGCGACGCCTTCGAGGGCGCCGACTGCCTGAGGAACCTCGAGGAGTCGGAGTTCAACTGGGGTGTCTGGCCCAAGCATCTGGCCGCTTGCAATACGGAACAGCAGCGCGTAGCCGATCTGTCCTGCGGCGCCGGTTACGGTCACCTTCACTGGTGTGTTGCTCACTTTGTTGGTTCTCCTTGTATTGAGATTGTCTTGGTGTTGGAGGCTGGGCGTTAGGAGCCCATCTCCTCGATGACTGCGTCGGCGAACTCACTGGTTCCCACTGCTGTCGGGTCGTCACGGGTGGCCTTGAGGTCATAGGTGACCTTGTCGCCCTTTTCAATGACTGCCGCGATCGCGTTTTCAAGTCGCTCAGCTGCATCCTTCTCGCCGAGGTGGCTGAGCATCAGAACGCCTGAGAGCATCAGCGCGGTCGGGTTGACCTTGTTGAGCCCCTTGTACTTCGGAGCTGAACCGTGGGTTGCCTCGAACACTGCTGCTGCCGTCCCGATATTTGCTCCGGGAGCGAGCCCGAGGCCGCCGATCATGCCGGCTCCAAGGTCGCTGACAATGTCGCCGTACAGGTTTGGCATCACGACAACGTCGTACTCCTCTGGCCGCGACACGAGCTGGTTGCAGAGGTTGTCGATGATCCGGTCTTCAAACTCAATCTCCGGGTGGCGCGCCGCAACCTTGCGGGCGACATCCAGGAAGATCCCATCTGAGAACTTCATGATGTTGGCCTTGTGGGCTGCCGTGACCTTCTTGCGGCCGTGCTCCTTTGCGTACTGGAACGCAGCTTCAACAATCCGTTCAGAGCCGTGCTCGGAGATGTACTTGAGGGAGATTCCGCTGTCCTGGGGGATCTCACTGCCAAGCTCCGCCACAACTTCACGCATGCGCGCTTGGCCTGGGCTGCCAATCTCGAACTCAATTCCGACATACATCCCTTCCGTGTTCTCACGGAAGATCACAAAGTCAGTCTCCGGATAGCGCGTACGGACACCGGCATAGGACTTGCAAGGCCTTACGCAGGCAAACAGGTCCAGTTCTTTGCGCAGCAGCACGTTGACTGAACGGAAACCGGAGCCAATCGGAGTTGTTGTCGGTCCCTTGATGCCAACCTTGGTGCGGCGGAGGGAGTCGAGGGTGCGATCCGGGAACGGAGTTCCCTCTTCCTCGTAAATATCCACTCCTGCTGGTTGAACGTCCCAGATGAACTCAACGCCGGTCGCCTCAAGGACGCGCCGTGTCGCTTCAGCCAGTTCGGGTCCGGTGCCGTCACCGGGAATCAATGTCACTTCGTATGCCATGCCGACTTCTCTCGTTTGTGGGCGGATTGCCTTCACTGTGCCTCGCCGCTTGGGACGGGGCGCGCCCCGATGCTAGCGCTGACGCGGATTACTGGGATGATGGAAGCAATGTCAGTTGAGAAAATCGTAAGTGCGCAGGCAGCAAGTGACCCGCGGCTGGTGGCACCAAACCAGCCGCCGCCACTCGCCAACGTCGATCTCTTCGCCACAAACCTGCCACTTGTGGAGTCACTTCAACGCAGCGGGGTCGCCGCCTGGGCTGACCGCTGCGTTGAGATCGGGACGCTTGCCGGCGAGCCCGAGGTCCTCGCCCTTGGTGCCCTTGCCAATGACAACCCACCTCAGTTGAAGGCCTTCGACCGCTACGGCAACAGGGTTGACGAAGTTGAGTACCACCCCGCCTACAACGACCTGATGGACATCGCTTGCGGCAACGGCCTTCACTCCCTGCCGTGGACTGAAGATCAGGGCGGGCACGCAGCCCGAGCCGCCATGTTTATGACTTGGTCCCAAGTTGAAGCCGGCCACGGCTGCCCTGTCTCGATGACTTACGCCGCTGTTCCGGCACTGCGGGCAACTCCCGCACTAGCCGCCGAGTGGGAGCCACTCCTGACGCGAAATGCCTACGACGGCCGCTCCCTTCCAGCCTCCGAGAAGAACGGGGCGCTGGCAGGAATGGCAATGACTGAGAAGCAGGGCGGCAGTGACGTCAGGGCCAATCTCACAACTGCCACACCAACAGGAGGCCCTGGGGACCCGTGGCTGATCGACGGCCACAAGTGGTTCTGCTCAGCGCCGATGTGCGACATCTTCCTGATCCTCGCCAAGACCGATGAGGGCCCAACTTGCTTTGCCGTCCCGAGATTGCTCGGCGCAGACAAGCGCAACGGCATCCGAATCCAACGCCTCAAGGACAAGCTTGGGAACCGCAGCAATGCCTCCTCGGAAATCGAGTTCCACGGAACTCATGGCTGGCTGGTCGGAGAGTCTGGCCGCGGAATTCAAGCGATCATCGAGATGGTCAACCACACGCGACTTGACTGCGTCCTAGGGTCAGCCTCCGGCATGCGTTGGGCACTTGCCCAAGCCGCCCACCACGCAGCGCACCGCTCAGCGTTTGGCAAGGTGATCGCCGAGCAGCCGATGATGCAGGGCGTTCTGGCCGACCTTGCCCTCGAGAGCGAGGCAGCAACAGTCCTAGGAATGCGATTGGCATCTGCGTACGACTCCGACTCTGAGGAAGAGGCCAAGTTCCGCCGCATCGCGACCGCAGTAGGCAAGTACTGGGTCTGTAAACGCCAGCCGGCGATGGTCGCTGAAGCGCTTGAGGTCTTGGGCGGCAATGGTTATGCGGAGGAGTCCGGTCTTCCGCGTCTTTACCGCGAGGCACCGCTCAATGGGATCTGGGAAGGCTCGGGCAATGTGATGTGCTTGGACGTCCTTCGGGCAGCTACCCGCGAGGAAGGCACACTTGAGGCACTGCTTACCGAGATCAGGCTTGGAGCTGACGCGGTCCCCGAGTTGGAGGCAATCGCCCGGGACTCTGAGTCAGCTCTAGCCAACCCTCGTGCCGCAGAGCCGAGTGCGCGTCTAATAGTTGAGCGCCTCGCAATCGGCCTCCAAGCCTCGCTGCTAGCCAGATTTGCTCCGCAGCATGTCGCAGATGCATTCGTGACAACCCGCGTCCGTGGCGAAGGCGGTCGCGCGTTTGGAGCAGTTCCAGCAGGATTAGCAACAGACGCACTAGTGGCTCGCGCAACACCCCACCTCGGCTAGCAAGCCGCGCGCCTGCCACCATCGGAAGAGATGGGAAACAGAAACAAGTCAATTCAGCTGTTCAGAATCTTCGGAATCCGCGTCGGCGTGGACTTCTCGTGGTTCGTGATCCTCTTCCTCGCCATCTTCTGGCTCTCAGGAGTCTTCAAGACCATCCTCGGCGGGCAAGACACAACCGCCTACCTAACCGCCGTCGCAACAGCGCTCCTCTTCTTCGGGTCGCTCCTTGCGCACGAACTTGGTCACGCGCTTGTGGCGCGACGAAATGGCATCGGGGTACCAAGCATTGACCTATGGATGCTCGGCGGGATGGCAAGAATGGAGCGTGACGCTGAGACACCAGGTGAGGAGTTCAAGATCTCCATCGCCGGACCAATCGTCTCGCTGCTGGTCGCGATCATCTGCCTCGCAATCGCAGCAGCAGTAGCCAGCCCCCACGAGGCAATCGCTGCCGCGCAGCTGAAAGGCACTGTGACGGTCTCACCAGCTTTCTTAGCCCTCTCGTTCGTTGCCACGATGAACATCGTCATCTTCATCTTCAACCTGATCCCCGCCTGGCCACTTGATGGCGGTCGCATCGCCCGCGCAATCGCCTGGAAGGCCACCGGCTCCCAAACCCGCGCGACAATCATCAGCGCCCGCCTAGGGAGAGGCTTCGCTTGGATCCTCGCGGCAGCAGGGCTCTTTGAGATCCTGAATGGAAGCCTGACCGGCCTGTGGTGGCTGATGCTCGCGTTCTTCATTGGCCAGGCAGCCCGCGGCGCGATTGTCCAGAGCCAGATGACGCGCCGCCTAGCCGGCCGAACCGTGATGGACCTGATGGACCGGCATCCAGTGAGCCTCCCGGCTGACACCGATGTGGTCCGGGCAGATGAAGAATGGTTCACGCGTTACGGCTGGTCTTGGTTTCCTGTGGTTGACGATCTTGGCCGGTTCATGGGTATAGCCAAGGAGGAAGCGGTTCGCGAAGCGGCACTGTTGCCTGGCGCTGGGGAACCACAGACAGTTCGCGATGTGATGGACCGTGGGTCCGTCAACGAGTGGTCCGTCGAAGAAACTGCCTCCATTGAATCTGTCCTGGAGTCTCAAGGCCTCGGCCACAATGGTGCCCTAATGGCCGTCGATGAGACCGGGGTGTTGATGGGCGTCATCACGGTTGAACAAGTCCGGGCTGCACTGCGCGAGCGGGCCGGGTAGGCTCCCAATTGCGCGGTCACGCCCACTCCCGCGAGCAGGGCGCGCAGGCGTTCACCGAATACCTTCGGTGATGATCCAACTACAGTCAGAGCGAGTACAAAGAGCATGCCTAGTCACGACGTATTGATTATCGGAGCCGGCCTCGCAGGACAGCGCGCAGCTCTTGCTGCAGCAGAAAAAGGCGCCACCGTAGCCATCATCTCCAAGGTCCACCCCGTTCGTTCGCACTCAGTGGCAGCAGCCGGAGGCATCAACGCAGCGCTCAACCCTGAGGACTCATGGGAGTCGCACGCGTTCGACACAGTCAAGGGTTCTGATTACCTCGGCGACCAAGATGCAATTGAAGTGATGTGCAAGGAGGCTCCCAACGAGATCCTCTGGCTTGAGCACGCAGGCGTCACCTTCCACCGCAACGATGTTGGGCAGCTCGGAACCCGTGCCTTCGGTGGCGCATCCCAAGCCCGCACGTACTACGTAGCCGACATCACCGGCCAGGCAATCCTTCACGTTCTCTACGAACAGCTGATGAAGCACCACGAGCAGATTGACCGTTACGAGGAGTGGTTCACCACTGAGCTACTGCTTGATGACTCCGGCAACTGCGTCGGCGCCGTCTGCCGCAACATCCGTGACGGACAGCTCCAGATCTTCAACGCCAAGTCGGTAATCCTCGCCTCAGGTGGTGCGGGACAGGCATTCAAGCCAACGACTAACGCCCTGATCTGCACGGGCGACGGCATCGCACAGGCCTACCAAATTGGTGCGCCGCTGATGGACATGGAAATGATCCAGTACCACCCCACAACCCTTGCTGAGAATGGCTTCCTCATCACTGAGGGTGCCCGCGGTGAAGGTGCTCACCTCTACAACGCTCTTGGCGAGCGCTTCATGGAGAAGTACGCGCCCAACAAGCTTGAGCTTGCATCACGCGATGTCGTATCCCGCGCCGAGCAAACTGAGATCAACGAAGGCCGTGGCTTCCCAGACGGCACAATCGCCCTTGACATCACAAAGGTTCCCCGCAAGCGGACCCTTGAGGCACTGCGCGAGATCGTCAACATCGGCCGCGACTTTGCTGGCGTGGACATCACCCGCGAGCCAATCCACATCAAGCCGGGCATGCACTACATCATGGGTGGCGTCAAAACTGACGTCGACGGTCAGACCCCTATCAATGGGCTATATGCCGCTGGTGAGGTTGCCTGCGTTTCCGTCCACGGTGGCAACCGGTTGGGTGCCAACTCACTGCTTGACACGCTTATCTTCGGCCGTCGCTCCGGTGAGCACGCCGCTGACCAAGCTCTCTCGAAGGCAATGCCGTCAACCAGCCATTCCAAGATTGCCGACACGCAGAGGAAGTTCGACTCAATCCTCAACCGCGACGCTGGCGGCCGCCGGATCTCTGAGATCAAGAACGAGCTCGGCGAGACGATGAACCGCTACGCAGCCGTCTACCGCGACCAGGCTGGGCTCGAGACAGCACATGAGATCGTCCGCAGGCTCAAGGAAGAGGCCGCAGTCGCCCCAGTTGACGACAAGGGCACGGTCTTTAACCAGGACCTCCTCGGCGCAGTCGAACTTGAATACATGCTTGACGTCGCAGAGTGCATCGTTGTTGGCGCCAAGGAGCGCAAGGAGTCCCGCGGGGCACAGTTCCGCACCGACTTCCCTGAGCGCAACGACGCCGAATGGCTCAAGCACATTGATGTCTCACGCAATGGCGACGACGCCCCAAGCGTGACCTACTCGCCCGTCACAATCACCAAGTGGGAGCCGCAAGAGCGGACCTACTAGACCAACCCGGGAACCAACACATATGCCTGAATACACACTTCGCCTCCGCCGTTACAACCCTGAATCCGGGGAAGCTCCCCATTACGAGGACTTCAAGGTTGAACTTGAAGGCCATCGCTCAGTGCTTGAGGCAATCCTTCAGGTCCGCGGCGAGCAAGACGGTTCAATCGGCGTGCGCTGCTCCTGCCGCGCAGCCATCTGTGGCTCATGTGGTGTCCGCACCAACGGCAAGCCAGGCCTTGCCTGTCACACCCACCTTGACGCCGCTGCCAAGAACAGCAAGCACGGCGAGAACGTAATCGTCGTCGAGCCAATGGGCAACATGCCGGTCATCAAGGACCTGATCGTGGACATGGAAGAGGTCCACTGGAAGAAGATTCGTCGCGTCACCCCATGGCTCGTCGCCAAGGAGCCAGTGCCGGAGCGCGAGTACATTGTTCCTCACGAGGCAATGGTCGATGTAACCCAGACGATGGCCTGCATCCAGTGCGGCGCCTGCGTTTCCGACTGTCTGACCATGGAAATGGACCCACTCTTTGTTGGCCCCGCAGCACTCGCTAAGGCTTACCGCTTCGTCGGTGACCCACGCGATGCCGAGCAGGGTCAGCGCCTCAAGGACCTCGCCGAGGACCCACACGGCATATATGACTGCACCCACTGCTTCCAGTGCATCGAGGCCTGCCCTAAGGGTGTTGCTCCGATGAGTCAGATCATGCGCTTGCGCCGCCGCGCCGGTTCCGACTTCCATGTTGATGACCGCAACAACGGTCACCGCCATGAGATGGCTTTCGTCAAGAACATCCGCAAGAACGGCCTGCTTCACGAAGCGGACCTGCTCCCTGACTCTTACGGCGGCAAGTTCCACCCTCGCGCGGTTCCGGAGCTCCTCAGCTCCCTCCCTGTTGTCCTCCGTGCACTCAAGACAGGCAAGGTCACCGTCAAGAAGGCACTGCTCCACGAGCACAAAGCCTCCCCTGAGATCGAGCGGATCTTTGACACGGTCGAAAACCGCGAGGTTCGACTTGAGTACAACCTCTACATCTCCGGCAACGAGGACGACCTTGCTGACGATCCAGCGGATGCTGTAGCTCCAGCAGCAACAGCGACCCTCGCTCCCCCAGTAGTTGAGGAGCAGGCAGTTGAAGCTCCGCCTGAGCCTCCCGTCGCAGAGGCCCCAGCAGCTGAGGCAGCACCGGCCGAGACGCCAGCGGCCCCGGCTCCAGATGCCGAGGAAGCACCAGCTGCGGATCCCGCAGCAGAGATTGAAGTTGAAGCGCCCGCCGAAGGCGAGCCAACCGAAGGAGACACCCAGTGAAGGTCGCCTACTGGCCCGGCTGCGTAAGCCGTGGCTTCACCCCTGAACTTCACGGCGCGATGGAAGCCGTCGCACCACTGCTCGACCTAGAGCTAATCGGCATTGACCGTGCGTCCTGCTGCGGAGCTGGTGTGATCGCCGAGCACAACCAAGAGCTCGCCGACACGCTCAACGCACGCACCTTCGCTCTTGCTGCCGAAACACCAGGCGAGCTGATGATGAACATCTGCTCAACCTGTCAGGGAGCTCAGAGCGAGTGCCAGGAACGACTTGACGCCAGCGCCGAGTACAGAGCTGAGATCAACACCACACTCGAGGCAGAAGGACTCGCCTACGAGAAGGGCCTTGTCACCAACAAGAACTTCCTCTGGCTGCTCGTTGAGGAGATCGGTCTTGAGAACCTCAAGAAGAAGGTCAAGCGCCCACTCACTGGCCTCAAGGTCGGGCCTTTCTACGGCTGCTACATCGTGCGGCCAACCGACCGCCTTGGCATTGACGACGAGAATCCGCGTGACCAGTACATGCAGATGGTCATTGAAGCCCTTGGTGGAGAGGTAATCGACTACGCCGGCATCTACAAGTGCTGCGGCTTCCCGATCATCACGATGAACAAGAAGGCCTCACTCCAGATGGCCGGCACGCACTTGGCTGACGCCACTGACGCCGACGCGGACTGTCTTGTCGTCCCATGTCCGCTCTGCCACCTCAACCTTGACCTCCAGCAGCCAATGGCTGCCGCAGAGATCGGCCGCGACCTGTCGATGCCAGTTCTGCACCTTCCACAGCTTGTGGGCTTGGCCCTCGGCCTGGATAACAAGGCTCTCGGCCTGTCACGCCACGTCATCAAGCCAACATCAGTCATTGACTGGTCAACGGCTGTGATCGGCTCCACCGGCGAAGCTGGCTGGTAAACAAGGCCACATGGTTTCGAAAGGCTCCCTCCGGGGAGCTTTTCTTTTGCCCTAGTGTCCCGAGGGGTGCTGTCTAGAGGCCGCGCTGCACGAGCAGCTCGGCAACCTGCACTGCGTTTGTGGCAGCACCCTTACGGAGGTTGTCGCCAACGATCCAGAGGTTGAGTGACCGCGGTGCGCTCTGATCCACGCGGATTCGCCCGACGAGCACTTCATCGCGGCCGCTTCCGTCAATGGCCATCGGGTAGACCCCAGCTGCCGGGTCGTCAGCCACGAGAACGCCAGGGGCGTTTGCGAGCAGTGCGCGGATCTCATCAGGACTGGCCTCCTGAGAGGTCTGGATATTGACCGACTCCGAGTGACCGTTCATTACTGGCACGCGGGCACAGGTGGCAGTAACAGGAAGGGCAGGAAGGCTCAAGATCTTGCGTGTCTCAGCCATCATCTTGCGTTCCTCCGTCGTGTAATCGTCCCCGTCCTGGAAGCTCTCAACTTGGGGGATCACATTGAACGCAATCTGGTGGGGATAGACGGCGGCAGGTTCCACTGGCGCACCATCAAGTACCGCGCGGGCCTGCGACTCAAGCTCAGCAAGAGCTTTGACTCCGGTTCCGGAAACAGCCTGGTAGGTCGAGAAGATCACCCGGTCAAGACCAAAGCGATCAAGGATTGGCTTTAGGACAACCATTGCCTGCATGGTTGAGCAGTTGGGGTTGGCAACGATTCCCGAATGGCCCTCAACGGCTTCTGGGTTGACCTCTGGCACAACCAAAGGAACCTTTGGATCCATCCGCCAGTGGGATGAGTTATCGACAACAACAGCTCCGGCCTCCACAAACTTTGGCCCCCACTCGGCAGAGACCGTGGATCCAGCACTGAACAACGCGAGGTCAAAATTGGAGAGGTTGGCTAGCTCAAGGTCCTCAACGACTACGCCCTCAATCTCAGTGCCCGCGCTTCTGCTGCTCGCCAAGGCAGTGATGCTTGCCGCAGGGAAGGACCGCTCTCTCAGTAGGCGCAGGATCGTGCGGCCGACCGCTCCGGACCCACCCACGACTGCAACGCGCGGCTGGCTCACCTAGCGGCTCCGTGAGGCGTCTGCGCGCCGTCCTCATCATCACCAAGGTCAAACGCTGCGTGTAGCGCTCGGACGGCGTCAGCCACCCGATCTGCCGATACGACACAGGAAATCTTGATCGGCGATGTGGAGATCATCTCAATGTTGATCCCCTGCTCACCTAGCGTCCGGAAGACCGTCGCCGCAACGCCTGGGTTGGAACGCATCCCAGCGCCAACAACCGACACCTTGCCCATCTGCTCATCCCACGCGATCGATTGGATGCCTTGGGCCTCCATCAGGCCGTCAAGGGCCGCACGTGCGTCCCTGAGGTCCTCTGTGGCGACCGTGAAGCTCATGTCAGCGGCCTTGTCGTCCTCTGTCGGCTCGTTCTGGATGATCATGTCCACGTTCACTCCTGCGTCAGCGAGCGCGCCGAACACTGCTCCAGCTACACCTGGCGTATCGGGAACACCAGAGAGCGTGACTCTGGCCTCTTCAGTTGAGTGCGTTACAGCGGTGATTAGTGGGTGTTCCACGTTTTCCTCCTCATTGACGACGATTGTCCCATCGCCAGGGTCAAATGATGACCGGCAGTGGATCCGCACCCCATGGGTGCGTGCGTACTCGACCGACCTCAGCTGCAAAACCTTCGCTCCAGAGGATGCCATCTCCAGCATCTCCTCGAAGGAAACAGTCCCAAGCTTCTTGGCATCGGGAACGATCCGCGGGTCAGCGCTGAAGACACCGGCGACATCAGTGTAGATCTCACAAACCGATGCGCCCAGGGCAGCGGCGACAGCAACGGCGGTGGTATCTGAGCCGCCCCGCCCGAGAGTCGTTACATCCTTCTCCGTTGAGACGCCTTGGAACCCAGCTACCAAGACCACTTGGCCGGCATCAAGAGCTTCGGTAATCCGGTCTGCTCGAACATCAAGAATGCGCGCCCGCGTGTGGGACGTGTCAGTAACAATCCCAGCCTGCGAACCCGTTAGGGAGATGGCGTCATAGCCAAGGTCCCTAATCGCCATGGCCGCCAGCGCGCACGAGATCCGCTCGCCCGTGGAAAGCAACATGTCCATCTCGCGTGGGTCTGGGGACTCCGATACCTCGGCAGCCATCTGGAGTAGCTCATCCGTGGTGTCTCCGCGTGCGGAAAGGACAGCAACGACGCGATCCCCGGCCTTGCGGCGATCCGCAATCCGAGCAGCGGCAGCCTTGATCCGCTGCGCGTCGGCAACGGAACTGCCCCCAAACTTCATAACGATTGTCTCTGCCATAGGAAGGGAGCGTACCCGTCACAGGGGCCTTTCCAGTCCCTCCGCGACGCTACGACCGGTGTCGGTCAGGGGTTGATGGAACGACGGCCCGACATTGCCCTGCCAAGGGTGAGCTCATCTGCGTACTCAAGGTCGGCTCCAACCGGCAGTCCGCTCGCCGGGCGGGTGATGATCAGCGTCGGAGAAATCTCCCTCAACCCAGCCGCCATATGCAGCGCTGTGGCTTCTCCCGTCGTCGTCGGATTGGTGGCCAAGATCACCTCCGTCACGGTTCCGGTCCGCACGCGTTCGTAGAGCTCAGCAATGTGGATGTCATCCTCATCAACTCCATCCATTGGAGAGAGCGCGCCACCGAGTACGTGGTAGCGCCCGCGGAACTCAGATGTGCGCTCGATCGGATGCACATCCTGTGACTGCTCCACAACACAGAGCAGCGCGTCGTCACGGCGGTCGTCCTGACAGATTGGGCATCGCGGCCCTTCGGCAAGGTCAAAGCAGATCTCACACTCACCGATCTTCTCGCGCACCTCAACGATCGCGGCAGCGAGCGCCGCAGCTTGTTCTGGTGGCGCCCTGAGAACATGGAACGCGAGTCGCGTCGCTGTCCGGCCACCGACGCCGGGAAGCCGCGAAAACTCTGAGATCAGGCGTTGGATCGGAGGTGCGTACACAGTCGCTCTACCCCTGCGTCAGGGACCGCTGGTCGCGCCGTCTGTGTCGGGACCGTCCACTGCTGACGGGCCCTCATCGCTCGGGGCGGACTCGGTGACATCAGCGGGCTTATCGCCACTGACCTCCACCCCGCCAAACTCGTTGAGCAGGATGTCGGCCATCTCATCCCCGCTCAGTGCACGCTCCTGCGCGGCTGCTGTGGTCTCCATCGCCTCAGACAGCTCGTACTCGAGTTCCAGCCGGGCGCCGGTCAGGTCCGCTAGGGCCTGCATCACCGACTGGACATAGCGCTGGTCAGCAGCCTTGCGGCGGTGGAAGTCAGCGTCAATTGGGAACCCGACTGTTACACGACGCTCAACCAAACGAAGTGGGGTTGCTTGAGCCAGGATTGCGCTTAAGACGGGGCTTTCCTGAGCCATCTGCTCAACGACTTGCGGCCAGACGGCAAGTACTTCTTCAAAGGTTGGGACTGGTCCCGTATGGAGGCTCGGCGCTGGAGCTGCCTCCGCCATTTCAACGACAGGGTCCACCTGCGGGACGGCACTCAGAGCGGCCGACGCACCTGACCCGGTTGGGATCGAAGTCTCAAGGGGCGCTGATTGGACCACGGCCTGGGGAGCCTCGGGCGCCGGCGGGGTGGGCGCCACAGCTGGCGCCGCAACAACCTGCGGAGGCAGGGCTGGTGTTGGGGCTTTTCCGGCCGACATCGGCTTACCTCGGGAGGCAGCCTTGACCAGCAGCAGCTCAAGCCGGAGTCTGGCGTCGGCACCATCCTTGATTGCCCCGAAGGCCTCGGCGACGAGATCAAGGAACGTGACGATGCCGGCTCTGCCAAGTGCGTCAGCCTGCGCGGCAAGGCGGGCGTCGTACTCTGGTGTTGTTGCCAGTTCGGCAGGCACCGAACCAGACAGGTCGGCGAGCAGAAGCGACCGCCCATGGCCCTCAAGGTCGTCGAGGAACCTGCGTACGTCACGGCCCGAGTCAGAGATCTTCGCCGCGGTGCGTACTGCTGCCGCTGGGTCAGAGGCTACGACTGCGTCAATCGCCTCAAACCTTAGGTCAGCGTCAACGACACCGAGAACAGCGAGGGCATCCTCGGTTGAAATGGCTCCCGACTCACCACCGGCATAGGTGACTAGCTGCTCGAGGGTCCCCAGGGCGTCACGGAACGACCCATCGGCTGACCTAGCAACGATCCTAAGTACCTCTGGGGGAGCGTCAATGCCCTCCGTCGCGGCTACCCGGGTGACGACCTCTTGCACCTCGACTACCGAAGGTCGCTGGAAGTCAAAGCGGTGGCACCGGTCAACGATCGTGGGGAGAATCTTCTTTGCCTCGGTGGTGGCCAGGACGAAAACAGTGTTTGGCGGTGGTTCCTCAAGTGTTTTGAGGAAAGCGTTCCAAGCTGCTGGCGAAAGCATGTGCGCCTCGTCCAGGATGTAGACCTTGTGACTTCCACTCATGGGGGCGAGTGCCACGCTGTCGCGCAGGTCGCGGATGTCATCAACGCTGTTGTTGGAAGCGGCGTCCATTTCGACTACGTCAAGGGAGCTTCCCTGCGCTATCGCCTCACAGGCCGAACAGACTCCGCATGGCTCGGTGGTCGGTCCGTTCGCACAGTTCAGGGCTGCGGCGAGGATCTTGGCCATGCTCGTCTTGCCGGTACCTCGTGACCCAACGAACAAATAGGCGTGGTGAACGGCATTCCGGTCGATCGCATTGCGAAGCGTTCGGACAACGGCCTCCTGTCCGACTACGTCGGAGAAGGTTCGGGGGCGATGGCGGCGATATAGCGACGGCGAGGACACTTCGCGTGACTCTATCGGCGGACTCGGCTATCGCCCACAGACACTCCTGCGGACTCAGCGGAAGTGGTCGAGCGTGCCGCGCAGGCCGTCGCCAAGAGCAACCGTTGGCTGCCAGCCAAGGTCCTCAAGTGCGAGGCTTGGGTCCAAGACTGAGCGCCGAACCTCGCCCCCGCGAGCCGGCCGATAGTCAACCTCAAGGCCGCCATCAACCAAGCCATCGATCGCCGCGACAAGTTCGTTGATACTGGTCTCGAGCCCACTGCCAATGTTGCAGGCCCCATGGACTCGCGAATTGCCAGCTGCCAGCAATGCCGAAACAACATCGGATACCTCAACGAAGTCTCTGGTCTGCTCGCCATCCCCGTTGATGTGTGACATCTTCCCCAGCAGGGCGCGCTCGCAGAAGATCGCGACCACTCCCCCCTCTGAATGCGGGATCTGCCGCGGGCCGTAGACATTGGCCAACCGCAGGGTGTAGGTAGAGAGTCCGTGCAGGTCCGTGTACATAGAGACATAGGACTCAGCCGCAAACTTGCTCGCCCCGTAGGGACTCTCCGGCCTGATCAGAGCGGTCTCAGGGGTCGGATAGACCCCAGCCTCTCCATACATGGCGCCACCCGTTGAGACATAGACAAGACGCTCAACCCCGCTCAGCCGAGCCGCCTCAAGCACTGAGATGGTCCCGAGGACGTTGACCCGGGCGTCACGGTCTGGATCAGCAACAGAATCGCTCACCTGTGCCTGCGCTGCCAAGTGGAACACGGTGTCGGGGTTAGCTGCCTCGAATGCGCTGCGCACCGCAGCAGCATCGAACACGTCACAGGTCACAAGCTCAGCTCCTGAGGCAACCGCACCCGTCAGGTTTGCCTCGCGGCCAGTGGAGAGATCGTCAAGGACTGTCACGTCGCATCCGCCCACTATTAGGGCGTCAACAAGGTTTGACCCAACGAAGCCGGCGCCGCCGGTAACGAGTGCTCTCACCAGTGGAAATCTAGACCCTCAAGCCCGCGTGTGAGCGTTAGGCTTACCCGCGCCTATGACCGAGCCTAGTTCCAGCCCTGCCAACTCAAGGAGTGATCTCCTCAGAGCGTCCCCGCGGATGTTCGACTCAGACCTGCTTGACAGGCTCTCGCGGGTGCACCCAGCGGTTGTCTTGGCGATCTTCGTTCCTACCGTTGCGCTCCTAACTGGACTGGGCGCGTCAGCCGTGGGAGCCGAGGCCGTCCTCTGGTTTGCCGGCGGTTGGCTGTTGTGGACTCTGACCGAATACTGGCTGCACCGGCTTGTTTTCCACTTCGACGCGGACAACCAGTGGGCTCACCGGTTCCACTTCATGATCCACGGGGTTCACCACGACCATCCCAATGACCCCCTCCGGCTTGTCATGCCACCAGGGGCAAGCATCCCACTGGCGTCCCTGTTCCTGCTGGGCTTCTGGACTGCCCTCCCAGCTGGCGCATGGATGGCGTTTGGTGGTGGCTTCCTGACCGGGTATCTGGTCTACGACATGCTCCACTTCCACATGCACCATCATCGGCCGCGCACGCGAGTTGGACGGCTTCTGCGTGAGCTCCACATGCGCCATCACTTCCAGGATCACACGACAGGCTTTGGCGTCAGTGCGCCTTTCTGGGACTCGGTATTTGGAACCAAGCCCGCCTCACGCAGACCCTGACCCCAGCGGCTCCCCTAGCACCCCAGAACGACCGGGACCCGAACTCCGAGCACTGTGCTCGAAACCCGGGTCCGGTTTGGGAGGTCCGATGCCATCCCCCGACAGCATCGGCGCTGGTACCAACTCCATGAGAGAGCGGAGTTGGTACCAAGTTGCCTGGCCTAACTAGGAGGCGTGGTAAGTCTTCTTCTTGAGAACGTAAGGGCAACCGTGGGCGAGGGTGATTCCCTTGCCGCCCGGTGTGAGCTTGACCTTGGTCGAGCTTGCGACGCTCAGGTTGAATGGGACTCCCTGCTGACCCTCTCCATCGCTGACATTGGCCATCAGCTTGGGAAGCTGAAGGAGTGCCTTGCATGGGTTGGCGTCGACATGGATGGTGCCCGTGATCTTGTTTCCGGCCTTGGCAGGAATGATCTTCTTGCCGCTGTTGGCTGGGAACAGCTTGTCTGATGGGAACAGCTCAGTCAGAGCGACATAGTCACTACCTGGCTTAGCGAACAGACCTGAGACGGTGGCTGCTGAGTAGGCGTATGGCGATATGTCAGTCCCGGCTCCAGCGCGTGTGTAAAGCGAGGTGGCACTGGAAAGCGAGCAGCCAATTGCGTTACTTGGGATCTCGCCATTGCAGCTGATCGTCTGGAACGAACTTGCTGCGGAGGACCCGTCTGGGTTCAGTACAAATGGCTCAGTGTCGAACCCAACAATGTTGCGTGTTACTGAGAAGATCGAGTATCCGTTGACTGCACCCGGGTAGGTAACTGTCTTGGTTACATCGGCTCCGTCTACATAAGTAGTGGTGAAGTCATTGCAGGTGATTTCGTAGGTCAGCTCATAAGTGGAAACGTTTGTAACCGTCGCCTTACCTGAGCAGTCGGGTGCGTAGTTCTGGGCTGCAGCGGCCGGAGAGGCAGCTACGACCAGACCGACGAGCAGGGCCGCCGTGGTAGTTGCGAATGTTGAGCGAAGTTGCACTTTTGTTACTCCTTGATCGAATGTGACTCATGGAACTGCGGACGATCTGAAGTCTCGCGGGGAACTCCCCTCACGGTGTGAACCAGCCGTGACCCGCTGGTAAAAGAACCGAGCTCAGTGTTGGTGAGCTTCTGCCCCGTTCAAGGAGTGAGACGGTCCAGTGGGAGCGCCTGGTACAAGCAGGCGCTCGCCGCACTGCCAGCAGAATGTCGATCCGCGGGCATGGAGGGAGCCGCAGAAACGGCAGGCCCCCGACGCTGCGGCGTCCTCGAGCCGAAGCAGTCTCTCTGCTTCGGCAAGTTCTGCGTCGACCTTCTGAAGCTCAGCAGCCCGGGCCGTGACGACATCGAGACGGTAGTGGTCCCTAATGGCCATCTCGTAAACGACTCCGCCTATGTCGTACTGGATCTCGCCGAACTTCTGGGCAAGTTCGTCGCGCCGCTTGCGCAGCTCAACCATGCCAACGGTGGGTGTCGCCGCTGCTTCGCTTGCCTGCTGGATAGCGCGCTCGGCCGGCAGGCGCTTGCGGATTGAGTATGGAAGGCGGTTTGAAATGCTCATGGGTATCTCCTGTGGTGTGTTCGGGTGGGAAGGGTTGGGATTGGACTATGGGACCGTCACGGGACGGGGATCAAGCTTTTTCGTGAAGAAGGTGCTCGGGAATAGAACGGGTCGGTAACCAAGGCTTGCTTCGGGGTTGCTTCGGCCTAGGAACGGCCCGAGGTTCGAGGAGGGATCCTTGATGCTGCCGTAACCCAGCTCGGCCTCGATCGTCAAGAGAAGGTCGTACGGCGCGTAACTGGCGTTGCTGGACTTCCCGCTCTTTACCAGCGGCGACAGCAGGAGTAGCCCGGTGGGCGTGTCCGCCGTATCCCCGGATGCTGGTTGATCAAAACCAAGCGCGACCATGCCGCCACTGGTGTATGGGCTTGACTTCATCAGTACCCCGGAGACTGATGACGACAGGAAGGCGTTCAGCGCGGCAGGCCCGCCATCGGTGGTTCCATCTGGACACTTGACCGCTACTAATCCGCGGCAGCGTGAAGGAATGATGAATGTCACTGGGGGTAGGCAGGCTGTCCGGTCATCGAGGCTCGACGCCTGCTCGCAGACAGCCTTGTTGGCATGGTCAGCCTTGATGTCATCCGCCAACCGTTCAAGGGGACGGATTTCCTGAGCACAGTCGAACCCCGTGGCGAACTTCGTCAGCCAGAGGAACGGGTTGTCTCTGGGGTCCGGAGCTCCCGCAGTAGGAGGCGTGAGCGCGACACCATCAGCTGGGGGTGTGCACAGACCTGAGTCATCTGGCCAGCCAGATGTCGGCTTAGTCGCCCCGGTCTCTAAATAGATCCGTGTCTTCTCGCCAGCTGCACCGGCCACATCGCTAGCAATGTCGCCAACCCCGCGGGGATAGATGCAACCGTCGCCCGTAACCGTGTTCCCCGTCATAAAATTCGACGGCGGTTCAGGAACTGGCGAGGGGGTGTCACACCCCGTGGGGTTAGATGTCGCTGCGTTCGGAGCTTGCCCGGTGATAAGCGCGAGCCTGTTTGCGAGTCCTGACACTGATGGTTGGCGGTATCCCTTCAGAAGGAAGCCCTTCTTGACCAGCGAGGCAGGCAATGCCTGCCCTGGAGCTCCACCTGGCAAAAGCACGACCATCACATGGCCAATGCTGGGGTTGGCTGGCGGCGTGGGTGGCTCTACAGGCGTTGGAGTAACCGCTGGTGGCGGGGTAACCACTGTGGGTATCGCCGGGGGGACATCGGCGACGGGCGTGTCGGCAACTGCTGGTTCTGCGGCGGGCCCGGTTGCCTGTGCGCCAGCAGCCTGGACGATCACGACTCGCTGACCCGAAGCGAGCGTGTCACTGACTGGAGGCCCAAATGCCGAGCCGATAATCGCGCCAACCGCTAAAAGCGCGAGCCCCGCAGAGGCAGCGGGCTTGGTCGCAAACGCCGTCGCGAGCGCGTTGGCACCTGTCAGTGCTGACTTGCCTTCACTCGCCGAATGGGCGAGCGCCATCGGCGGTGTCCCACCAAACTGGGCGGCTCCAGCAGCAGCGACAGCAAGCGCTGCCAAGACCGGCCCCGATGGAACCCGCTGGGTTGCCCTGCGGACCCCACAGTTGAGGCAGTACCTCTGGTCGTGAGCAAGCGCCGTACCGCAGCAGCGGCAGGGCTCAAACTGGTCATTGGTTGACGGCTCTTGCGGCATGGCTGTTTAGAGGTGGGGAACTAGTTGCCCCAGGTCTGAGCCCCGCCACCACCAGCAGGCGCCTTGTGGTCAATTGGCGGAGGAGTCCCGGGGGTCGAGATCGTCTTTGGCAGCTTGGCCAGCTTCTTCCCGCATGCGGTTGGCGTGAGACCCTTGCAGTCCGTCGCAGAAGCCACCGCAGCACTGCTCAACACCTTGGCGCCCTTTTGGACCGCTGACGGCGCGGCTCCGGAGCCCTTCTTGGCTGCCTTGGACCCGGCGGCGCCGGTTGCGCCCGCAGCAGTCCCGTCAGTTCCAGTAGCACCGACGGTTACGACCTGCGGTGCCGATGAGGCAACCTGCTGGCTCCCGCCTGCTGACCGACCTACAAGTACGCCGGTACCCAGGAAGAGAACCGAAAGGCAGACAATTGCCGTCGCAAGTGCTGGCGTGATGGCCTGCTTGCCTCCCGAGGCCGCTGTGTCCGTGGCCACCGTCTGAGGGGAGAATGGCACGCCCTTTTCGGCCCGGCGCGACCCGCACGAAAGGCAGTACCTCTGATCCTCAGCCACCGCCGCCGAGCAATTCCGGCACTGCGCCACGGCCGTAACGTTGCTGACTGCTGCAAATGGCTGGGTTATTGAGCTGGCTGACGTGTGCATTGTCGACTCCTTATTTGGATAGATCGGTTAATGGGACAAAGTTGGTGATGGCTCCCTTGCGAGGGTCAGCCCCTACGTAATAGACGGCAAAGCCTTGTGGCTTTCCCTTGCCTTTCGGACCCAGTTTCTCGATGACCGAGCGGCCGGCTGCGACAACGCGGCCGCCCTGCCGGGCTACTGAGAACACAACCAGTCGGTTCTGTTCAAAAGGAGAGTTGTTGCTTGCCTTCCCCCGGAGAGCGATGCCGCTTACGGGGTCAGCGAAGAAGACCTTCTTCAAGAGGGTGGGGTCAGCCGGTACAGACTTGTCAGCCTTGCCGAGGCCGATTCGGATCTTGGACCGGCGTGGAAACCCTCCGGTAACTTGGTCATCTACCCAATCGAATGTCTGGCCTGGCCTGATAATCGGGATCTGTGTGAGCGTTGCGTCAGTGCCGTACGGCGTGTTTGTGTAGAACGCCTTGCTTCCCCTGTCGTAGCTGTAGAGAGCAATTGGGAC
The DNA here is from genome assembly GCA_009699865.1 of Actinomycetota bacterium. GTDB lineage: Bacteria > Actinomycetota > Thermoleophilia > Solirubrobacterales > Solirubrobacteraceae > WLNJ01. The sequence continues at coordinate 37,216 of WLNJ01000007.1, forward strand.
ATCAACGAGTGCGGTCTTAGCTGTGCTCTTGATGGTCACGACGACCGCATTCCTGTCAGTCCCACGGAGTGGCGTTATTGACAGAATCTGCAGCCGCTTGTCGACCTTGGCTATCACCATTCCTCGAGATTGAATCTTCAGCTTCTTGGCAGCGATGGCCGCCTTCCGCGCGCTCTTGTCTTGGCTGCTTTCGCATGCGGCCAGAGAAATCGAGAGGGATGCAACTCCTAGGAGAACTGCGGCTCTTCTAATCAACCGAACACGCCGCCCACATAGTTCTGTGTCCGCTCAGCGCGCGGAGCGTTGAATACCTGCTCAACCGTCCCGTACTCAACGAGCTCACCTAGGTACATGAAGGCGACGTTGTCCCCAACTCGGTGGGCCTGCTGAAGGTTGTGGGTCACAATCACGATCGCAACCTTCTCGCGGAGCCTCGTGATCAACTCCTCAATGATCTCTGTGGACTTGGGATCCAGTGCCGAGCACGGCTCGTCCATCAGCAGTACCTCTGGCTTGGAAGCAAGCGCGCGCGCGATGCAGAGCCGTTGCTGCTGACCACCCGAGAGTCGGAGTGCAGGGTGGTCAAGGTTGTCGCCAACCTCATCCCATAGCCCTGCATCCTCAAGGGCCTCTCGAACCAATGGGGCGAGAGCCGACTTACTTGGCCTGCGGGCCGCCTGCTCTCTGATGGCGTAAGCGACATTGTCGAAGATGCTCATTGGGAATGGGTTCGGTTGCTGGAACACCATCGACACCCGGCGACGCAGATCCGTTGCCTCCAGTGCATGAATGTCATCTCCATTGAGGGTGATTGACCCGGTGGCGACTGCTGTGTCGGTCAACTCAGTCAGTCGGTTCAGTGACCGTAGGAGCGTCGTCTTGCCGCAGCCAGAGGGACCGATCAGCGCGAGCACCTCCCCCTCTCGGACTGGCAGTGTCACATTCCTGACGGCAGGCTTCGTGCCATACGCGATGGAGAGATCATCAATCCGCATGCGTTCAACCCTGTTGCTGCTGCCCGGCGCAACGGCCGCGGCTATGGCATCCGCCGCACCAAGCGTGTCGTGCCGAGGATCGACCACCTTCGGGGCGCGGCTTGGATCAATCCGTTTGATTGGCGGGAGTGGCGTGGGCGAGTTCATACGATCTCCTTCTTGGAGCGACGGGAGAGGATGTCAATCCCGAAGTTGAGGGCAAGGACGAGTAGAAGCAGCACGAACGCGGCGGCATAGGCCTTCTGCGGGGCATTCCCCTCGCCAGCAGGAGAGTTGTTGTAGACGTAGGAGGTCAGGGTGCTCCCGGTTCCCCGCAGGGTGCTGACGATCGGAGCGGACCCAACCTTCTCAATCTGCATCGTTGCGCCGAGCAGGATCACGACAATTGCCGTGTCCCCTGCGATCCGGCCCATCCCGAGCGCCGTGCCGGTCAAGATGCCAGGGCGCGCAGTGGGTATTAGTACCTTGCGGATTGTCGACCACTTGGTCTTGCCCAATGCGTAGGAGGCCTCACGTACTTGAGCCGGGACCTGCTGGAGGGCCTCGCGCGTTGAGGTGAAGATCAGCGGGAGTGCGATCAGCGACATCATCGCTCCGGCGGTGAGGAATGAGCGACCAGCGACAGCACCGCCGAGTGCCCTGAAGGACATGAAAGAGAAGATTCCGTTGCTGAACAGAAGGAGCCCGAAGATCCCGAGAACGATGCTCGGGGTTCCCGCTACAACTTCGATTCCGGATTCCACTGCTCGGGCAAGCCGCGTTGGGCGGCCGTATTCCACTATCCAAATCGCTGTTGCGACACCGAGCGGGATCGCGATGATTGTGCCGACCAGAGTAAGAATGACGGTGCCAAGCAGAGGGGCTAGAAATCCGCCTGTCTGGCTTTGGTCGCTGCCAACGGCCGGGTTGGAGAAGATCAGGTCCAGGCTGACGTACTGAAGGCCCTTATTGAGCATGAACAGAATCAAGCCTGCGGCCACTAAGCACAGCCCAATACCAACCGCCCAGCAGGAGAAGTAAGCAATGCGGTCAGGTAGAGGCCACGACTTAACCGTGTCCTTACCTCGACGGTGAACCACCTTGGGTTGAGTTGAAGTGCTCACAGCCTGACCCCGTACTTCCGGAGTGGTCGCTTGGCGAGGGTGCCACCCAGCGAGAGCATCAAGCTTGCGAAGAGCAACACCGCTGCCATGGCGTAGATGGTCTGACCAAAGGGCTTGACCGAGAGTCCTTCAGCGTTGTCAACGATTGTGGCCGCATATGGTCGGAGTGGCTCGAAGACGAAAGTGATGCCGTCAAGTGGGTTTGGAGCGAATCCGACTGATCCGGAGACCATCGCGAGCATGATCCCCTCGCCGATGGCGCGGGCGGCAGCGATGACAGCTGCGGCGATAATCGCCGGCCGCGCGGATCGAACGACGACAGTCCACATGACCCTCCAGCGGTTGGCGCCCAAGGCCAGGGCCCCTTCCTTCCAGCCGTTTGGAACGGCGCGCAAAGCGTCAGCGATGATCGCGATCATGATCGGCGTGATCATCAGCGTCAGGATCACCACAGCAACCCCTAGTGACGCGCCTGAGAGCTGGACGACGAAGGTGACGGAGTTCTTCCGACCGTCGCCGATCAGGTGGTTGCCCACGAACGGTACGAGGACGAGGATCCCGATCAGTCCATAGATAACTGAGGGAACAGCCGCGAGCAGCCGAACCACTGGGCTCACGACGCGCTTGACGCTTGGAGGTGCAAACTCGACGATGAACACGGCGGCGAGAGTCGATACGACAATCCCGATTGCCACGGAGACAATGGTCAGGAGCGCTGTCGCGTAGAGGATCGGCCAAGTCCTGATCGTGTAGTCCCACTTCGCCGGGTTGGCAGGGGAGTTGAAAATGGCAGCGAGTTGGTCGTCAACGTTTCCACCCCAGCCGAACCACATTGGTCCGTTGTGTGAGAACGATGGCCAGGCCTTGAGAAGAACAAACAGGCACATGGCCGTGATTAGGACCAGTACAAGCGACGACAGCGCGCCGAGCGATCGCTCGGCGCGCCTCTCGCTTCTCGCCGCGGAGGACTGAGGCACTGAGGCCTTGCTGTCCCCCGGGTAATTCAACTAGACCAGCGGTACCCATCCAGCAGCAACGATCTTCTTTGCGGCTGTGCTTGTCTGGACCCAGCGGATGAATGTGCTTGTGATGCCGGTTGGGGCTCCACGCGTGACCATCCAGAAGTTACGGACTGCCGAGTAGGCGCCTGACTTTGCGTTGGTGAGGGTGCACGCTACGCCCTGGTACTGAAGGGGCTTAATTCCCCCCACGAAGTCAAACGATACGTAGCCGATTCCGTTCGGGTCACTCTTCACTGAGCTCTGAATCAGACCGTTGCTGGCCTTCTGAGCCGCGCTATTGCTGACCGTCGATGAGCCCATGAAGAGCTTCAGGAATGCGTCTTGGGTTCCTGATGCGGCGGTGCGCACATACAGATTGATTGAACCGGTCTTGCCTGACCCTGGGATATCGGACCAGCTGCGGGTGCTACCGCTGAAGATGGCCTGTACCTGAGCTGTAGTGAGGTTGGAAGCACCGTTGCTCTTGTTCACTGCTACGCAGAGTGCGTCACGGGCAATCTTGTTCCATGTAAGTCCACCGGAATCTGACGACTTGAGATCTCGGGAAGAGTTTCCGATGGTGACACGACCAGCTGAGACATCGGATATGCCGACGTCGGAGCCGCCCTGGTACTGCTTGAAGGAAACCTTGCCCTTGCCTAGGCTTGAGGCGAGGAACGCAGGGAAGAGCTTTGACGTGAGTGGGGCCACTGATGTGGAACCGCTGAGCGTGATGATTGGCTTTGCCGAAGCTGCTGCTGGAGCCACAACCATTGCGGCTACTGCTGCAACTGCTGCGAGTGTGATGCGACTGCGGGACATTTTTGAAACCCCTTTGATCGGTGAGTGGTTTGGCCGCAACATTGCGACTGACCACAGACTCGCCGGTCTAGGGCTCTCTCTTGTGAAGGAGTCGTGTTGCCCCTGTGAAAATCCTGCCAACGGAAAACGGGTCATTACTGCTGTCCCCCATCGGTTACCTCTGGAGACAGGCGGTAGCCAATACCGAAGTGAGTGTGCACGAATGTCCATTCGGGCGCGATTGCTCCCAACTTCTGTCGGATTCGCTTGACGTGGACGTCAACGGCTCGGTCGCGGTAAGGCATACGGCCTCCCCACACTCGCCCGTAGACGTCCTCGCGTGTGATGACACGGTCCGGCCGCTCCGTCAGAGCTTCCAATACTTCGAACTCCCTCACGGTCAGTGAGGCACGGACTCCCGAGACAAGCGCCTCACGGTCCCCAAGCCTGAGTTCAAGTGGTCCGAGGGAGAGAGTGTCGTCTTGGAGGGTCGGGGTTGTGGCGGCTGCGTGGTTCACGGAGCCGAAAACTACGCCGACCTCGATGGCCTCTCGTGAAAGACCGGTGACGCAGTGGTGAAAAGAATGTGAAGGAAGTTATGCCTGCAAAACGGGCACTTCTTCCTCCGCCCTCAAGCTTCGATGTTGCTCATTACGTGTTTTACGCGCGTGTAATCGTCAAATCCGTACATGGACAAGTCCTTGCCATAGCCGGATTGCTTGAAGCCACCGTGCGGCATCTCAGCCACGATTGGGATGTGGGTGTTAATCCACACACAGCCAAAGTCGAGGGCCTTAGCCATCCGCATTGCCCGGCCGTGGTCCTTAGTCCAGACGCTTGAGGCAAGGCCATAGTCGACGCCGTTGGCCCAGGCCAGCGCCTCAGCCTCGTCGGAGAACTGCTGGACGGTGATCACAGGTCCGAAGATCTCGTTCTGGACCATCTCATCATTCTGTTTGAGGCCTGAAACAACAGTGGGTTCAAAGAAGTACCCCGGGCCGCCGGGGGCGGAGCCTCCGGCGTTGACCGTGGCGTGCCCAGGAGACCGTTCAATGAAGCCCTGAACCCGCTCAAGCTGCGTCTGGCTAATGACAGGGCCCATGTATGTGTCCGCGTTGAGGGGATCGCCGAAGACAGTGCCCTTGGCCTGCTCTGTCAGTGCGTCAACGAAATCACCGTAGATGCCCGGTCCGGCAAGAACACGCGTTGCGGCCGTGCAGTCCTGCCCAGCATTGAAGTAACCAGTACCAGCAATCATCTCTGCGGCTTCAGCCAGATCCGCATCGTCAAAGACGACAACCGGAGCCTTACCCCCCAGTTCCAAGTGGACACGCTTAAGCGTGTCGGAGGCCGCGGCTGCGACAGCCTTGCCTGCCCTGACTGACCCGGTCAGCGACACCATCGCAAGACCGGGATGGCGGACAAGGCCTTCGCCCACGTCACCCTTGCCTAGAACCACATTGAAGACACCCTCGGGGAGGTGCTTCTGCATCATTTCAGCAAGCCAAAGCGTGGAATTCGGTGTGTTCTCAGATGGCTTCAAAACACAGGTGCAGCCAGCAGCTATGGCCGGTGCGAACTTCCACACGGCCATCATGAACGGGTAGTTCCAAGGTGTGATCTGCCCGACGACGCCAACAGGCTCACGGCGAACGAATGATGTGTGCCCAGCCATGTACTCGCCAGCAGACCTGCCTTCGAGGTTGCGCGCGGCACCTGCGAAGAAGCGGATCTGGTCAGCTGCCGGCGGGATCTCCTCTTCGATGGTCAGCTGGAGTGGCTTGCCTGTGTTCTCGGACTCGATGCGAGCGAGCTCTTCCCCGCGCTGCTCAAGTTCGTCCGCAATCCGATAGAGCGCAAGGGAGCGCTCCGATGGGGTCGCCTGACTCCACTGGGCAAACGCCTTCGTTGCGGCTGCCACAGCAGCATCAAGGTCAGCTTGGTTGGAACAGGGCATCTCGGCGATCACTTCGCCAGTGGCGGCATTGCGCACCTCGTGGGTCTCACTGCCACTTGGGGCAACAAACTTGCCGCCGATGAAGTTCTGAAGCTTGGTTACAGACATCTCACCCTCCGGTATTCATGTGAACGTTTCCCTTGTCTGGAGGGTACCCTTGAATGAACTGATGGGAAGCCTGCTCACTCACGTACTCCCGCTCGCGGCCGGTGCAGCAATCAGCCCGACGATCATGACGCTGTCAGTCCTGATCCTCAGCGGGCCACACGGAAAGGCGCGACAAGCAGTCTTCACGGTGGTCAATGTGAGCTTGATGTGCCTGCTCGGCATATTTGGCACGGCCTACATGGCCCATGCCGCCGATCGCCACAAGTCGGGGAAGGTGAACTCTGCCTCAGTGGCCGTAGATGTCACCTTGGGAATCGTTCTTCTCCTTCTTGCCATCCGCGAGCACTACTCCCCCGCCAAGGACACCGAGCACGACTCAGCTGATGCTGCAGGGAAGTCAACGGGCATCGCAGTTCCCAAGTACGCCGCGCTCGGCGTCGTGATGACCCTCACCAACTTCACCACGCTCGCCCTGTTCGCACCAGCCTTGAAGGAGATCGCGATCTCCAAACAGCCGCACTCCACCGAGTTAGCGGTCGGGCTGATCCTGGTCGTGATCGCAACGGTCACAGCGTGGGTTCCTCTACTCCTCACGGTCTTGGTCCCGGGTCCCGCAGAGAGAATCCTCGGCTCAATCAACCACTTCACTACGACCTACAAACATCAGATCGTTCAGGTCGTGATGTTCGTCTTCGGCATCTACCTGTTGGCCAAGGGCCTCACCCGCGGCTGAGGCCCCGCCTTGGGTCAGTGCGCGTGGTCGTGTGCCGCCCCGTGATCGTGGTCGTGATGGGGCTCATGCCCTGCGGTGCCAGCTGATCCATCCGAATCAATATCTGCGCGGACAACGGCCCATGACTGCCAGGTAATGCGAAGAATGCCTACGGTGATGAGCAAACCGATGATCGGGTCTGCGACTGGGAGCCCCACGGCGACAACTGCCGCAGTTGCGACAACCCCAAGGGACACAATCGCGTCCGCTCGTGCGTGCTCACCGTCAGCAATCAAAGCAGCGCTGTTGATCTTCTCACCTGCCCGCAGGCGGATCAGGGAGACCCACCTGTTACCGACGTAGCCGAGCACCCCAGCGATGGCAACCGCAGGAAGGTGCGTGACGGTTTGCGGGTCAATAAACCGGCTGATCGCCTCATAGCCTGCAATCAAGCCGCTGATTAGGATCGCCGCCACAACCGCCATCCCAGCCCACTTCTCCGCACGTTTGGAATGGAGCAGGAAGGCCACACCCACAGGCACCGCTGTTAGGGCATCCCCCACGTTGTGGATCAAGTCAGCAAGGAGAGCGATACTCCCCGACCAGAAGAACACGACGCCTTGGGCGCCAGCAGTGAGCAGTAGGACGGCAAGCGATTGCACAACGGCCCGAACCCCTTCGCGGGAGCGGAGGACATCTTTGTCCATTGGCGCGTGCGAGTGACCCGGTCCGTGCATGTGATGAGCCTATGCGCAAGCTCGAGGTGACAGCTCGCCGGTCGCGCTCAAACAGAAGGGGCGCGCCTTGCGGCACGCCCCTTTGAACAACTCAATCTGAACGACTGTTACCGCTTGGCTGCTGCCTTCTTGGCTGCTGCCTTCACGGCTGCCGAATGCCTTGCCACCGCTTTCCGAACGGCCGCCTTCTGCTTTGTGCTTAGACCGGGCGCAGCTGCGGCACGGCGATCTGCCCGGACCGAGTGCATGGCGGTCTTCAGCGTTGCCGCATCAATACCCAAGGCGCTGGCGAGTGCCGTCACGAGCGTTCCACGGGCCGGCCGGGTACCAGCTGCTGGCTTAGGGATCGACGCGAACGCTGCGTTGACCTGATCGGCCGTGAGACCGAGCGCGGTTGCCAGTGCTGCGGCGAACTCTGGCGAGCGAGGGCCGTGGCCCATGTGTCCGCCTGGTCCACCGTCTCCATCAGGTCCGCCTGGTCCAGCATGACCATCTGGGCCCATCGGAGGTCGTACCGAGTCCAGTGCTGCCTGAACCGCTGCGACATCAAGGCTCAGCTTGTCGGCGAGAGCCTGCGGGAAAGCTGCCCGGTCAGGCCGCGTGCCCTCGGTTGGACGGAGTGACTGGAGGGCCGCTGTCAGGGCATCCGTTGTTACGCCGAGCTTGCCGGCGAGGGCAGTCACAAATGCCGCCCGATCGCCTGGACCGTGCATTGGACCGCCAAACGCCTTGTGGTCCTTAGCGCCACTTCCGCTCCCAGCGAGTGCTGTCGTGCCGCCAATACCTGCCATCAGTGCCGCGGTGCCGAGCGCCGCGATCATGACCCTCTTGCTGTTTCGTCGTGACTTCATTTGAATGCTGCCTCCTGCGGTTTGTTTTGGACTGGACCCCAACTGCTGGAGCAATCGTGCCCAGCCAGAGTTGGAATTACACATGACCAAGGTGAGAATCAGGTTAGAAAGCGGTGACCACCCCTCTCTATGGGCCACAATCACGCCAATGACATCTAATGGCAACGCATCTATCCTGATCGCCGAGGACGACCGGGCCGCCCGGGAGGCACTCGTTCGCGCGCTCACCCTTGAAGGCTTTGATGTTGACGCAGTCAACGACGGCGCCGAAGCCCTCGCCTCTATCAAGGCCGCGGCGCCAGACCTTCTGATCCTCGATGTGATGATGCCCGAAGTTGACGGGATCGCTGTCTGCAGGCGAGTCCGCGCGGACGGCCTCTCAATCCCAGTGCTTATCCTCACCGCGCGCACCGAAACCTCCGACCGCGTGGTCGGGCTTGATGCTGGAGCCGATGACTACCTCGCCAAGCCCTATGCCCTAGAGGAGCTTCTGGCTCGGATCAGGGCGCTATTGCGCCGGGCCTCCACCCAGGATGAGGAGGATTCCCTTGTCGGACCCGGGCTACAACTCGACCTTGACGGGCGTCGCGCTTGGCGTGACGAGCGCGAGCTGGGCTTGACCAAGACTGAATTTGACCTGCTTGAGCTTTTCGTTCGCAACGCTGGGATTGTCCTCAGCAGAGACACCATCCACGAGCGGATCTGGGGCTACGACTTCGGCCCGGAATCCAAGAACCTCGCCGTCTACATTGGCTACCTACGACGCAAACTGGAGGAGGGCGGCGAGACACGCGTGCTGCACACGGTCAGAGGTGTCGGTTATGTCGTGAGGGACGCATGAGCATCCGCTGGAAGTTCGCTCTCGCTGTTGCCGCGCTCTCCGCCCTCGCCGCCATTGCGGCCAGCGCCCTCGGATACAGCGAAACCCGCTCACAGCTTTACGGGCAGATCGACAGCTCTGTCAGGCAGGGCGCAGACCGCCTCGCGCATGTGGCAGCAGTCCGAAGCGGGGCCGACCAACCAGCGCGCGGACTCCCTTTTGGCCCCGGCCCAGGTGCCGAGTTCGCCCCTCAGGGCTTTCCCAACCACCCTCCCAGAGGGGCTGAGGAGGGGCCAATCGGCGACCCCGTCGCCAATCAAGCTCTCCTAGTCCAACGCCTAGGCAAAACCGGGGCGATCAAGAAGTCACAGACGCTCCCCCTCCCAGTTGACGCAGCCGACCGTCAGCAGGCTTTGGGCGGCTCGGGCGAAACGAACATTCGCGACGCCACAGTTCAGGGAACCACGGTCCGGCTCGCGACCGCGCCGATCCTTGGCGGTGGAGCCATCCAAGTGGCGCGATCAACAGCGGAAGCTGCCGGCACACTCAACAGTCTGCGAGATCAGCTGGCGCTGCTGACCTTGGCGATTGTCGCGCTCGCTGCTCTGGCGGGCTTCCTCTTGGCTAAGCGCGCAACAGACTCGCTAGAACACCTGACTGAATCTGCGGAACGGGTGGCTAGTACTGGCTCCCCAGACGAGCAGATCAGCGTCGAAGGCACCGACGAAATCGGTCGGCTTGCCGGGGCGTTCTCCCAGATGCTGGCATCTCTCGCAGAGTCGAGAGAGCAGCAGCAGCGTCTGGTCCAGGACGCAGGCCATGAGTTGAGGACTCCATTGACGAGTCTGACTACGAACCTGACGCTTCTGGACCGGCTCAGTGAACTTTCACCCCAAGACCAAGCTGACATGATCTCCGACCTGCGGAGCGAAGCTGGGGAAATGACATCCCTCGTCAACGAGCTCGTCGAGCTAACGACCGGCGGTGGCGACGAGCCTGTTGCCGAGGTCCATCTCGCTACGGTCGCCCGAAAAGCGGCTGAACAGACAACGCGCAGGACCGGCCGCGCGGTCTCCGTGGACGCACAAGACACCGTCTTATTGGGCCAAGCAAGGTCGCTCCAGCGGGCGATCGGCAATCTGCTTGACAACGCCGCGAAGTTCGATGACTCCCTAGACCCGCTGACCTTGACAGTGGCCCAAGACCGTGTCGAGGTCGCCGACCGTGGACCCGGAATCCCCGCCGGGCAGGAGACCCTTATCTTCCAACGCTTCCACAGGGCAGTTGAAGCGCGAAACGTTCCCGGCTCCGGGCTTGGGCTGGCAATTGTCCACGATGTCGCGAAACGGCACGGCGGCGTGGCCTACGCCCACATGCGCAAGGGTGGAGGCGCAGTCGTTGGCTTTACCTTCAGCTCGCGAAATCCGCTCGACAGGAGTACCGTCTAGCCACGCATTCATGCGGGAAGTTCACTCTGGGAGGGGAGAACAAACATGAGGAAGTCACTTGTTGGTGCCTTGGTTGGATCTGTCGTGTTCATCGCAGCCGCTGCAGGCCCTGCTGCCGCGACCACTGTCGCCCCATGTGACGGGACGGACATGGGCGCGTGCATGCTCCCTTACCCCAACGATCACTTCACCAAGAAGGACTCCAAGACTTCAACGAAGCTGAAGCTGAACCTGCCTTCCAGCGGGATGCCCGCGACAAAAGCCGGCAAGGCGATTGTTGCCACCCAGTGGAACCAGCTAGACGGCTTCAGCCCGGGCTCGACGCTCATCGCCAGCGCCCCGTGCCTAGACCCAACGCAAAGCCACATCAATGGCGTGCTCAACCCAAGCGGATGGTCAGCCACTGACGCAGGCGCGATTGTCTTTGACATCAAGACCCCCCACACCCGCTGGCCAGTGTTCGGTGAGCTTGACGCACAAGCTGACTCGAGGGCACACACGGACCTGCTGATCCGCCCCCTTGTCAACTTCACTGAGGGCCACACCTATGTCGTGGTCTTGAGGAACATCAAGAACAGCAGCGGCACCGCATGCACCCCAAGCACCCACTTCAAGGAGCTTCGCGACGGTAAGGCGATGGGCGAAGTGATGAAGCGCGTCTCTGAGTACAGCCCAATCTTCAAGGCGATCAAGACCGCTGGAATCAGCCGCCCTTCACTCTTCCTCGCGTGGAAGTTCACGGTTGCGAGCTCAAAGAGCCTCAGCGGCCGCCTGCTGTCCATGCGCGACCAAGCGTTCAAGACCTTGGGTGACACAAACCTCAAGGACCGGAAGGTCTCCGGCACCTCCCCCGCGTTCACGATTACCTCGACTCAAAACTTCACGGTTGAGCAGAACGCCTATCTAAGCCGCCGGGTCTACGGGACAATCGACACCCCTTGTTTCCTGAAGTCCAACGGATGCGGGGCCGGGTCACTCCTGAACCTAGATTCGAAGGGGCTCCCTAAGCAGACGGTCAAGTCAAACGTTGACCATGCCCCGTTCGTCTGCAACATCCCACGGAGCGTTTCGAACGGCTCGACGGTTCTTCAGAAGGGCTTCCCGATCCTCTACGGACACGGACTTATGGGCAACTACGAGGCGATCACGCGCAACAGCGCGTACGCAATTGCAGGTAATGACTTCAAGAACATCTTCTGTGGTCTTGACTGGCAAGGGATGTCCAGCAACGACGCCCCTTGGATCGGTATTGGAATCCTGCCGGACCTGTCCAACTTCGGCACGCTTCCAGACCGACTCCAGCAGGCGCACCTGAACTTCCTGCTTCTTGCCCGGGCACTCATCCACCCCAACGGACTTGGGGCCAATGCCGCTTTCCGGTTCGGTGGTGTCAGCGCGCTTGGCACCCAGGTGGGCTACAGCGGTGACAGCCAGGGCGGCATCCTAGGCGGCGCCACGATGGCGGTCTCACCTGACTTCAAGTACGGCTCACTTGGCGTTCCAGGCATCAACTACTCCACTCTCTTGGACAGGTCAGTTGACTGGCCCGAGTACGCGGCTGTCATGTACGACAACTACTCCAAGGGTCCTGAGCGCCCACTGCTGATGGCGTTGATCCAACAGCTCTGGGATCGCGGAGAGGGCGATGGGTACGCGCAGCACATTGGCCGCAGCCCACTGCCCAACACACCGACCAACACTGTTCTGCTCCTGCCGGCATTCGGTGATCATCAGGTCACAAACCTTGCCGCCGAGGCCTACGCGCGCACGATCAGCGCGAAGCTGCGAACGCCAGCGCTAAGCGCAGGCCGAGCAAACCCCTTCCAGATGTTCTGGGGTATTACCGATGGTGGAGCCAGCGCATTCTCAGGCAACGCAATGCTGATGATGGACTCGGGTCCAGTTAGGACCGTCGACGGCCTGTCTGTCGGTACTCCTGCTCCACCAGTAGAGAACCTCCCCCCAGACATTGGTGAGGACCCTCACGGGCTCGGTGGCGGAACTGCCGAGATCCGCAGGCTTGTCAGCGCCTACATCAGGACGGGCAGCCTGCCGACCAGCTGCGCTGGACTGCCATGCGGCATCGGCGGCTGGGTCCCAGGGCTGTAGTCAAAATCTTCGGGCGGCCCCGCCTTCGGGCGGGGTTGGCTTTCCGTCGAACTAGTTCCTAAATCAGCGGAGAGAGAGGGATTCGAACCCTCGAACGAGGTCAACCCCCGTTACACGATTTCCAATCGAGCCCATTCAACCACTCTGGCACCTCTCCGAACAACTTTGGATCCTAGCGGGGACTGGGCAACTGCCGCCTGTGGGTAGCAGAGTGCGCATTCCCACTTAATCCTCCTTGACAGTTCCCGAGACTCCGCAATAGTCATGGGGAGTTCGTGGTACCAGCATTGTCGCTGGTAGGGCCGGGGCCGCACAACCCCCAATACGGAAGGAAGTTCCATGAATCATTGTGCCCCCAGAAGGTTGTCCGCGCCCAAGGTCGCGGCGGCCCTAATTGCAGCGGGATGCCTCGCCGCAGCCGGACCGACAGCAGCCCAGGCTAAGACCCTGGTCCAGATCAAGCCGATTTCAGGCGAAGCCACTGCCCCAGCAGGTTGGGTTACCTATGACGTCCGCGCTGGAGCCGGCCACACCTACGAGGTGTCAAATGACCCCTTCTTCCACAAGTACAGGTCGTTTCTGTCAGGAAGTCGCACCTCAAGCCGTGTCGCCATCAATGGCTTCAAGAAGGGCAAGGTTGGTCAGACGACCTTCTACGTCCGCGATAAGGCTGATCGGTACCGGACGGTTGAGTCAGTTGACATGCCGTGGGACTTCTCGATCCCTTACACCACATGGGGAGCAACACGGACTGTTTTCCGTGAGGACGGTAGGACTCCATACCTAGGTCACTTCACGGTCGAGTTGAGCGCATTCGACACAGCATTCCCGGGTGATACGCGCGGCCTCTGGGCTGAGCTGAATTACTCGAAGGAGACGCCGGATAACTCGGCAGCCTTCCCAACTGAGCTTGCTGACAATCAGGTAGTTGCCCTGACGTCACGCAAGTTCTCGGTCGCGGTTGCGACCCCGCCCTATTGGGCACGGGTTGAGGACGCCTACGGGAACAAGGGCAAGTGGATGAAGCTTGCTTCCAACCCGAAGACCACCTACGCCAAGTAGCTAACGCACAGACACCCCTCGCGCGATGCGGGGGGTGTTCTTGCTACTCGCTCTGAGTCGGGTCTAGATCTTCCACTCGCCGTTGGCGAGAACCAGAGTCTCGGCGCCATCCGCAGACACTGCGAACGTCTCAACTTCGTTGCTTCCAATCATGAAGTCAACGTGAATGCCTGACTTGTTGGCACGGGGGTAGTCAACCTCTTCGACCGCAAAGAGGTAAGCGCTCCCAATGGCAATGTGACTGGCGGCGTTCTCGTCCAAGAGAGTGTCATAGAAAGGGTGCTCAAGCGGTCCAATCCGTCCGCCACCGTCCACCAGAGCAATCTCCCCCAGCCGCGAGGCGCCCTCGTCCCGCTCAGCCATCGCCCGAAGAGCGCCCGCGCCTTGGTCCGCGGCAATCCGGACGATGCGCCCGGCCTCAAACTCAACCTCCAGCCCTTCAATGACGGTACCTGCGGCAACAAGCGGTTTTGTTGATCTGACCACACCGTTGACCCGCTCGGGGTCTGGCGTGGTGAAGATCTCCTCCGACGGCATATTCGCCATGTGGACCAGACCATCCGCACGGCTGAAGCGTGCAGCAATCCACTTCGACGTCGGAAGCAACCCAACTTCAAGATCAGTGCCAGGCCCGCGGAGCCTTAGGGCGTCAGGCTGCATCCCACCCAACCGCTGGCCCATGGCCTCCAACAGGTCCATTCGCTCGGCCCAAGCGGCAACTGGGTCTTCCTCGTCCAATCTGCAAACGTGGGCAATCTCGGTCCAGAGCCGATCCAGCGCCGCGTCGGAGTCCATGTCGGGGAAGCAGAGCTCAGCCCAGCCCGCGGTTGGGCATGGAATGGCGGTCCAATTGGTTGTCCGGTCTGACACAACCCTCCCGTTCTCGGCAACAAATGGAAGTTGGTCCCGACCGACCAATGCCGGGTCAAGGTCATCAAACAGGTGCGGCTCCACCGGGCCCGTCAGGCCGATCCGGGCGGCCTGTTCTTCACCAAGCGCGAGGACGCGCTGGCCAATCCAAGGTGGCACCCAGCCCAAAGAGTCCGGGTCGGCGTGGCTGATTCTCGAGTGTTTGATGTGCGGGTCAAACCAGGCGACATCAACGAACTTTGCCCCGGCGCGGTAGCCCGCATCTGCGAGCGCTCGGACGAGTTCCTCCTTGCCCAGCTCGGCTCCAATTGCGAGAACTTGGCCGGGCTGCACATTGGCTGCGAAGTTGACTGTCAACTCGGCAAGGGCTGCGAGGCGCTCCTCATTGGTTCCCGGGACTGACATGACGCGGACCCCTAGCCAACCTCTCGCAGGAAGGCTTTCGTGCGCTCATGCTGGGGGTCGTCAAGGACCTTCAGCGGTGGTCCTGATTCCACAACGACCCCGCCATCCATGAAGACGACGGTGTCAGCGGCGCTCTTGGCGAATCCAATCTCATGGGTGACAACAATCATCGTCATGCCTTCGCTTGCAAGGTCACGCATGACTGCGAGGACTTCCCCGACTAGCTCTGGGTCTAGAGCAGAAGTGGGCTCATCAAAGAGCATCAGCTTGGGCTGCATGGCTAGCGCCCGGGCAATTGCGACACGCTGCTGTTGCCCACCTGAGAGCTGGGCCGGGTATGAGCCACCGCGATCTCCCATTCCGACTCTCTCAAGCAGTGCCGCAGCCCGATCCTTCGCCTCTGCCTTGCTGACTCCTTGGACCTTGACGGGAGCGATTGCGATGTTCTGTTCGGCGGTCAGATGTGGGAAGAGATTGAACCGCTGGAAGACCATCCCAATGCGCGACCTCGCCTCACAAATATCGCGGTCTGGAAGGGCGTGCAGAACATCTCCCTTCTGGCGGTAGCCAACCAGCTCGCCATCAACCCAGAGTCGCCCAGCGTTGATCTCCTCAAGCCGGTTGATGCAGCGCAGGAAGGTCGACTTCCCGGAGCCCGATGGCCCCAAGATGCACATCACTTCACCGCGGGCTACTTCCAAGTCAATTCCCTGAAGGACTTCAAGGGCGCCAAAACGCTTATGGACGGCTTCAGCTTTGACCATCGGCCCGCCCAGTCCAGGCGGAGAGAGCTTCGAAAGCTGGCTCAGTTCCCCACCCGGTGTGTTCGTCATGCCACGACCTCTGCAGTAACGGGCCGCCATTTGCGCCAGAGCGCGACCAAACGCTGGCGGGGGGTTGGTGGCAGGTTGCGGGCTGTGCCACGGCCAAAGCGGCGCTCAAGGTAGTACTGGCCTACGTAGAGAACGGAGGTCAGAATCAGGTACCAGGCGCTCGCAACCAAGAGCAGCGGAATAACCTTGTAGTTGGCGGCGTAGATCAGCTGAACGGTGGTCAAGAGGTCAAGGACCTGCCCGAGCACGAACACGAGCGAGGTTGTCTTGAGCATGTTGATCGTCTCGTTGCCGGTGGGTGGGACGATCACCCGCATCGCCTGGGGAAGGATGATGTGGCGCATCGTTTGGAACCTTGAAAGCCCTAGTGCCTCTGCTGCCTCACGCTGTCCGTCGTCCACGGACAGCAAGCCCGCGCGGACAATCTCTGCCATATAGGCGCCCTCGTTGAGGCTGAGAGCCAAATAGGCGGCAACCGTGGCGGTGATGACCGTATTTGCGCTTCCCGAGAACAACGCTGGCCCACCGAACGGGACTCCAAAGCTAATCTGCGGGTAGAGCGCTGCGATGTAGAACCAAAAGATCAACTGCACCAACAATGGCGTCCCGCGGAAAAGCCAGATGTAGAACCAGGAAATGCTCTTGAGGACCGGGTTAGGGGACTGCCGCATGACGGCCAGCATGATTCCCAACGTCAAGCCGATTGCCATCGAGACCGCGGTCAGTTCGACTGTTGTCACTACTCCATCAAGGACACGTTGGCTGAAGAACCAGTCACCAAAGACGCTCCACTGGGCACGCGGATTGGTGAGGAATGACCAACCGAGAGATGCAACTGCCACTAGGGTCACGATCGCAGCGACCCAGCGTCCAGGATGGCGAACTGGGACAGCCCTTATATCTTCGGGCCGTCCCAGCTCTTTTGCTTCAGTTTCCATCCTGCTTTAACTCTTTCGCCTGCTATCTAAGCCGGCGGACTACCGCTAGCTGGTTGCGCCGTTGACGACCGGCTGAGTGATGGCAGCGCTTGACATGCCCCACTTGTCGAGAATCGACTTGTAGACACCGTTGGCGATCAGAATGTTGAGTGCATCGAGAACAGGCTTGGACAGCCCGCTCTTCTTCGACATTGCGATGCCGTATGGCGCGGTCTCAAACGACTCACCCTGAATCTTGAACTTGCCGTTTGACTGCTTGACGGCGAACGCTGCAACTGGAGCATCAGCAAGACCAGCCTGTGCTCGATCACTTGACAGCGCGAGGTTGGCTCCGTTCTGGTCAGGGAAGACCAGCACCTTGATCTGCTTGTTAGCAGCACACTTCTTCGACTGGTCTTCAGCCTGTGTCTGCTGAACGGTGCCCTTTTCTACTGCAACCGTCAGTCCACAGAGGTCGGCAATGGTGCTGACCTTTGCGCCGCTTGAAGCGGTCACGTAGATGGCCGTGCCGACGCTCATGTAGGTCACGAAATCAACTGTCTTCTCGCGTTCCTTGTTGTCGGTGAACGAGGACATGCCAAGCGCGTACTTGCCGGCCTCAATGCCCGGGATGATCCCGTCAAAGCCAGCGTTCTGGAGGTTGGCCGTAAGGCCCATTGTTGTGGCAAGCGCGTTGGCGAGGTCTGCGTCGGCCCCTTCAACTGTCTTGCCATCAGTAGCAATTGACTCCATTGGTGGGTAGCTCGCGTCAAGCGCGACTGTGAGTGGCTTACCGGCAAATGCTGCGGGCACCTCAGCTGCCACAGTGGCGTCCTTGGTTGCTGTCGCCGAGCTGGCTGAAGCACTCGTTGACGTCTTGCTTGAACCACCGCAGGCCGAAAGGCCAACCGCTACAAGCGTAGTTACTAGAACAGCCGGTACCAACCGGCGCAAAGTCAAAGTCTTCATGGGTCCTCCCCAGGTTAGGTTTGCTGCTCGGAGGATAAGCGAACTAAGGGATGGAGGGTCTTTCGGGAAGGATCTCGGCTCGCTGTGTCTGCTCCCTGAGTCGCCCCCACGGTGGGCGAGGGGAAATCCTGACACGCCGTCAGCAGTCGCCATGAGAGGTGGTAATTGGGACCGTTCTCCTCTAGGGTCAGGGGATGAAAAGAACTCAGACACTCATTGCCCTTGCAGGAACCGCGGTTCTTGCACTCACCCCAGCTTCAGCTTCAGCGGCCAAGTACAACTGGCTCAAGTGGAATAGCGCGGATCACAAGCCGTTGATCATGGCTCACCAGGGCGGTGAGGATGAATTCCCGTCGAACACGATGTACGCGTTCAAGCAGTCTGCAAAGGCAGGTGTCAACTCACTTGAGCTTGACATTGGCGTGACGAGCGACGGCAAGATCGTCGTTGTTCACAACACCACCTTTGACAGTAAGTCCAATGCGACCGGCAGTGTTCCTGTGTCCCAGATGACACTGGCCCAGGCCAAGGCGCTTGACGCTGCTTACTGGTTCACCACCCTCCCTAGCAGCGGCGGTGGGCATTACGACCACGACCAAGCCACATCCCATTACACATACAGGGGCGTAGCCACAGGAGCCAAAAAGGCGCCGAGCGGTTACAAGGCCAGTGACTTCAAAACCCCCACCTTGGCCGAGGTGCTTGCAGCTTTCCCTAAGACACCAATCAATATTGAGATCAAGGGTCGGACTCCAACGGAATCCAACGCGGAGTACCTCTACAACGCCACTGTTCTGGCCAATTACCTGAAGAACATCCACCGAACAGACTTGGTGGTCGTCTCGTTCAATCAGAACGCAGTGGACCTGTTCAGCACCATCGCAACCGCAATGCCAACAGCACCAGCAATAGCGGGCGACTACTCATACCTGTTCTCGAACTTTGCTTCAAGGCACATGCCAAGCTCGCAGACCGTCGCTTTCCAGGTTCCCAACTCGTTCTACGTGTCCTCAGCAAACCTGTTCGCAACGGGCATCGCCAATTGCAGCTGGATTGGCCGTGCTCACGGTGACGGATTCGCCTGGCACCAGTGGTTTGGCAGCAGCTACTTGACTCACCCCGCTGATGTCGACGGTATTGGCACTGGCGGCAATGACGGCGGCTGGAAGTACCTGCTTGACCGCCGCGTTGACGGAATCATGACCGCGAGGCCAAAAGCCCTGTTGGCGTACATGAAGACCTACAAGTGGAATAAGGCATCCAACGCCTGCAAGTTCGTAGGCGGCGGCGGCTACTAGTCACTCTTCCGTCCCGGCCCCATGGCCGGGACGGTCTGTAGTTCTCCACGGCGCGCGAGCATCAGGCTCGCCGCCAACATGATGAGCCCGCTCAGCTCCAGCAGCAGCCAGCCGAGACCGCGGTCAGGCCGGGGTCCAAACGCAAGCCCGACCAAGCCACTGACGACCGTCCACGCGGCGCAGTCTCTGACCAGCAAGGCCAATGGCCTATCCAGCTCGGCCAACTCGGGAATGGTCGCCAAGGCCCGACGGTCAAGCCAGCGGGTGTATAGATACGCCCAGACCACGGGGAGGGTCTGGAGGATCCATCCAGTCCAAAGGTTGTCTGAGTCGTTGATCACCCACTCGCCGTAGCCACCCGCGATCGTCGCCAGAGAAAAACCCAGTCCCCAGGCGATCGCCGTCTCCTTGTCTACCTGTTTACGGACACGTATTGACAGCGGTGCAAGCCGGTAGCGCGAGTACTGCTCCGTGAAGGGCATGTTCAACGCCACGGACCCGAATGCCAACAGTGCGAGTGCCGCATTCGACACCTCATCACAGTGGTTGTTCAACCAGCCGTCTACCCCGGGCTGACTCGCCAACCCGATCAGCACCAGCGCTCCGAACAGAACCGCGTCGGCTGACTCCAACATCCTTGGACGCTCGCCCCTTGTCATCGCAATCCCAACAAGGGCGAGTGAGGAAGCGAACCCCACGAGCATCCCGGTCTCGAATCCCCATGGCGGCACTGCCATCGTCATCAGAATCCACGGCAACAGGCCAACTACCGGGTCGTCAACCAGCCGCAGGACAAACCCCTCATCAAGAACATCATCCTCACCGCTCAGAGGACCTAGCTTCTGAAGGTGCTGACCGCTCACTTGGGATCACAACCAAACGGCAGCCCAAAGGGGCTAAGGCTTGATGCGTGCAATCCGGTTGCGCAAGTTGCCGCCGTACGAGAAGAACTCCCCACCAATCAGCAGGTACTTGTTGGCTTGGATGGCGACCGTATCGACCCGGTAGCCATTCACGCCTGCTCCCGGCATAAGGGTTGAGTCGAGCGAGCCATCCAGTTTGAGCCTAACTATCTGGCGGCGATCGCGTCCGTCGAAGTTAGAGAAGCTACCGACCGCTACGACCTTGCCGTCAGGCTGCACGAGCAGCGACCTGACGCCACCGCCGGCTGCGCCCCGGAGGACAATGTTGACTGGCTCGTCGGGCTCACCGGTAGTCACGCCCGTGCTGCTCGAAAGAATGATGTGGGTGGAGACGACGCCGTCGAGGTTGGCGGCACCTGTGGTGAAAGTGATGTGCCCCGACTTGGGGATCGTCCCGGAATCAGTATTGATGCCATAGGTGGTATTTGGAAGGAGGCCGTCGGTAGCTCCCAGGGTTGCTGCTGTTGTCCCCGCAGTTGTTGTGATCGTGAGGTCGGCGCTGACCAAGCCGCCAGTGTCATAACCAGGGTCGAGTGCGCCCCTGTCAGTCAGGCGTGTCAGGCGGTTGCGCGGGCTTCCAGCAAAGTTAGAGAAGTAGCCGCCGACGATGATCTTCCCATCTAGTGGCTGGACTGCCAAGGCCCTGACGCTTGCGCTCGGGCCAGAACCAACATCAAAACTTGAGTCATTCGTGCCATCGGACTGAATCCTGATCAACCGCTTGGCGGAGGCCCCGTTGAAGTGGGTGAAGTCGCCGCCAATCAGGGCTGTTCCGCTGGTCAGCGTCTTGATGGCGTAGACGCTTCCATCCGCGCCCACTCCCCCAACGTTGAAGAGCGTGTCGAGTGTTCCATCGTCATAGACGCGAGCCAAGCGCCCCGCGGTCGCACCGGCAAATTGTGTGAAGTTGCCACCAACGATGATGCTCCCGTCGGTCTGGACGCCAATCGTGTAAATCGCGGGCACCGTCGCGCTGCCGGAAATTGCAGGGCCAAGCCCGACGTTGAATCCGGTGTCTAGGCTCCCGTCGGCGTTGAGGCGTGCCAGGCCCTTTGCGTCTTGCGTGCCAATCTTGGTGAACTCGCCGGCAATGAGAATCTTGCCACCTGCAACCTCAGCCATGGCAAGGATCTGCCCGTCTGCCCCCGGGGACACAAACCCGTCGTCGAGTGTTCCGTCAGCGCCCAGGCGTGCGATTCGCTTGCGGAGAATCCCGTTGTAACGGGTGAAGTTGCCAGCGATCAGAATCTGCCCGCCCGACTGGGGAACAATTGCACTGACCGTGTCGTTCGCAGCTGAGGTGACCTCAGGGTTGAAGGTCGTGTCGTACACCCCAGCTGAAGTTAGGCGCGACACACCGCGCAGGAAGAAGCCGCCGACTGCGATGGCGCCGCTAGTAGCGTCCACGTCTAGGGCGAGTGCGGTGTTACCCACAGCGAGCGCTGGGCTGAGGATGAAGTCTGGTGACTGAGTACCGGCGTCAGTCAGGCGGACAATCCTGCTCGCGTCGGCGCCGTTGTAAGTAGTGAACCCGCCTACAGCCACAACTGATCCTTCTGTAAGGACTCGAAGCGCGTAGACGGTTCCATTCAAGCCAGTACCTGGGTCAAAGTTTGTGTCCAGCGCGCCGGTCACTCCCAATCGAGCGATCCGGTTCCGGGACGTAGCGCCAACATGGGTGAAAGAACCAGCAATCCAAACCCTGCTGTCTGCTGCGACGCCGACAGCGCCAATCGCACCGTCGGGGCCAGCACCGGGGCTGAATCCAGAATCCAACCCGCCATCCTCGGTCAGGCGTGCGATCCGGCTGCGCGCCACACCATCGAAGGTGCTGAACGTTCCGCCGATGATTACCTTCGCAGTGTTCGGGTCGACAGCCAGCGCGGCAATCGCAGCGTTGGCACCTGTGGTGATGACGGTTGAGGCCACTGACTTACCCGCCCTGATTCCGGCGGCCTGCGACAGCGTGACTCTGGTGGTAAGGCTCGCTGGCATCGTGAATGTCACGTTGGCTGACTTTGGAATCGTTGACGAATAGACCCGGTAAGTCGTGTTCGGCTTGAGCCCTGTGACCTTGGAAAGAGTTGCCGTCGTCGAATTAGCGGCGGTCGTAATCGCAAAGATGGCGCTGACATCTGGGTTGAAGCTCGCGTCTAGGCTGCCATTCGTGTTAAGCCGGGCAATCCGGTTCTTGACAGTGCCGTTATAGCTGGCAAAGAGGCCGGCGATGATTGGCTTGTCCCCTTGCAGTGCGATTGCCGAGACCCAGCTGCACTTTGTCTGAGCCTTTGAGTTAACCGCCGTCGCCCCACCACCCGGGTTGAACCCAGTATCAAGTGACCCATCAGCGTTGAGACGAGCGATGCCGCAGCGCGGCGCACCTGAGACCTGGCTGAACGTGCCACCGATCAGGATCTTGTGATCGGCCTGCTCAACCACGCTTGAGACAGCGTTGTTGGGACCGGCCCCGAGGTTTGTCGAGAAGGCCTTATCCAGCAGGCCGTCTGCCCCCAGCTTTGCGACCCGGTTGGTGACTGTTCCGTCGTAGTGAGTGAAGCTGCCACCGATCAGCGTCTGGCTGTCAGCAATGCTGACTACGGCGCTGACGGCTCCGTCCGTACCGACGCGGGGAGGGTTGAAAGTCGAGTCAATCGTTCCACCACCTGCTGCTGGTGAGACTGCTGCGAGCACAAGGCTTGCGGCCAGGGTGAGGGCGGATGCGGCTGCAAGAGGGCGTCGGCCAATCAGGGTGCCGCTAGTGCGCGTCCGCGTGGTCGCGGGCCTGGTGATCTTTCGTGCTCCCATCCTCGTGCTGATGGTACCGCTCCTCGGTCCTGAGGGCAATGAGGAACCGCCCGTCTTCACGGGCGATTGGCCGCTACCAGGTGTCGACGGTGCGACGGCGGATCCCGGTGGTCAGAGGACTCGTGACAGGACCGGCTGCATTCAGCGTGGAAATTAGGCGTGCGCGCGTCGTCGCAGGGTCAATTACGTCGTCAATTTCAAAGAATGTGGCCATGTTCAGGGCGTTGCTCTGGGCCCTGACTGCCTCGACCAACTCCGCAACCCTCTGCTCTCTTGCTGACTCATCCTCAATCTCCGCCAGCTCACGCTGGAATCCAAGCCGGACTGCGCCTTCCACGCCCATGGCGCCAAATTCGGCTGATGGCCAGGCGAGGTTGATAGCTGGGGCATGAAAGTCCCCGCCGGTCATGGCCTGCGCGCCGAGCCCGAATGCCCGTCGAACGACAACGCTGACAAACGGGACGCTGATGCTTGCTGCTGCGGTGAAGAGTCTGGAGGACCGTCGGACCATGCCTGTCAGCTCAGAGTCCGGGCCGACCATGAAGCCCGGCGTGTCAACCAGCGAGATGATTGGGATCCCGAACGCGTCGCAGAGCTGAATGAACCGTGCGGCCTTATCTGATGCCTCCGCGTCGATGGCACCACTCAGGTGGGATGGATCATTGGCGATTACCCCAACCGGATGGCCCTCGATACGGGCGAATGCCGTGATCATCGCGCGGCCGAAGGCTGGCCGAAGTTCCATCACCGAGTCGGTGTCAAAGAGGCCAGTCACCACAGCGCGGGCGTCATGAACCCGTTTGGAATCATCGGGCACGATGGTTCGCAGCTCCGTTTGGTCAGGTGCGGACCAGTCCGAAATGGGCCCTTGGAAATAGCCGACAAAGCGGCGGGCCGCGTCTACCGCAGAGGCTTCGTCATCAACCAAAAGGTCAATAACGCCAGCGGTTGCAAGGTCTTTCGCCGGGCCGACCTGTTCGGGAGTGAAGGTTCCGAGGCCTCCACCTTCAATCATCGCCGGACCTCCCATCCCGATAGTGGCATCAGGCGTCGCAATGATCACGTCGCAACAACCGAGGAGCGAAGCGTTACCCGCAAAGCAGCGCCCCGAGACGACGCCGACGCGGGGGACTAAGCCTGAGAGCTTGGCGAAATTGCGGAAGGTTGGGACCACAAGGTGGAACAGTTCGGACTGGTCTGTGTCTCCAGGCCGGCCGCCTCCACCTTCGGCGAAAAGGATGACCGGAAGCAACTGACGCTCCGCGATGTCCAAGATCCGGTCGGTCTTGCGATGGTTGCGGACTCCCTGAGTACCTGCGAGCACCGTGTAGTCGTAGGAGAGCAGTGCGCACTGGGCTGCCTCTACCCCAAAGGTCTCGGCGTTCACCGTCCCGACACCGCAGACCATTCCGTCTCCGGGTGTCTTGTCAATCAGCTCCTCAACCGGGCGGCGCAGACGCTGGGCCGCAATTGCAAGGCCGCCGTACTCTGAAAATGTCCCCGTGTCGCAAAGGTCTGTGATGTTCTCGCGGGCGGTCCGTCGGCCAAGTGCTCGCCGTTTTGCCACCGCGTCTGGGCGGGCCTCGTCCTCAAGCTTGGCGCGACGGGCGAGAACATCGGCGAGTAGATCAGCGCCTGCCGACTCGGCGGATGCAGCATCTGGAAGGTCGGCGACTATCGCTTGGGCCCCGCCAGCCTCAATCTCAAACAGTTGCTGCCCTTCCTCCACCTGATCGCCTTTGCCAACAATCAGGCCGCGCACCACGCCCGCGGAAGGAGCGGTTACCTCGTGGTGCATCTTCATCGCCTCAACCAGCAGGACAGTTGCGCCCTCGGCGACGTTTTCGCCCTCGGCGATAACAATCTCCTCAACGAACCCGGTCAGGGGTGAATGGCAGACGCCTTCCATTCCGCTTACTACAGCGCACGCGGGGCTATTCGGTACTCCGCGGCATCCTTCACCCGTAAGCCGGGACACGGTTTAGGGTTGTGCGAATGAGTTCCCAAGCGAAAATCGGCAAGTGGACCCCTGTCACCGTTTTGGCAATCGCGCAGTTCATCATGGTGCTGGACACAACCGTGATGAACGTTTCTATCAGCGCTGTTGTTGAGGACCTCAACACGACAGTTTCAGGGGTTCAACTCGCAATAACGTCTTATGCGCTTGTGATGGCGGCCTTCATGCTGACCGGCGGACGGTTGGGCGACATCCTCGGGCGAAGGAGAGCATTTGCCATTGGTCTGCTGATCTACGGCGCCGGATCATTGATCACGGCACTCTCTCCAAATCTGAGCGTGTTGCTTGTCGGCTGGTCGCTGGTGGAAGGACTCGGCGCGACTCTTGTGATGCCAGCGATCCTCTCCCTCGTCTCAGCGACCTACTCAGGCAAGGACCGGGCGATTGCCTACGGGATCCTCGGCGGAATTGCTGGAGCCGGAGCAGCAGCGGGCCCACTAATCGGCGGCTATGTGACGACAACCTTCTCGTGGCGCTATGTGTTTGCCGCCGAGACCGTGATCGTCCTTGGGCTTCTCGCAATCGGCCTGCGGAAGGTCGCCAACCCGGCGCCGAAGGGTGGCCGGATCTCGCTGGTAGATGTCGCGATGACTGCATCGGGCATGGCAGCGATCGTCTTGGGGATTCTCCAAGCGAGCCGCTGGGGCTTCATCCTTCCAACCAGCCCACCGGTGGTGAACGGGACGGAGATCACGCCCCTCGGACTCTCCCCAGTTCCGTTCATTGTGGGAATTGGTGTCCTGATCTTGGCTCTCTACGGTCGCCGCGCGACTCGGAGCGAAGCCCGCGATGGCCAGCCGCTCCTTCGGCCATCCCTGCTTGGGATTTCCCAAATGCGCAACGGGCTTTCAATGCTCACGAGCACGCAACTCGTGTTGGGCGGCATGTTCTTCACCCTGCCGCTCTTCCTCCAGGTCACCTTGGAGAAGGACGCCCTACAAACGGGGATTGAAATCCTTCCCCTCTCCCTAGCGATGGTGGCGTCCTCTGTCGTTGGATCGCGGCTCGCCATCAAGTACTCAACGAGAACGGTCGTCATGGCTGGGCTGCTCGTTCTCTCAGCGGGCCTTCTCATCCTTGTGGGCACGATCAGCCCTGACTTCCAGTCGACTGAGTTCTCAATCGGAATGGCTATTGCCGGAACGGGCCTAGGTCTTGTTATCAGCCAGTTGGGCAACGTGATCATGAGTTCGGTCGACGAGAACTCAACCGGCGAGGCTGGCGGACTCCAAGGAACCGCACAAAACTTAGGAATGGCGTTGGGTACCGCCCTAATTGGTGGGGTTCTGATGGCCGGCCTCACCACCGGGTTCAAGGACCGGGTTGCGTCCGACCCACAGATTCCCGCTCAGGTTCAACAGCTCGTCGCATCTGAAACAAAGGACGGGGTACAGGTTGTCTCCAAGTCAGCGGCTGTAGCAACAGCGCAAGCGGCTGGCCTGACCCCAACGGAGGTTGAGACGGTCTCGCAGCACTACATGGACGCGCAGATCGCCGCGCTCCGTAAGGCACTCGCAGTAGTGGCGATGCTTGCCCTGCTGGGGCTCTTCATCGCGAAGCGCCTCCCCGCAGAGCCAGCTGGCTCTGCGGTCAACGATCAGACCTCCCTCGGGTAGCTCGCCCCCAGGGGTGCAGCCCCGCAAATCATGGAATGTCGGAGCAGTTCTCTGGGTAGCCCTTGTTGTGAGCAAGACACTCAGCTTTGGCCTTGGACAGACTTTGATTGTTGTCCTGATTCTGGTTCTGGTTCTGATTTTGGTTCTGCTGCCTGACCGTGTCAGTAACTGTTGACGTCGTCAAACTGCTACTTCCCGACGACCCGCTACTGCCACCACAAGCGGAGACAGAGAGTGCGAGCGCCAGACAGCACGATGTTGCGAGCGCGATGCGTACCAAGTTAGGCACAGTGATCGTCCTTCCATCCGGCGGATTGGGTTGGACTCAAGCCGGATGATTCAACGGTACCCCCGATTCCGCTGGCCTGGGATTCAGTTCTCTTGGCGGCTCCTGTAGCCAACGGCGCTCAGCTGTGAGACACTGCACACATGAACAAAACTCTGGGAGGGGTCGCGGTTCTCGCGGCATCGGCAGCACTCTTGACCATGGCAGCATCAGCTGGAGCCACGAGCGCCTGTAACGGCTCGTCGAAACTCTGCTCGAGAACATTGGACAAGGTGGTTCTGCCCGGCAGTCATAACGCAATGTCAAGCAAGGAGTTTGGGTTCGGGATTCCAAACCACCAGTTTGGCATTCCCCACCAGCTCACCAAGGGCATCCGCGCCATGCTGATTGACACCCATTACGGAAAGCCTAGGACCATTGTGTTCCTCGGTAGGCCAACCGTAGTGATTGACGATGTCAGTGAGTCAACACCTGGCCGTCTTCCATACCTGTGCCACGTGTCATGCCTGTCGGGAGCCATTCCGCTCTCCACCGGGCTCAAGACTGTCGCTGACTTCCTCAAGACCCACCCACGCGAGGTGATGATCTTCGTCAACGAGTCCTACATCACCCCAGCCGACTTCGCGACCGCCGTCACATCAAGTGGCCTGTTGAAGTACGTCTACAAGGGTTCGACGACCACCTACCCAACACTGTCGAAGATGATCAGCACCAGTGGAAGGGTTGTCATGTTCTCCGAGGGCAGCACTGGCAGCGTCGCTTGGTACCACCAAGGCTATGCAGGCTCAGTTCAGGAAACTCCGTACTCCTTCCTTACATCGAACCTGCTGACCAGCCCAAGCAGCTTGGCTGCTTCATGCGTCGCTAACCGTGGGGGAACGACCGGGAAGTTGTTCCTGATGAACCACTTCATCACGCCAACGCTGACAGCCTCCTATGCAGCTGACCTGCTGACCACCGCGGCCGCTGTCAACGGCAAGGCAACAATTGTTGCCCGAGCCAATGCGTGCAAGACAGCCCGCGGCAAATACCCCACCATCATTGCCATTGACCAGACCCAACTGGGCGATGTCATTGGCGCTGCCAAGCAGCTGAACGGCGTCTAACCCAGATTCAACTGCTGACGATTGCTCAGACTCCGCGGCC
>WLNJ01000008.1 GCA_009699865.1 Actinomycetota bacterium
GGCGTGATTGGCGTAATCAAAGAACAGGCCATTGAGGCAATGAGCACTCACCTGCCTGTCCGCTTTGAGCCTGCCGAGGCAAACCCTTGGATCAACGCGGTAATGATCGAGCCCGCAAGCGCAAACGCGCCGGCGACGATCACGCAGGTCTTGCGCCCGGCTTCCTGACCGTCCAGTCATCGGACACGGCGACAAAGACCGCCGGTAGGAACCAGACCAAGTAGGTGTAGAACCAGTAGACGGCTGAGAGCTCAACCGCAATGACAACGGCGGCGGCCAGCGCTGCCAAGCGGACTGGCGTTCGACGATCGCCACGGGGCAGAAGTGTTGCGAGCAACACCAGCCCAGCCACACAAACGCGCCACCCCTGAAGCAGCCAGTGGGGCAAGTGCCACCAGCCCCACGCGGAGAATGGCGAGTCGCGGCCATCCTGGAAGCCAACGGTGCGCTCCCAGACCTTGATCGGATCGTCGAGGTAGGGCAGGAGGACGATCGCGAACGCCACGGCTGCTGCCAGTACATAGACGAGCATGTCCCTTCGCCGTGATGAGTTCCTAACGCGGAGGAAGATCGGTACGAGGGCCAGTGTCGCCATCTTTGACAAGCCGCCTACGACCGCTGCGGCTCCCCGCAGGGCCGCACCACGGACACCGCTGACCGTGGCTGCCAGAAGCGCCAGAACAATGAGCAGCGCCGGCAGCGTGTCGTTTGCAGCGCACATTGCCGTGTAGAGAGTGAATGGGCACGTAACCCACAGCCAGCTGAGTATCAATGCACCGGGAGGACCTCTCAGCCGCCAGCCAAGGAGTGCTAGCAGCGCCAGCGCCAGCAGGTCCAGCACTACGGCAGCAGCCGCAGCTGCGGCCAGACGACCGTCATTTGAGTCCGCGTCAAAGATCAGCGCGAAGGGCGCGTAGGCGGCCCATGTGACTGGCCCATAGGTGTCCCCTCGCTCAATCCTCTTTGGGAAGTGTCCATAGACCGCTGCTCCTGACGCAAGTCTGTTGCCCCCGATAACACTCGCCTCACCAACATCGATCACATTGCCGTCCGCGATTGTGAACGCGGCCCTGAAACCGATCAGGAACACGATCCCCACGACCATCGCCTTGCTTCCAATCAATGTTCGGATCTGGGCTGTGTCCGGCTTGGGCCCCTTGATACCCCTCCACAACATTCGACACATCAACCACAGGAGCGGCGGGTACAGAGTGGGAACCGAGATGTCGAGTCTGCCTCTGTTGAACCCAGCAATGGACACCGAGAGGAGCGCCACGGCGGCAATATCTAAGTGGGCCAAAGAAGGCCGTCTGCGCGGCAGGAACGGCAGCATGAAGAGCGCCAGCAGCGGCAGCCAGACCCAGAGCGCAGAAGCATCCTTGCCAAACGCTCCTGGGTAGCCGCGAGCCATTGTCCAAGCAGCCTGGAACCCAGTCCACTCCTCCTGCACCTTGCCATCGGCCCGCGCGATGAATACCTCAACGACCAACTCACCCTTGGCAGACCAGAACTGCTCACGCCAACGCCCAGGCTGCTTGGTGAAGTCCCAGTGCCCTCCCTTGTGTGACCGAACCTCCGCCTTGACGGCAGGGAGCGCCTTTGTGATCCGACGGGCGTGGCTTTCGCTGATTGAAGCCAGGGCCGGTGATGCGGCGACCATCAGCACCACGGCTACCGCCGCGAACGCTCTAAGAATCGGCTGGGACTTGGGAATCGAGATTGAAGTGCTCCCTCACTAGGCCGGCAACATCACGGATGCTCCACTCCTCGCGGGCGGAACGGCTGTCTGGACCGGTTCCCGCCCAAAGCAGCACGCCATGGCTGTCAACTCGATGCAGTGAACCGTGGCTGCCTCCACCCAGATGGGAGGAGCCGCCCCAGTCAAGGAACTCTGCTCCCGGGGCAGCTGAGAGCAGAACGTCGCCCGCGGTTGAACAGTTGAGGGCAGACCAGATCCGCCGCAGGGCATCCGGATAGTCCGGGGTGACGATCATTCCATCGGCAGTCTTCATCCCCAACACGCTGAGGTCGCCCTCAACGCTCCACCCGCGACCGTGTGCGTCGAGCAGATCTCCACCCGGTGCGAAGCGCAACTCGGACCCCAGTCGGAGTACCCGTGCCTCGCCGCTGCCCAAGAGCATCGCTAGGTCAACCCCGGAAACCCGCAGAGCGTCAGCTGCTGCCCGCTCAGCCGTGTGCGTCGGGCTGTCGGACTTCAGGACATAGATCATCGCTGACCGCTGAGCCAGCCCAAGCGCGATCTCCTCGGCTTCAATCCCGCTGTCGCGAGGGGTTCGGACCCACCACTCCGAGAACGCCGCCAAGAGGTCAACCCTCTGGGATACATGGTCATGCCCGTGGTCGGCCGCGACGATGATCCCGTAACGGTCAAGTAGCTGGTCCACTCCCCCGGCTGCGTCAGCTAACCGCGCTAGCTGACGGTCAGCCACGGCAACGGATTCAACCTGAGCTGCTGGGCCGTGCTTGTGTGAATGCGAGTCATTGTCCGGGAGCGAGAGCAGCAGAAAGTCGAACTCATCGGTGGCGACCAGTTCAGCGCCAACGCAGCCGGAATGCTGATCGCGAACGCCGGTCATACCCAGCTGTGAACGGCAGCCCATCGGCCTCGAAGCAAAAATATCCGCGTAGAAAAGGTCACCCGGGCCCTGGACTGATTCGCGGAAAAATGTGCTCGTCGCAAACCGAGCCAAGCGCGAATGGCGCGCGGGCTGATGCGTATGGCGTCCGCGGTAGATCAGGTATGTCGTTCCCGCGGTCCTCAGGCCCTCATCGTCAAGTGATTCGAAGATTGTTGGGGTCGCTGGCGACAGGTGATCGCGGTTCATCGCATAGACGGTGTCACCAAGCGTGCGGGCTATTCGCTGCTTCCTCGCGGCAGCGAAGCTGGACCCGTACTCGACGTAGCGCCGCTCTTCTCGGTGGTACCAGTTCATCGACGGAATCAGGTGCTGGTCCGGTCCAACCCCAGTGGTGATCGAGGCTGCACATACAGGCGTCACCGAGGGAAAGGAAGCAACACAATCGTCGACATAAACACCCTCACCCATCAGCCGTGCCAAAACCGGCGCGGTGCCATCAGCAACGGCGCGCTCAAGCGCATCAGGACGGAGTCCATCGATCACGGCGAGTATCAGGCCACGGCTGCTCATCCTGACCGGTCACGGTAGCGGGAGACCGGACAGCCGCCACCACTGACAGGACCCGGCAACCGGCTCCGGTACCGTCCCATGGGCTGTGAAGGACACAAACACCAACCCGCAGAAGCGCTCAGGCCGAGGCGACGCGGTCGCGATCGAGCGCTACGGAAAGCTCTTTGCGGCACGTACCCGCTCGATGACTTCCTCTGCGATGCGCGACCTGATGTCGATCACAGAGCGGCCCGAGGTCATCTCGCTCGCTGGTGGCCTCCCCGATACCTCGACCTTTCCCAAAGAATCCTACGCCGCGCTGATGAGCAAGTTGGCTGCTGAAGAACTGGCCAGTGCTCTGCAGTACGGGCCTACTGAGGGCTTGGCCGCCGCGAGAGAATGCATCCGCTTCGTGATGGCCGCCGAGGGCGTCACCGTCGATCCGGACGATGTGATCGTCACAACAGGAGGCCAGCAGGTTTTGGATCTCGTCTGCAAAGTGCTGATTGACCCGGGCGATGTGATCGTCGCTGAGGGCCCAACCTATCCCGGTGCTGTCTCTGCCTTCACCTCTTACGAAGCCCGTGTTGAGCAGGTGCCGATCGATGCTGACGGCATGGACCCCGAGCTGCTCCGAGAGCGGCTGGTGCAACTTGACGCTGAGGGTGCGCGTCCAAAGTTCATCTACCTGATCCCCAACTTTCAGAACCCCTCAGGTGTGACGCTGTCGGCCGAACGGCGCAAGGCCATTCTTGAGATTGCCCGGGAGTGGGAGATCCTGATCCTTGAGGACAACCCGTACGGGCTGCTCCGCTACGAGGAGGACCCAATCCCCTCAATCCTTGAGCTGGACGGTGGTGAGTCAGTCATCTACCTGGGGACTTTCTCCAAGATCCTCTCGCCAGGAATCCGGCTCGGGTGGGTCACTGCGCCTCGGCCGGTGCTGGAGAAGCTCAACCTTGCCAAGCAGGCAGCAGATCTCTGCGCCTCATCGCTCGCTCAGCACTTCGTGGCCGCCTACATCGGTGGTGGCGGTTGGCCCGAGTACATGGCCAGCCTGCGGCGGATCTACCGCGACCGGCGTGATGTGATGTTGGAATCGTTGACCTCCGAGATGCCTGAGGGAACCACCTGGATTTCACCCGCTGGTGGCCTCTTCGTCTGGGCAACTCTCCCCGAGTACATCGACACGACTGACTTGCTCGCCCGAGCGCTCCGCGAGAACGTTGCGTTCGTTCCAGGTCGCGCAGCATGGGTGAATGGGGACGGCGGTTCCTCCCTACGCCTGAACTTCTCTGGCGCTGGCTCCGACCGCATTCGGGAGGGCATCCGTCGAATTGGAATGGTCGTCGGAGAGCAGGTCGAGCTCTACGAAACAATGGTGGGCGGGTCAGCTGGGGCCGCATCCGTTGAAGTGAAGTCGGATCAGGTCGAGGGTGCTCGCGTTGTACCTATCGCACCACGGAAACGCCGAGCATCCGGCAACCAAGGGTGATGGGTTGAAGATCGCAGTCCTTGAGGGTGGTCGCTCGCTGGAGCGTGGAGTTTCGCTGCGCACGGGCGGCCGGGTCAAGGACGCGTTGGCACGGCTTGGTCATGAGGTAGTCAGCGTTGACGCTGACACTTCGATGATCTCCAACCTGCGGGCACAGAAGCCTGATGTGGCCTTCCTCGCCCTCCACGGCCGCGACGGTGAGGACGGGACCGTCCAACAGGTCCTTGACTTGCTCGAGATTCCCCACACTTCATCCAATGCAGCAGCCTCCGCCCGGACCGGCGATAAGGCCCTTGCTAAGCGGCGCTTCCGCGCAGCTGGTCTCCCGACCCCAGACTTCTATGTGCTCGACTCCACCGCCGTACGTGAGCTGGCAGCCGTCGAGCTTGTGCCGACCATCGGGGAGCGCCTCGGCTGGCCGATGATCCTCAAGCCAGCGCTCCAAGGGTCGTCCTTAGGGGTTGCCTTGGCCCATAAGGAAGAGGATGTTCCCGGAGCACTGCTGTCAGCCCTCTCCTATGACGACCGGGTGCTCTTTGAGCAGTACTGCCCCGGGCGTGACTTGGCCGTAGCGGTAGTCGGGAAACCGGAAGGTGCTGTCGCCTGGCCGCCAGTAGAGGCAATTCCGGGGGGCGACCAATACGACTTTCAGGCGCGGTACGAAATTGGCTCAGCAAAGTTTGAATGCCCAGCGCGACTGGATTCGGCCACATACGAGCGCGCTTGCGAACTCGCTGTCTCCGCCTTTGAGGCACTGCAGTGCTCCGGCGTCGCCCGGGTTGACCTGATCCTCGGTGAGGACGGTGCCCTCACAATCCTCGAGATCGATTCAGTTCCAGGGCTAACGCAGACCAGCCTTGTGCCCCTTGCGGCTGAGGCCGCGGGGCTGGAGTTCGACGCACTGATCGAGCTGATGCTCGACCTCGCCGTAGCCGCCTAGAGCGCCCTAAGCGTCCTGGCCGCCGGCGAAGTCCTCGGGACTTACATCTTCGAGGAACTCCTTGAACTTCTCGACAACCTCGTCCGTGTCTTCGTTGTCATGCTCAAACTCGATCGAGGATTCCTCAACTACGTCCTCGGCGGCGAAAATTGGCGCGCCCGATCTGACGGCAAGAGCCAGAGCATCGCTGGGCCGTGAGTCGATCTCGATCTCGCGACCGTCCGGTGTCTGAATTGTGATTGAGGCGTAGAAGGTGTTGTCACGCAGCTCGGTGATCGCCACCCGCGTGCACTGAGCGTCGAGTTCGCTGAGGGTCTCCGTGATCAGGTCGTGAGTCATCGGGCGAGGCGTTGAGGAGCCTTGGAGCTTCATCAGGATCGCGGCTGCCTCAGGATGACCAATCCAGATCGGAAGGAACCGGTTGGTCTCAAC
The DNA here is from genome assembly GCA_009699865.1 of Actinomycetota bacterium. GTDB lineage: Bacteria > Actinomycetota > Thermoleophilia > Solirubrobacterales > Solirubrobacteraceae > WLNJ01. Next base: position 6,017 of record WLNJ01000008.1, read on the forward strand.
GGCCTTGAGGAGCACAATCGGCTGCTTGCCGACCATGTCAAAGCTAACTCCGTAGATGACCATCTCCTGCACGTGCGGCTCCTTGGGCGGTTATGTCTAAGGCTAGCGCCCGCCGCGCTTGTCACGGGGATCACTGCCTTCGGAGGATTCATTCTGTTTCGGCTGCCATCTTCCTTCACAGCCAAGCAAGTGGGCGATCCTGGATTCGAACCAGGGACCTCATCCTTATCAGAGATGCGCTCTAACCAACTGAGCTAATCGCCCCGCGAGGGCGGAAGTCTAACGCCGCAGGCCGGGTTGGCGCTGTGAGGTGAAAGGGCCTTGCTCGGCAGCAGCAATAGGGCGTTGTCGCCCCTGTGCGATCCTCCCCCCGGTGAACGCGCTCTCTCTCACCGATCCGACCGCCGTCCTCGGGTGCGATCTCGCGGAACCGTGGGCGCCTGTATGTCCTGAGGATCGAGCTACTAGGTGTTGATCCTCGCCCTAGTCACTCTGCTCGCCACAATCGGCGGGGTTGCTGCCGAGCGCCGCTGGAAGACAGGCGCGCAGACCCTTGCGGGACACCTGCTTGAGGCTCTTGTCTATGTCCTGATGCCGGTGATCATCTTCTTCGCGGTGATCGACCTTCACCTGACCGAGGCCGTAGGCGCGGGCCTTGCCTTTGGGTGGACGGAACGTCTAGTGGTCGTGGTGGCAGCTTGGCTGATTGGTTCACGGCTCCTGAAGCTGACGCGCCCTCAGACCGGCGCGCTAATGACCGTCGTCGCGGTCGCCAACACTGGATATTTGGGGATTCCACTAACCGCTCTGCTGCTTGGGCACGACAAAATCCCGCTCGCAGTTGCCTACGACAACGTGGTGAACTCGCCGATTGTTCTGCTGGTCGGCTTTGGGGTCGGAGCTGCCTTCGGCACCAAGGCGGGTAAGTCGGGGCGAGAGCGTGTGAAGGCCTTCTTCACACGGAATCCGCCGCTATACGCTCTGATTCTTGCTCTGCTCGCACCGAAGTCACTCGCCCCTTCCTGGGGTCCTGACCTCGTGCACATAGTCGCAATGGGGATCGCGCCAGTTGGCTTCTTTGCCCTTGGCGTGAACTTGATGCTTGAGCACGATGAGACGGGTGTGCGCATCTTCCCGCCCCCGCTCACCTCTGCTGTCTTCACGGCACTAGGTCTGCGGCTCTTGCTCGCGCCCGCTGTGATGCTGGTGCTTTCCGGGATCTTGATTGCTACCCCTCACACCTTCCTGTTGGAAGCGGCCATGCCAGCTGGGATCAATGCCCTTGTCGTCGCGCATCTCTACGGACTGGACATGAAGATCACCGTCGGAGCGATCGCATGGTCAACGGCGATTGTGCTGACAGCAGTTACAGCGATAGAACTCTTCGGAGGTTTCTAATCCCCCCGAAGAGCTCCTGTTCTCACTAACTCAGGCAGCGCGCCTGTGCGATGAGAACTGCGCTGCAAATGTCGCTGCCTCGGCCATTGATGCGAACTCGAAGCGCACGCGGCAGCCTTTACCTTTTGCCTTGACGCTGACTGCATCGCCGAAGGTTGCGGTCAGGGAATCAGCTACGTCAGTCAGGGCAACCTCGTGGTCAGCGTGAAGCTGCCTTGGAGCCGCTGGGGTCGATTCAGTGTCTCTAGCCCGCTCCTCTGTTGTCCGAACAGACCAACCCCGGCTGTAGGCCTCAGCAGCTAGATCGCGCCTCACGTCATGGCGCTTCACCATCAGAAGAGCGCGCCCGTGGCCTTCGCTCAGACGCCCGTCCTCGAGCATTTCCAGAGCCGTGTCAGGTAGGTCAAGGAGTCGGATTAGGTTTGAGACGGCTGCGCGGCTCCGGCCAACCCTGCGGCCGACCTCCTCCTTGGTGAGGCCGAGCTCGTCAACAAGCGCTGAACACGCCCGAGCCTCTTCGACTGGGTTCAGGTCTTCTCTGGCCATGTTCTCGATCAGTGCGACCTCAAGAGCGACCGCGTCATCGTCTTCGCGGATGACCGCAGGGATTTCAGTGAGGCCCGCGGCGGTCGCTGCGCGCCATCTCCGCTCGCCCGCGATCAACTCCCACCCTCCACCTGGTATCGGACGTACGAGGACTGGCTGAAGGACGCCGCGCTCACCAATTGAACCTGCCAAAGCGACTAGTGCGTTCTCGTCAAACTGGCGGCGAGGCTGCCTAGGATTAGGCTTGATTGAGCCGATTGGAATGGTCCTCAGGACTTCAGCCGAACCGTCCTCGCGGGGAACAACAGAGAGGAGTGCGCCGAGGCCCTTACCTAGCCCACTGGGGCCCTTGGAAAGGCCGGATCCGAGACCTTTGCCGAGTCCGGGTGTCTTCTTTGCTGGTTCGCTCATTTCAGTAATACCTCCGTTTTGTTTAAGTGGCTACTAGACCCGCGCCGCAACCTCGCGAGCCAGGGCAACGTATGCCTCTGCGCCAGCGCAATGCGGGTCGTGATGAATAACCGGAAGGCCGTGGCTAGGTGACTCGCCAATCCTTACGTTCCGGGGGATTACGGTGTCAAATACAAGCCTAGGGAAGTGGGTTCGCAGCTCGGTCTCCACATCGCGAGAGAGGCGGGTGCGGGGGTCGTGCATGGTCAGGACAAGTCCGCAAACCGTGAGGGAGGGGTTCAGTTCGCGCTGGACAAGCTCCAGGGTCTCGAGCAGGCCCGCGAGGCCCTCCAGTGCGTAGTACTCAGACTGAACGGGGACGATCACCTCATCCGCTGCAGCTAGGGCGTTGACGGTAAGTGGTCCTAGTGATGGTGGGCAGTCGATGATGATGAACTCGAACTGGTCGCGAACAGATTCGAGGGCTGCTTTGAGGATGTGTTGGTAGTCCTGATTCTGGGGGAGCTCAACACCGGCACCAGCAAGACCTGGTGTCGATGGGACGACAGAGAGGTTGTTGATACGGCTAGCTCTGATCGCCGCCACAGTGGGGGACTCTCCAGAGAGCACCTCGTAGATAGAAGGGGTGAGGTCCTTGGGGAGGCCAACGCCAACTGTTGCGTTTGCCTGTGGGTCTAGGTCAACGAGAAGTGTCGAGTACCCGGCCTCCGCTACGCAAGCGGCGAGGTTGACAGCCGTGGTGGTCTTGCCCACACCACCCTTCTGGTTTGCAACAGCAAAGATTCGTCCCATAGCCAAAAGGTAAACCTAGGCTCGGTCGGAATCCCCTGTCTATCTAGTGTTCTCGGGTCTCAAGAGCCGAGTGGGCGCTTGACTGCGATACCTGCGCGCCGAGGGAACCGGTCCGGTGTTGGGGCAATCTTCCTGCTCAAAACCAGTTTTCGCCTTCCGCCGCCGCGCCATGGCTCCACTTGGATCACCTCTGGCTCCGACATGCCGGTCAGCTCTGCCGCGACCGCGCCCTGGGCTTTCTCATCGCCTTCGAGCTTGCCTTTCCAAGCAACCATCAGCCCGCCCTCTCGCAGAAGAGATGATGAGTATTCGACAAGTACCGGGAGGCTTGCCATCGCCCTGGCCGTGACGAGATCACATATGCCATGGCCCGCGTCCCACTCCTCCGCCCGACTCCAAACAGTCTCGACGTTCTTCAACCCTGCTGCCTCGGCGGCGTTGGAGATGAACTCGCAACGGCGTTTCTGGGCATCAACGGCAATAACACGGGACTCCGGTAGAGCGGATGCCAGAACAAGCCCAGGGATGCCGCATCCGGACCCGAGATCCGCGATGGTCTTGGCGTTCTTCACGTCCTCTAGTCCCAATGCGGTCAAAGAGTCGGCGATGTGGACGTTGATGCCCTCGAGGGCATCCGTCACCGCTGTTGGGGCATGCTCTCCAGCAAGGCTCAAGAGGATTGACCGGAACTGGTCGAGATTCTCCTCTGAAAGGCCGTATTCGGCCTGTAATTCGACTAAACGCTTGTTGACACGGGCGGGCAATTCGCCGGACCGTTCCACGTGAAACGCTTAATCTTCGAGAGGCTCAACCACGAGATAACGCTCTGGTTCACGCCCCTCACTGGTTGTATCGACGTCCTCACGCTCACGGAGGTACTCATGAACCACACGCCGCTCCGACGCTGACATTGGCTCTAGCGAGACGCTCTTTCCTGCCTCGATCGCCTCATCAGCCGCATCATCGGCGATTTCACGAAGTTCAATGGCTCTGCGCTCACGCCAGCCGCCAGCGTCAACCTCAACCCGACGCATGTCGTCCCTGTCCACAGAAGCAGCCCGGTAGGCGATGTGCTGAATCGCGTCCAGTGTGTTCCCGTGTCGACCGATGATCTGGCCCATGTCGGGACCGTCGATGTCGACCTTGATTACTTCACCGTCATCAACAAGTTTGAACTCAGCATCAGGGTCAAGGGCCTCAACTACCGACCCAACCACAGTGCGTACGCGCTCTTCAACACTCATCTTCGCCTCCCTGTCCGCTTCTTGTTATTGCGGGCTGGTGGAGGTCCACCCTTACCCTTCGGCTTCTTTACTTCAGGCTCTTCCTCTGCCTTGCTAGCGGCCCCGGCTTCCTTCACCTTGGCCAGAAAACCCTTCGTTTCCTTCTCTTCGGGCTCGGGGGTGACTGTTCCTCCCCCAGAGTCCGCTAGCGCCTTAGCTTGGGCGTGAGCACCTCCTGCTGAAAACCGTTTAACCACGTACTGCTGCCCGACAGTCCAGGTGTTCGTCGTGATCCAGTAGAGGATCAGGCCTGCAGGGAAGCTGAGGATGAAGAAGACGAAAACGAGGGGCATCGCCAGCATGATGTTGCGCTGGGTCTTGTCCATTGTTGTGGTCATCATCAGGCTCGAGCCCAACTGAGAGCCGACGTAAAGGACGATCAGCGTGACTAGAACGGCGCCGCTGGCCTTCGATGTCAGGTCTGGGATGAAGAGGAACTGTTGCCCAGTAGGTGGCACTGGGTGCCCAGGGAAGGCGGTGATGTCGCCGCATCCAGTAGTCGCGACCGTGATCTTGTGATGCGCATTGGCTGCCAAACCGTTCCACCACTGCACATACCCTGGGACCTTGTCCTGCCACGTGATGGTTGGGCAGATATCGGTCTTCAGCTGCTGCTGGAGTAGGTAGAACAATGAGATGAACACAGGCATCTGCGCGAGTAGGGGGAGGCACGATGCGAGTGGGTTGATCTGGTTCTCTCGGTAGAAACCCATCAGCTCTTCGTTTAGCTTCGCGCGCTTCTCAGTCTTTACCGCGGCACTATCACCAGGCTTGCCCTTGTACTTAGTCTGGATCGCCTTGATCTCAGGCTGGAAAAGCTGCATACGCTGCATGGATCGGATCTGTTTGATCGTGAGAGGAACCAACACAGCCCGTATGAGGAAAGTCATCAAGATGATGGACCAGCCCCATGACCCGATAACTGAGTGGATCACTACAAGGACTTCCCCGAAGAAGTCGATTAGCGGCTGAAGGGCATCGCTGATTACATTTGCGGTTATGAACAGGCTGTTCACAGTGGGTTGATCATTTCGTGTTGATTGTGGGTGCAGGTCTTCGAAGCGCGAAAGAGTCTTTGGTCGGCAACCTTGTCCACGCCGCCGTGGCTGAACGGATTACACCGAAGGACCCTCCAAGTAGTAAGGACCAGGCCACGGAGTATGCCCAACTCCTCAATCGCTTGGATTGAGTAACGCGAGCAACTTGGCTCGTAGCGGCAACGTGGAGCGAGGGATGGTGAGATCCAATTCGACCAGAACCGGATAGGGAGTGTTACTAGATAACGAGGAATCCCTGCTATCCCTTGCGTTCTAGGCTTCATCTCCACCCTCGGCGATCTTGTCTATCTGGGGGAGCGCGCCAGCCTGAGTAAGGAGTTCGTCCAACTGTCTAGCGACACCGTCAAGCCCTTCGCGATCGCAGAAATCAGAAGCTCCCGTCCTGGCAACCACGACGATGTCTGTTCCAGCCTTGATCTCAGTCAGCTTGGCTGCGAAGGCCTCTTTCAAAAGACGCTTGACTTTGTTTCGCTCAACAGCCCCGCCTACCTTGCGCGATACAGAGAGCCCAAGCCGGGCTACCTCGTCGTCCCCGCGAGGGAACGCGTGGAGTACAAACAGCTTGGTTGCGTGGGAGCGACCGGACCTGTAAACACGATCGAAGTCAGCACTACGGGTAATCCTCCCGCGGCGACCGGAACTGCCAGCCACTAGACGGTGAGGCGTCGGCGACCCTTGGCACGGCGGCGGGCAAGAACCCGACGGCCAGCCTTCGACGACATCCGTTCTCGGAAGCCGTGCGTGCGTGCGCGTTTGCGCTTCTTGGGCTGGTAGGTGCGCTTCATTGCTTGGAGAACCTTACCGTCCATCAGGCCTTGATGTCGTGCGGGAACTGAAAAGGCCGAAAAATGCGGGAAGTCCTGCTTTCTCACGACCAGCCCTCCACTAGTGTCGCGAGTCGTTGAAAAAAAGCACCTGAATGTCAATCACAGACCTCGAAACCACCTGGAACCGAATCCGCTCTGATCTGCGGGACGCTGTCAGCGACTCAACATTCCAGGTTTGGTTGGAGCCACTCAGGCCGGCGCTGATGGAAGACCACGTTCTGGTCGTCGAAGCTCCAGACTCAATCCGCCACTGGGTAGAAGGCCGTTTCACAGACCTCATCGCACAGGCCGCGCAGCGAGTGACTGGTAGCTCTACAACAGTCGAGCTGACCGAGCCTGGCAAAGTCACTGACATCCGCGAGGTCTTAGGCTCAAGTACAACTCGAGGGTTTCAAAATGACTCCTTTGCAGCCCATTCCCCAACCCTCGACCTTGACCCGAAGCTTACGTTTGACCAGTTTGTAATTGGTGAAAGCAACCGACTGGCTCACGCGGCAGCGCTGGCTGTCGCCGAGCAACCGTCCCAGACTTACAACCCACTCTTCATATACGGCCCACCTGGAGTCGGTAAGACCCACCTCCTGCAGGCGATTGGAAACCTCGTCCGTGAGGCCCAACCCGACGCTCGTATCGAATACACGACAGCGGAAGACTTCACCAACGGTTTTGTCCACTCAATCCGCCAAGGCGACACGCGGGAGTTCAAGTCGAAGTTCAGGGATGTTGATCTCCTCTTGCTCGACGACGCCCAATTCCTTGCCAGCAAAACCAAGACTGAGGAAGAGTTCTTCCACACCTTCAACAGCCTGATCAGTAGTGGCGCTCAGGTTGTAATCACTTGTGACAGGACACCAGCTGACCTTGACTCCTTAGAAGTCCGTCTTCGGGAGCGCTTTGCGGCTGGACTCGTCGCGAATGTTGAAAGCCCTGAGATACCTACGAGGCTTGCGATTCTCACTATGCGCGCAAACCGAGACCAGCTCGGTGACATACCCCGCGAAACCTTGGAAGCCATTGCATCGCGAATCAAAGGCAACGTTCGGAGTCTTGAAGGCGCCCTCATCCGCGTTGTTGCCTATGCCTCGCTAACGGGCGTGAAGGTGACGCGTGAATTGACAACTCAAGTTCTTGATCAGCTCTACCCGGGCGCTACGAATGCGCCAGTCCGGAAGGGTGTTGCTGAGATCAAGACATTGGTAGCCAGCACCTATGGAGTAACCGAAGCTGACCTTGACTCTAGGTCAAGAGCGGCAGAGTTTGTTTGGCCCCGCCAGGTCGCTATGTATCTCTCCCGTGAGGTTGTTGGTGAGCCTCTGCCGTCCATTGGCAGGCAGTTCGGTGGCCGTAACCACTCAACAGTTCTCAATGCTTGCCGTCGTGTGGCAGACAGGATCTCTGTTTCACCAGAAGATGCTCTCGCTGTCCGCTCTTTAGAGCGCCTTGTTTCCGGTGAAGCCGACCGGGAAGACTGAAACGATCTTGAGTTATCAACGTAATCAACACAATCATCTGACCTATGTCCTCTACATCTGAAAAGGGAACAATTGGATTGAAGATTGAGCGGGATCTACTGCTCGAAGGTCTTCAGTCCGCTACCCGCATCGCTTCCTCGAAGACGAGCATCACTGCTCTGAGTGGTGTCCAGCTTGCTGCGGGACCAGACGGTATTGAACTACGAGCAACAGATCTAGAACTTTCATTGAGGCTTCCTCTCGCCGGTGAAGTCACTTCCCCTGGTGAGGTAGTCCTCCCAGCCAGACTGTTCACGGATGTTGTTCGTGCACTTCCCGCAGGACAAGTCACCCTCAAGGCAAGAGCCTCCCAGCAGGATGTAGAGATCACCTCCGGTTCGGCTACTTTCGACCTCAAGACCCTCAGGGCTGAAGACTTCCCAACACTTCCTCAGTCGAGCGGAGATTCGGTCGTTGTTCTCCCAGCGGAAGTTCTAGACGCAACGATTCGTCGGGTTGAACGGGCAGCAAGCATGGATCCCTCAAGGCCAGTCCTGACCGGCGTTCTAGTACAAGCCGAAGCCAGCACACTACGGATGGTTGCAACTGACTCCTACCGGCTCAGCGTCAAGGAAACAACGCTAGAGACACCACTGACGAATGGGTTTGAAGCAAACGTTCCCGCAAGGGCTCTCCAAGAGGCTGTACGTCTCTCGAAGGGAACGAAGGGCGACCCCGCCGCTGACGGCGAAGAGGCTCCGGCGAAGGGATCTGTCCGAATCGCAGTCCAGGAGAACCAGATTGTCTTCGACCTTGATGGCACTGTTCTCGCCTCCCGGCTAATTGACGGACAGTTCCCTAAGTACAAGGAGCTCATCCCCGACAAGTTCGATCACGAACTCAAGTTCAATAGCGCTGAGCTCTCAGATGTTGTTCGACGGATCAGCCTGCTCGCCCAAAGGACCAAGCCACTAACACTCTCCTTCGAGAAGGGCTCACTGACTATCAGTGCTGAAACACCAGACATCGGCGAGGCCAGAGAATCGATTCCGATCAATTACGACGGTGAGGCGCTCGAGATCGGCTTCAACCCCGACTACCTCCGTGACGGGATCGAGAGCGCTGGTGACGAGGAGATCGTTCTCAAGCTTCTGACAGCCAATCGCCCAGGACTGATCGAGTCAGGATCCGAAGGCGGGTTCCTCTATCTGATCATGCCGATTCGCCTCGGCAGCTGATCAGGGACTAAGTCGACTGCATGCGGGTCCTCGATCTGGATCTGCGGGACTTTCGTAGTCACCACAGGCTTCACCTCAAACCAGGGGCGAGCCTGACAGTCATAGCCGGACCAAACGGGTCGGGTAAGACAAACATCCTCGAGGCGCTCCACTTTGGCCTGACGGGAACTTCCTGCAGGGCCGCAATGGATCGACAGACCATTGCCTGGAAGGAATCGACGACCAGGGTCGAGGTCGGTTTCGAGAACAAGTCAGTCGTCCACACAACAGCGGTGGCACTGCAGCGTTCAGGGGAGAAGTTGACGACCCTCGACGGAGCAGCACCCGAGCGCTTTGAGGCCGGATTGGACCGCCCCGCAGTCCTCGTGTTTCTACCTGATCGCCTGAGCCTAATTACTGGGAGTCCAACTGAACGCCGGTCCCATTTTGATCAACTGACCGCATCACTAGACCACACCTCCGCAGCCATGAAAGCCTCATACACGAGGGCACTAACCCAAAGAAATGCATTACTGGGCTCAGCTCAGAGAAGCGGTTCAACACCAACCAGCTTGAGCGCTTGGAATGAACAGCTGACCGAGCTCGGGACTGGACTGATTCGTTCCCGCGACGAGACAGTCGAAGCGCTTTCGGAGCCAATAGCTGAAGCCGCTGTCTCGCTCGGGTTGACTGGTGAACTAGTTCTCACACACAGACCTGGTGGGGCCCGCGACCCAGATACTTTCCGAAGTGAGCTGGAGGAGAGAACCCAACAGGACATCAATCGTGGTTTCACGGGGTACGGCCCACACCGCGCCGAGTTCATCTTCAAGAGGGAGGGACACGACCTCAAGTCGACCGGCTCCCAGGGCGAGAAACGGATGGCTCTTCTCTCACTCCTACTTGCCGAGCGAGAGTTGATTACTCAACGAACAGGAACTACCCCATTGCTTCTCCTCGACGACGTGATGAGTGAACTAGACGCCGACCGTCGCCAGTTCCTGACCAACACCGTCTATGGGGTCGGCCAGTGTGTGATTACAGCAACTGAATTCGAGCATGTTCCAGCCCCAAAGGATGACGCGGTCGTCCTGATTGCTTTGGGGCAGCCACCGGAAGAGGAGTTACGAGCCGCATGAGACGAGGTAGGGAGCGACCACTCTCCGGGGCCATCAACCGCCTTGTGGACTCACTCGCCCCAACGGACCCCGTCGCAAGGGTGGCAGGGGCTTGGCCGGACCTTGTTGGTGAGGCGATGGCGAAGCACACAAAACCTGTTGCGCTGAAGGGTGGAGAGCTTAAGATTGAGTGTGCGTCAAGCGTCTACGCACAGGAGTTGGACTTGCTCTCACGGAGGGTCATCAAGGCTCTCTCAGAGCGCATCCCGGACGCACCTGTGAGCAGTCTCCACTGCGTTGTTGCAAAGCGCTGACAAAAGCCGCGAAAATCCCGCAAAATCAGGCTATTTGGGGGCAATTTGGACCCTTGTTCCGGGGGCCTGTGTGGTATCGTTAGCGATGCCTTCAGAGGGGCTTTCAAAACGCTTCCAGCCGCTGTCGCGTTGCCCCAAGTAACTATCTGAAGAGCAACCTCATTATGAGCGACAAGAACAAGCCAGATACCGCTGAAACCGGATACGACGCTCAGGACATCACAGTCCTTGAGGGACTGTCTGCTGTCCGCAAACGCCCTGGTATGTACATCGGGTCAACGGGCCCCAGAGGACTACACCACCTCGTCTATGAGGTTGTCGATAACTCTGTCGACGAGGCCCTTGCAGGCCACTGCAAGAAGGTCACGGTCACGATTCACCCAGATCTTTCGGTGACGGTCACGGATGATGGTCGAGGGATTCCAGTCGCAGAGCACAAGACAGAGAAGAAGCCGGCCGTCGAGGTAGTTCTCACAGTCCTTCACTCCGGTGGCAAGTTCGGCGACGGCGGCGGCTACAAAGTCTCAGGCGGTCTGCACGGAGTCGGCGTTTCTGTGGTCAACGCACTCTCCGAGAAGCTGGAGATCGACATTAGCCGCGACGGCCATCACTGGACTCAGGAGTACCGCCGAGGTGACCCTCAGAACAAACTGGTCAAGGGCGAAGCGACAAGCGAGACCGGAACTACCATCAAGTTTCTCCCGGATACTGAGATCTTCGAAACTCTTGAGTTTGAGTTCAAAGTTCTCGAGGACAGGCTCCGTGAGACGGCATTTCTTACACGCGGCCTGAATATTGTCCTCACGGACGAACGTGAGACCGGGGACGATGGCAAGCCGAAGCATGTTGAGTTTGAGTACGAAGGGGGAATCGAAGACTTCGTCCGCTACCTCAACGAGGGTCGCGAGACAATCCACAAGAAGGTCGCAGCCTTTGTCGGAGAGTCGGACGAGGGTGCTCTTGAGATCGCGATGCAGTGGAACGGGACCTACCAAGAGTCGGTCTTCTCTTTTGCCAACAACATCAACACGCACGAAGGTGGATCCCACCTCTCCGGGTTCCGGTCAGCGCTGACCAGGACTCTCAACAAGTATGCACGCGACAAGGGCTTCCTTAAGGAGAAGGACGACAACCTCTCCGGTGACGATGTTCGTGAGGGACTTACGGCTGTTGTCTCCGTCAAGCTCGCTGACCCTCAGTTCGAGGGACAGACCAAAACCAAGCTCGGAAACCCCGGAATACAAGGCTTTGTTGAGACAATCGTCAACCAGGGCCTAGCGGAGTTCCTTGAGGAACACCCAGCTGAAGCCAAGCAGATCATCAACAAGTCAATCTCAGCCTCACGTGCCAGAGAGGCAGCCCGTAAGGCCCGCGACCTGACTCGTCGCAAGTCAGCGCTTGAGTCAGGCACCCTGCCCGGCAAGCTTGCTGACTGCGCTGTGAAGGACCCATCACTCGCCGAGATCTTCATTGTCGAGGGTGACTCCGCTGGTGGTTCAGCCGTCACGGCACGAGACCGTCACACGCAGGCCATCCTTCCGCTTAGAGGCAAGATCCTCAATGTCGAGAAGAGCCGTATCGACAAGATCCTCCAGAACGACGCGATCCAGGCGCTGATTACAGCAATCGGAACTGGTGTCGGCGAGGAGTTCGATATTGAGAAGGCTAGGTACCACAAAATTGTTCTCATGACTGATGCTGATGTCGACGGTGCTCACATTCGAACACTGGCACTTACGCTTCTTTTTAGGCAGATGCCGGAGCTGATTGACGCAGGATTTATTTACATTGCCAAGCCGCCGCTCTACAAACTCAAGTCTGGGCGCCAAGAGAGGTACATCGAGAAGGAGTCCGAGCTTGAGGAGGTCCTCCTTCAAGACAAGTTTGAGAAGTTCGAGATCATCGACGCTAGTGGAAAGTCAACGAAGCTGACCGAGGCGCGCTGGCAGTCACTAGGGAAGCTTCTCCGCGATCACGAGGGCTGGTCAGGCCGCCTTCGCGCTGAGCATGGGACTGAGCTCTTTGACCTTCTGACCACAACCCATGTCTTGGATGAAGGCATCAAGGACGCCAAGAGCCTTGTCGCCCTGGTCAAGGCTGAGACAGCACCGGAGAAGCCTTGGGTACTGGCGTTCGTCAGCGAAGACCCACTCGGGGTTGACGTGAGCGCTGTTGAGCGTTCAACTGGCCTCATGCGGACCCACCGGATTCCGACCGCCGTGTTCGAAACAACCGAGTACCGCCGACTTTCAGAGACACAAGCCAAGTTGTCAGCGCTTGTGGGCGTCGCCCCGTTCAAGGTGTCACTTGGTGAAGCTGAGGACGATGCTCTCTCCTACGGTGAGCTTCGCGACACCGTGATGGCACTCGCGCAGAAGGGAATTGAGATCTCGCGATTCAAGGGCTTGGGCGAAATGAACCCAGACCAGCTGCGCGAGACAACAATGGACCCTGAGAGCCGGACGCTGATGCAGGTCACATTGACTGATGCAGTTGAGGCGGAGCGACTCTTCTCAACCCTGATGGGCGATGTTGTAGAACCACGACGCGCGTTCATCGAGACGCACGCCCGAGAGGTAGTCAACCTTGATGTCTAGGAGCGGAACAGCATGGGCGTAGATCAGTTGGGCGGTGGCAACATTGAGATTCGGACGATCGAAGACGAGATGCGCGCCTCGTACCTCGACTACGCGATGTCGGTCATCGTTGGCCGTGCGCTTCCAGACGTAAGAGACGGTCTCAAGCCAGTACATCGCCGCGTCATCTATGTGATGAACGAGCTTGGCCTTCAGCCAAACCGCCGGTACGTCAAGAGCGCCCTGATTGTCGGCGAAGTAATGGGCAAGTACCACCCGCACGGCGACAGCGCCATCTACGACGCCCTCGTGCGTCTAGCCCAAGACTTCTCGATGCGCTACCCACTCGTCGACGGACAGGGCAACTTCGGCAATGTCGACGGCTACTCCGCCGCAGCCATGAGGTACACCGAGGCCCGCCTTGACCGCCTGGCCACAGAGCTCCTACGCGACCTGGATGCCGACACTGTCGACTACGCGCCGACCTACGACTCCTCACGCCAAGAGCCACTCGTCCTACCAGCCCGCTTCCCGAACCTGCTCGTCAACGGCTCGTCAGGCATCGCCGTTGGTATGGCAACAAACATTCCGCCGCACAACCTTGGTGAAGTCATAGGGGCCACCATCGCCTACATCGATGATCGGGAGATCACGACCGAGGGCATGATGGAATACGTCAAGGGTCCTGACTTCCCGACAGCGGGAACGATCCTTGGCCTGACAGGCATCCACGACGCCTACCGAACCGGCCGAGGCCGCGTTCGCATCCAGGCACGGGCTGGCATTGAGCCGATCGGACAGGGTCGCGAGGCGATCATTGTCACGGAACTTCCCTACCAGGTCCGTAAGGGTGGCGAGGGTGGCCTGATCGTCAAGATCGCTCAGCTTGTCCAGGAGAAGAAGATCACTGAGATCAGCGATGTTCGCGACGAATCAGACCGCCACGGGATGCGGATTGTGATTGAGCTAAAGCGCGACTCCAACCCCCGCGTTGTGCTCAACAAGCTCTACAAGCACACGCAGATGCAGAGCACTTTCGGCGTCAACATGGTTGCCCTCGTTGACGGAGTACCCAAGACCCTTGGTCTCAAAGAGATCATCGTCCACTACGTTGAGCATCAGCGCGAAGTGGTCGTTCGCAGGACTAAGTTCGAGCTGCGGCAGAAGGAAGCCCGCGCCCACATTCTTGAGGGACTGCTTATCGCTCTCGACCGGCTTGATGATGTCATTGAGCTGATCCGTGGATCCAAGGATCCGGATGTTGCGCGCGACGGTCTGATCAAGAACTTCGACTTGAGCCGAGTTCAGGCTCAGGCAATCCTTGACCTTCGACTCCAGCGCCTCACAGCACTTGAGTCGGGCAAGATCCGCGGCGAGCACTCCGACATCATGGAACGCATTCGCGAGCTCCGCGACATCCTCGGCAATGAAGGTCAGGTAATGACCATCATCAAGGAGGAGCTTGCCGAGATCGCCGAGACCTATGGCAACGAGCGGCGAACTGACATCTCGCCGTCCGAGGAAGACCTTGACATTGAGGACCTCATCCAAGACCGCCAGATGGTTGTCTCCATCACCAACAGCGGTTACGTCAAGGCGGTACCGCTCGACACGTACCGCAAGCAACATCGCGGCGGTGTCGGCGTAACGGGCATGGGCACCAAGGAAGGCGATTGGATTGAACACCTCTTCGTCTGCTCCACACACGACTACCTTCTGTTCTTCACCAACAAGGGCAAGGTCTACCGGACCAAGGTCTACGAGCTTCCAGAAGGCACACGGACCGCCCGCGGCCGCGCGCTTGTCAACGTCTTGCCGCTCCGCGAGGGCGAGCGAGTGCAGTCCGTCCTTTCAACACGTGATTTCAAGGAAGGCAAGTACCTCGTCTTCGCAACACGCGGCGGAATGATCAAGAAGACCGAGTTCCTCGCCTACAACACACCAATCAAGGCCGACGGAATCATCGCCATCAAGATTCGCGACGACGACGAACTTGTGGCCGTTCGCCGAACCTCCGGTGAGGACGAGTTGATCATGGTCTCCAAGTCCGGCCAGGCGGTCCGCTTCAGCGAGGATCAGACACGCGCTATGGGCCGCGACACCAGCGGCGTCAAGGGCATGAATGTCTCCCAGAAGGGCAACGAGGTTCTCGCGATGGATGTCGCTGACCCAACCAAGGAGCTCCTCGTTATCACGGAGAATGGCTATGGCAAGCGAACACCTATTGACCAGTACCGCGAGACCAAGCGCGGAGCCATGGGCGTTAAGACCATCAAGCTGACCGATGAGCGGGGCGGACTAGCCGGCGCACTTGTTGTCAAGGAACACCAAGACCTTGTCTTCGTCTCCCAGGGGGGCATGATTCAACGCACAAGCGTCCGCGGAATCAGCCAGCAAGGCCGCGCGACTCAGGGTGTCCGCGTCATGAAGTTCCGCGAGGATGACACTGTGGCAGCCGTTGCCCTAATTGCCGATGCCACGCCTGAGGACGAGCTCCTTGATGGCCAAGATGAGCTCACAGTCGAGGCCGGGGGAACCACGGAAGTTGATCTCGAATCAGTTGAAGAGAACGTCATCGAGCCCGCGGATGTGGACGAAGAAGAGCTTGAGTCCGTTGAAGAAGACGTTGAAGAAGACTTCGACACAGAGGACGACGAATAACCGCCTTCTGTATCCCTCGGGGTCGAGTCCACCGACGCGACCTGGTCAGAGGCCGTTCAAAACCAGCAGAGTAAAGCGGGCGTCTTCCCTCGGGAAAGCGCCCTTCGTCTGCTCGGGTTAGCCGCGCTCTGGCGCGGCAGGATACGAACCGAGCATCGTCACGGCATCCGCCCGGGAGGCAAGTCCTTCTAAGGCCGACTCCACCCGCTCGTCGCCAACGGGACCATCAATGTCAGCAAAGAAGACATACGAACCAAGGCCATCCCGCCGAGGCCTTGACTCAATCCGGGTCAGATTCACATTCCGTCCAGCGAACTCTGAGAGGCAGTCAACCAACCAACCCGGCTCCTCTGCGCCGGAGCCCCAGAAGACAATCGAGGTGCGGCTTTTCCCAGTTTCCGTTACTCCTGGGGGAAGGGGTGAGTCTTGGTCTGCGGAGAGCCAGACGAACCGCGTGGAGTTACCACCTTCGTCGACTTGATCAGCGATAACCGTGCAGCCGTAAAGCCGAGCGGCGAGATCGGTACCCAGAGCCGCTGCTGGGCCATCGCCATCGGCGACAGAGCGAACAGCATCGGCTGTTGAGGAGGCCGGAATGATCTTGGCAGTAGGCAGGTTGTCGCGAAGCCAAGGACCGCATTGGGCTGCAACGAATGGAAGTGAGTAGACCCGTTCAATGGCGGAGATCTCAAGTGCAGTCTTGGTGATCAGGCGATGTCGGACCGGGTGCACCAGCTCGCCGACTATAGGGGTCATTCCTCCCCCGGCGACCAGCTCATCAAGCGTTGCCGCTACCCCGCCCTCGAGTGAGTTCTCCAAGGGGACGAGGGCGTAGTCGGCTTCACCAGAAGTGACGGCAGCAACAGCGTGATGAATCGTTGGCGTAAGCAGGGGCTCCACGGCGATCCCGGCTTTGGAGGCAGCGTCCTGCAGTGCTTCCTGGCTGACGGTGCCCTCCGGACCAAGACAGGCTACGCGGAGACTCATTGGTGTAGATCCAGTTGCTGTGTGGACATAGGAAGATTCTGGGGCATTGTTTGGCTCATCAGGGCCAAGGTTACGGTGATCCGGGGATTCAGCGGATCAGGTGAACGTAACTGGGAAAGTCAGCGTGTTGTTATCGCCGTTTGACTCTCCTGGAACGGTGGAGATCGTGACCGTAACTGTCACGGATTGCCCGATCGGTGGCGCGCTGCCGAGCGGCACCTGAATTGTCTGCTGCTGACCCGCCTTGCTCTGGGCAACAACCTTTGTCACCGTTATCGGCGCTGGACCACCCTCAACCTTGATTGTGATCTGGACGTTTGATTCGTCCGCACTGCCACCATTAGTGAAGGTCACGGCAAAGGCTGGTGGAGGGGAGCCAGGAATGCTGTTCTCCGTTCCGGCAGCTAGCTCTTGGCCTCCCGCTGAGACTGTGTCGAGGCTATGCCCGTGTGTTCCCGGCCCAGCAGTTCCAGCGCTTCCGGCAGTGGATCCGAGCTGGGCTGCCACATAGGCGGGGTCCAGCCATTGCCAGCTTGGGAGGAAGCTCGACTTGGCTACCTGTACGCCCCCTGCACCAACTGCAATTCCATCGCTGTCGAGTGCGGCGGTGATCGCACCGGCAACCTTCCACTGGTAGACGGCGTCAGATGCGTCAAAGGCGCGCATGTTGCCCGCAATGCTCTGAACAGCCCGCTGGCTGTCAGCTGAGTTACGCGACACGGCTGTCTGGAGGTCCCTAGCGATTGCCGCTATTCCGTCCCGGCGGAGTTCCATGACGAGCACGAGGTTGTCCCTCGCGGCCTTGAGGCTGTCCGGCGGATCAAGGCGTTGTGCCTGCTTGACCTGCTCCCCGGAGAGGACTGAGATCTGGTTCACGCTCTCCTGGAGAGTGGTGGGAGCTTTTGTTGTTGCGCCTTGAAGTTCCTTGAAGAATGCCTTGCCGACCTGACTATCTGAGTCAGCAACGAGCTGGGCAGCTTTGCTGTTGAACTCTTTCAGTTGCGAGGTTGTGCGGGAGTCTGCGCAGCTCTTGACGGCGAAGACCATGATCAGCAGGAGAACCACTGCACCGCCGGCTGCCATCAGGCGGCGTTGGACCACAGACTGTTGATCCGGCGAGCGGTTTGCACCCGACGATCGCGGGGATGATTTGGCCGGTGCGGCTTCTGTGGGTTCGTCGTCGAAGAACGACATCATCATTCCTTGTGGCGGGAGTTTCCCACCGTCAGTTGCTGATTATGGCCACCGTGACGGCGGCGGGCGTCTCTGCAAGCCCTCCTGCGATCAAATCTCAGGTCATTTGCCCGTGAGAAGGCGGTGTTTTGGGCAGGTAAGACCTTCTGGACGGCGAAATTAGACCGGATGGCCCGAACTCGGGATCAGAGTCCACCCCAAAGCACTGTCGTACTTGAGCGATACCGGCTCGTCGAGTCAATCGGCTCGGGCGCTTTCGGCACGGTCTGGCGGGCAGAAGACGAACACCTCCAGCGGGATGTTGCTGTTAAGGCAATTCCAGCTGATCTGGCTGGCGAACGGGCCGAGAGGGAGATCAGAGCGGCAGCCAGACTTTCTCACCCCGGCGTGGTGACACTGCATGAGGCCAGTAGCGATGAGACGCACACCTACCTTGTCTCCGAGTACGTCCGGGGTATGACACTTGGGCAGATCTACGCTGAGGGACGCTGTTCAGACCGAGACGTGGTCCGGATTGGGGCCGCCCTGGCCGCTGCCCTAGACCACGCTCACTCCCAAGGCGTGATCCACCGTGATGTAAAGCCAGGGAACATTCTGATCCCAGATGCCCCAAAGTCTGAGGCGGGAATAGTCAAGCTCGCTGACTTTGGGATTGCCCGCCTTAGCGGAGAGTCCTCACTGACCCGGACCGGGGATGTGATCGGAACCCTGGCCTACATGTCCCCAGAGCAGGCGTCAGCTCAACCGATCGGACCAGAGACAGACCTGTGGGCGCTAGCCATTGTGGTCTTCGAGGGACTGACCGGCTCCAACCCCGTGCGGGGACGGACGGCTGCGGAAACGGCACGTAACCTCGCCTCCGGAGAGTTCCCGCTGCTGGTGGATGAGCGTCCGGACCTAGAGGAGCGTCTGGTTGAGGCGGTTGACCGAGCACTGGAGCCTGACCCCAACGATCGCGGAACGCTTGCCGAGTTGGGCGAGGCGCTAGCCGCGGCCGTAGAGGGGACTGATGACGAACCGGGGACAATCGCGCCGGCGATCAGGCGTGGTGGAGAAGAGATCCGCATCAGGCGCAACACCCCGGAGGAGATGGAGCAACGAAGGGAGCCACTTGCGCCTCGACCCGGGGGCGACACGGTCATCGCGTCAGCAGCCGGCATTGGGAAGGCCCCAAGCCTTGGCTGGGTCCGAAGAGCGGTCGCTGCGACTGCTGCTGGGGGTGTCTCACTGCTTTGGAGTCTCGAACTCGCACCCGCCTCAGAGCGTGCCTCGATCTGGATTGTTGCTGGTGTCGTTACCGCCTTGGTGGCAGTCTTCCCCCGAGCAGGCTGGTTTGCCGGAGTGGTAGGCGCCGTGATCGCGATGGCTGCTGCCGGTAAGACTGGCGAGGCCCTAGTGCTAGCCGCAGCACTCCTACCCTGTGCTCCTCTCCTGTGGAGGATGCCCGAATGGTGGTCGCTTCCCTCCCTGGCCCCACTACTGGGATCACCGGGCTTTGCGGGTGCCTGGCCAGCCTTCGCGGCGTTTGCGGGGAGCGCGTGGCTCCGCTTCGCAGCAGGCGCTGTTGGGGCATGGCAGATTGGCTGCGCTGAACTTCTTCTAAACCGGACACTGCTCGGAGGGCCACCAGCCAAGGCAGATGCTGCCGCGGTCTGGGCGCAGGATCCAGGTGGGGCAGTGACCCATGGTTTGATCCCCCTGTTGCAGGGCCCACTACCAGCGGTCGCTGGCGTTTGGGGACTTGGGGCGCTCGTGCTGCCGCTCGTAGTCAGGGGCGAGAATGCTGTCGCGGATGCTGTCTGTGGGGCTATTTGGGCGGGAGTAATCGGACTGGCAACAGCGACCGTCTCGGGCGGCCTCTCGCGGGGAGTTCTTGCCGGGGCGCTTGGTGGAGCGGCCATCGTGGTTGCCCTGAGGGGACTTCCCATCTTCGATTCTCGCGATGAGGACGACGGACCTCGTACCATGATCAAAAGGTTGCGTGGCATCTAATGAGCGTTCTAAAGACTCTTGAGAGCAGGATCGCAGGCCTCGTTGAGGGGACGTTTTCGCGCGCCTTCAGGTCCGAGGTCCGTCCGGTCGAGATCGCGAGGCGTCTGACTCGAGAGATGGACGAACACAGAGCACCACTCGTGTCGCGGGTCTATGCGCCGACCGACTACACAGTGTTCCTGGGGGACGAGGACTACGACCGGTTCGCACCACACGAGCTTGAGCTCAAAGAGGAGCTTTCGTCTTACCTACTCGAGCATGCGCGTCGCGAGGATCTTGTCTTGAGCGAGACGCCCGTAATCACGATCGCCCGTGATTCAGCTTTGGGCCTTGGAGAGTTTGGAATCAAGACCACGCCCGTGGATCGGGAGGCCCTCGGTGAGCGGCGACGAGATCGACAGGAGCGTCCGCCGGCGCCGATCGCACCAGTCCCACCCCGGGTGACTCCGCCGCCAGCAGCGTTCACACCACCACCTGTAGCTGCGCCCGTTCCGATCCCAACACCGCCACCGGTACCCGCGGCCGCCCCGACGGTTGGGGGAGCAACCCTTTCGGCAGCAGGCCATCTGATTGAACTTGATCCCACTGGAACAGTCCTCGGGCGGAGCAGGTCATGCGATGTGGTCCTTGAAGATCCCAATGCTTCGAGGCAGCACGCAAAGCTGCAGATGACAGGAGCTGATTGGACAGTCGAAGACTTGGGTTCAACCAATGGAGTGGATGTCAACGGGTCAAGGATCTCTGGGCCGACCCGCCTAGCGACAGGCGACCTGATCCGGTTGGGCCACACGGACTTGACCTTCAAGGTGGGCTGACATGCTTGAACTAAGTTCACTGGCGCTTCAAATTGGTTTCTTGACGGTTCTGTATGTGTTCCTCTTCTGGGTAGCGACCAGTGCATTGCGCGACGTCGCGCAAGCTGGACGACCGGCCGCGGCAGCTGACCCGGACGCAACCGGACTCCACGCTGCAGTTGACTCAATGGCCGTGGCGTCCTCTGGAGCTGATGCCCAGCTCGTTGTCGTAGCTGCGCCAGGTCACGAGACTGGGTGGACCTATGACATTGGTCCAGGAGCAACCCTGGGCCGCGGTGATGTCGAAATCCGACTCGAAGACCAGTTCGCCTCAAGCCGCCACGCAAGAATTGTTCGCCAAGGGGCAACCTTGGTTCTTGAGGACTTGGACTCCACCAACGGCACCTGGCTGAATGATTCACAGCTCGGTGGACCTACGCCACTCCATGCCGGGGACCGCATCCGGATCGGCGACAGTGAGTTCAGGTTCCAGCCATGAGTCTCCGGGTCGTCGAGCACGCTGAGCGCAGCGACACTGGATTGGTCCGTGAAGCCAACGAGGACTCGTTCCTCGTTAGAGCCCCGCTCTTTGTGGTCGCTGACGGGATGGGCGGTGCGAGCGCTGGTGAGGTGGCCTCCAGGGCGGCGGTTGAGGAGTTCGCGGGAGGCCTACCTTCAGGCGACGACCCCGAGCAGCAGCTTGCGGCCGTTGTGGCACGAGCCAACCAGCGGATCAACAGTGAGGCTGCCGCTGACGACCGCCGCAAGGGAATGGGAACGACGGTTACCGCAGCGCTAGTCGGCGACGGGACAGTCTCCATTGCGCATGTCGGCGACTCGCGGGCCTATCTCATCCGCGGGGATGCGCTAGCCCAGTTGACCAGAGACCACACTTTGGTGGATGAACTCGTTCGGCAAGGCCAGCTGACCCCAGCCGAGGCTGCCGAGCACCCCCAGCGATCAATCATCACGCGAGCGCTCGGGCCCGAACCACATGTCCAGATAGACACGCTCACTCAGGAGGTTGAGGACGGCGATGTGCTGCTCCTCTGCAGCGATGGCCTGACCGGCATGGTGGATGACGCGACACTCGCGGCCACAGTGTCCGAAGCAGAGTCGCTCTCTGACGCAGCTAGGGACTTGATCACCAAGGCCAATGCGGCTGGGGGAAGGGACAACATCACCGTTCTGCTCCTCAGGATCAGTACCGGGACCACGGGCCGCGCTGCCGCCCTGCCCGGAGCAAACAAGACTCAGGTTGGCGGGGCTGCCGCTGAGCCCAGCGGCAAGAAGTCCCGACGCGGGCTTGCTGCTGCCGTCGTTATTACCGCCCTACTGGCACTGATTGCCGGAGCTGGCTGGGAAGCCTCTAGAGCCGTCTTCTTCCTAGGGACAGACGCCAACGGCACGGTGACTATTTACAGGGGGCTTCCCTACGAGTTACCACTGAGCTTGGACCTGTATCAGCGGTGGTACACGAGCGGTGTTCCTGCGAGCGTTCTGACCCCATCGCAGAAGACCAGACTCTTGGATCACAAGCTGCGAACCAAGCGGGATGCTTCTGACCTGGTCGCAAGTCTTGAACGCGGTGACCTGACCAAGTGAGCGATCGCAACCGCGAGCTGTTCGCGTTAGTCCCGGCCTCACTACTCCTAGTGGGCGGCTTCGCGGCAGTGTTCATTCAAGACTCGGCAACTCTAAGCAGCGTTTCCCTCAGTTACGGAGCCGTCTTTCTCGGGCTGTGTCTAGCTGGCCATGTCGTCGTTCGCGTAACGGTGCCGCACGCTGACCCGTACCTGTTCCCGATCGTCGCGGTTCTAGCGTCGGTCGGACTGGTAGTGATCTACCGGATTGACGCCGACCTTGCCCGGGCTCAAGCCCAGTGGTTCGTTGTTGCCTTGATCTTCTTCGCAGCGACCCTGATCTTCCTCCGCGACTATCGCAAGCTTGAGCGCTACCGGTACACAATCGCCGCGGCCTCTCTGGCACTACTGCTACTCCCGAGAGTTCCTGGTCTGGGACAACAGGCCAACGGAGCCTTCCTCGGGGTGCGGCTGCCGGGCGGCATTGTCTTTCAGCCGACTGAGTTCGCGAAGATCGGAATCGTCATATTCCTCGCCTCGTACCTGAGGGACACAAGGCAGGTGTTGGTCCAAGGCGCGCGACGGGTCGCGGGAATTACCATCCCAAAGCTCAAGCATCTGGGGCCGCTGTTGTTGATCTGGGGTGCAGCGATGCTGATGCTTATCTTCATCCGCGACCTCGGGTCGTCCCTGATGTTCTTTGGCGGCTTTCTAGCGGTTCTGTATGTGGCGACTGATCGGCTTAGCTTTCCCCTGATTGGGTTTCTGATGTTCTCGCTTGGCGCGTGGTTTCTGGCCACGCATGTGGGACATGTGCACGATCGAGTTGATGCTTGGCTGAACCCCTTTGATCCTGTGCTTTATGACCGGCCGGGAGGCAGTTATCAGCTTGCCCAATCGCTGTTCGCACAGTCAGACGGAGGGGTTTTGGGCAAGGGGTTGGGGGCATCTATCCTGACCCTGCCGGGCGGCGGGAATCTTGTGCCGGCACCACAGACAGACCTGATCTACTCAGTGATCACCGATGAGCTGGGCTTGACTGGTGCTTGTGGAGTGATCCTCTGTTATCTGCTCTTTGTAGCAAGGGGGTTCAAGATCGCAACGATCGCGAGGGACTCGTTCTCAACCCTCCTCGCAGTTGGGCTCACCTCGGTACTGGCACTCCAGGTCTTCGTGATTGTCGGTGGCGTGACGCGAGTCATTCCATTGACTGGCGTCACGCTTCCGTTCATTTCGTACGGAGGGTCATCGCTGGTTGCCAACTTCGTCCTGGCCGCACTCCTCCTTCTCATTTCTGACCGGGCGAGGAGACCAGCGTGAATCGCCCGATCACCGGACTTTTTGCGATGTTCGTGATTCTGTTTGCCGTGCTGGTCGGCTTCACATCGCGCTGGACTGTGTTCGAGTCCAAGAGCCTGCGCGACAACCCGCTCAACCGGCGAGTGCTGCTTGAGGAATTGGAGATCAACCGCGGTGAGATCAAGGCTCAGGATGGAACTGTTCTCGCCCATTCGGTAAAGGCTGCCGGCAAGACTTGGAAGCGGGAGTACCCAACCGGCGCGCTCTTCGCGCAGACCGTGGGCTGGTCCTACCCAGGCCAAGGCATCACTGACACAGGGACGGAGCTCTACCGCAGGGACGTCCTGCTGGGGAGGTCCAATTCGATCAGTTCGACGATTGGTCGAATTCAAGGGCATAAGAAGCAAGGAGGGTCCGTCAAGACCTGGCTTGACACTGAGGCCCAGAAGGTCGCGCTGCGCAGCCTTGCCGGCCGGGCAGGATCGGTCGTGGCTATGGATCCACGGACAGGCGCGGTCCGGGTGATGGCAAGTGTCCCGGACTTCGCACCCTCACCGGCGAACCTGGCCCGAGCGGCCAAGTCAAGTGGGTCCCCGCTACTCAACCGTGTAACACAAGCCCGCTACCCACCCGGCTCCACCTTCAAGGTTGTGACGGCCGTCGCCGCTATCGATAGCGGCCAGTACACCCCTACCTCGACTGTCGACGGCAAGAGTCCGCAGGTGTTCTCTGGGGTGCCACTCAACAACGACGACAAGGTCAGCTACGACAATGTGGACCTGACAACGGCACTGACCTTTTCAATCAACACCGCGTGGGCCAATGTGGCGAGCGATCTCGGCCGGGTGACTATGGCCAAGTACATGAGCCGGTTCGGCTTTGACAGCAAGCCCCAGCTGGACTACCCCCCAAGGCAGATGACAGCCTCAGGCGCTCGAGTCAAGGGCTCAATCGTTCCCCCAACTGACGACAGGGTCGACTTGGCCAGGCTCAGCATTGGGCAGGACAAGCTCTTGGTGACGCCTATCCAGATGATGGAAGTAGCGGCAGCCGTCGCTAACCACGGGGTGCTGATGCAACCCAGGATTGGCGACCAGATCATCAACACCGACGGTCAGAGTTCACGGGTGTTGCCAGAGGAGCAGGGAAGAGTCATGCGCCCCTCGACGGCACTTGCTGTCACCGAGATGATGAAGAAGGTTGTCCAGGAGGGAACGGGTACCGCCGCAGCACTGAGCGGCATCGAAGTGGCGGGTAAGACAGGCACGGCCCAGATCGATCCGCTCCAGAACTTGACCCAGCCTTGGTTTATCGCATTCGCCCCAGCGGACAATCCAACCATTGCTATCGCAGTAACCGTTGAGCGGAGTTTCGGAGGTTTCGGAGGAACGATTGCGGCTCCGATTGCGCGCGATGTGATGGAGGTTCTGCTGCGAAACAGCCCCGGGCGGCGGATTCCGTGACAATAAGCCGTCATGCCTGAACTAACAGAGGGAACAGTTGTCGGTGACCGCTATACGGTTGTCTCACGCCTTGGCTCAGGTGGCATGGCCGACGTCTACCTTGCCAACGACTCTGAGCTTGGCCGCAAGGTCGCACTCAAGGTCTTGCATCGTCGGTTTGCCAGCGATCCGGAATTTGTCGCACGCTTCCGGCTCGAGGCTGAAGCAGCCGCTGGACTCCAACATCCCAATGTTGTCTCCGTCTATGACCGCGGGGACTGGGAAGGAACTTCCTACATCGCGATGGAGTACCTCCCAGGTAGAACTCTCAAGGACCTGATCCGGGAGGAGGCCCCGCTCTCTCCTGATCGCGCAGTCCACCTTGGAATCCAGATCACAAGGGCAGCCCAGTTCGCTCACGCCGGAAGCATTGTTCACAGGGATCTGAAGCCACAGAATGTGATGGTGTCATCAGAGGACCGGGCGACTGTGACCGATTTTGGCATTGCCCGCGCCGGAGCATCAGGGGTAACGGAAGCTGGGTCGATCATGGGTACAGCGCACTACATCTCCCCCGAGCAGGCTCAAGGGCAGGAGGCCGGGCCCGCTGCTGACATCTACTCAATCGGAATTGTGCTCTTCGAGATGCTGACTGGCAAGGTCCCCTTTGACGCAGAGTCCCCAGTTGCTATTGCGCTCAAGCAGGTGACCGCGGAAGCTCCCCCGCCAAGCTCCCTCGTTCCTGGTATTCCAGCTGACCTTGATGCTGTGGTCTTGTGGGCGTTGCGTAAGAACGCTGCTGATAGACCGGCTGACGCAGGGGAGTTGATCCAAGCCCTTGACCAAATTGGCGAGCGGCTGCGCGCGGAGGGAGACCCCTCAGCGACCGTTGCCTTTGCAGGAGCCGCAGCTACCCGAGTTAGCTCATCCATCCCAGTTGGTGCCCCGGCCGGGGGTTTGATCGCCGGCGCTGCTCTGGGAAGTCGACGCGATAGAGGCGAGGATTCATCGAACGGTAATGGTGCTCAGCCACCTGACGATGCTGAAGATGAGTCTCGGCGCAAGTGGCTGATCGCCGGTGGGGTGGCGGCTGCAGTCGCGCTGGCGCTCGGCGTCGCCGCAATGCTTGGGGCCTTTGACAGTGCTCCGCAGGTGACGATGCCCCTCGTCGTTGGACGTGATCTCCAGACGGCCACCACGATGATTGCCAACCAGGGCTTCACTGAGGCCCCTACCGTTCAGCGCGTTCAAAGTAGTCAGCCCAAGGATCGCGTCATCAAACAGAATCCTGATGCCTACGCTCGAACTGCCGCTGACAAGAAGGTGACATTGACGGTCTCGGATGGCCCAGGGACTGTGCAGATTCCAACTGTGGCGGACCTACTGGCGGCGGATGCCAAGCGAGTTCTCGAGAAGCTTGGCTTCAAGGTTGTTGTAAGAGAGAAGGCAAGCACTGATGTCAAGAAGGGCAATGCCATCTCAACTGATCCAGCTGCCGGGCTTTCGATCTTGAAGGGCAGCCAGATCACGCTGTTTGTTTCGTCCGGGGTTGATCAAGTGGTCGTGCAGTCCGTAATTGGCCAACTGTTCGGTGACGCCCGAAGTTCGCTTCAGGCACAAGGATTTGTGGTGCCAGCCGCTCAAACACAGGTCTCCAGCCAACCGCCCGGCACTGTCCTTTCCCAGTCCCCAGCAGGAGGAAGCAAGGCCGACAAGGGAAGCTCTGTACTCCTGACGATTTCGGCAGACTGGGTCACCGTGCCGAATGTAAGCGGTATGAGCCAAACGGCAGCAACTTCGGCATTGACCGCGAGCGGATTCAAGGTCAAGGTGGCGGGTAGCCCTGGACCGACAGCAACGGTTCTGACCCAAAGCCCTTCGGCATCCTCTGATGCTCCGAAGGGCTCCACGGTGACCATTACTCTCGCACCGTGACCCGAAGCGCTCTCTCCGTCGCAGTTCTCGCCGGTGGCCGTTCCTCAGAGCGCGAGGTCTCCCTTCAATCGGGAGCATCAGTGGTAGCGGGGCTTACTGAGGCCGGGCACCTGCCCAAGCTCATTGAGATTTCAAGTGAGGGCCATTGGACACTCGAGGGCAGTCCGGTCTTGCTCACTCCTGGACAAGGACTCGAAGGGTTTGATGTTGCCTTTCCCGTCGTACACGGCCCGTTCGGCGAGGACGGCACGCTCCAAGGCCTACTGGAGTCCGTTCGCATCCCCTATGTGGGCTCGGGGGTCGCGGCATCCGCGATCGTGCTCGACAAGATTCTCGCCAAACAACGGCTAGAGCAGGAGGGCATTCCACAGGTGGACTATGTGGGATTCACTGAGGCTGACTGGCTGTCGGCGAGGGAGGCCGTACTTGCCGCAGCCAGAAGCTTGGGATCTCCCGTCTGGGTCAAGCCAGCGCGACTCGGATCATCTGTTGGTATCTCCCGGGTGGACAACCCTGCCGACGATGACCTGATCGACGCGATCACCAACGCGCTCACGCACGATCCCCGGGTGATCATTGAGGCGTCCTCTTCGGGTCGTGAAGTCGAGGTCTCAGTGATCGAGAGGAGCGGCGAGGACGGAACAAGGACGCTCACGAGTTCATCCCCGGGCGAGATTCTGTTGCCCGACGCAGCGGAAGGGGAGTGGTACGACTACGACCGCAAATACAAAGCGGGAGGCATGGAGCTTGAGGTTCCCGCCAACCTCACTCCTGCTCAGGCAACAGCAGTAGGTGAGACAGCACGGCTGGCATTTGAGCGACTTGGCTGTGAGGGATATGCCCGGGTCGACTGCTTTGTTGAAGGGGACCGAGTCCTGATTAACGAGATCAA
Organism: Actinomycetota bacterium; assembly: GCA_009699865.1. Taxonomy (GTDB): domain Bacteria; phylum Actinomycetota; class Thermoleophilia; order Solirubrobacterales; family Solirubrobacteraceae; genus WLNJ01. The sequence continues at coordinate 33,787 of WLNJ01000008.1, forward strand.
CACCTCTCCAGGCTTCACAGCGACGAGCGTCTTTTCAAGGCTGTTCGGCGCTGACGGGATCGCCTACCCCGATCTGCTCGGTGAGCTGATCAACAGCGCGTTGGACCGTCATGCCAGCAGCGCTCGCTTCACCTTCTAGCGGAAGAGCTTGACCTCGCTGAGCCGGACTTGCTCCTGATTAGGAGGAAGGGCGGTGATCCAGATCAGGTACCAGCGCTGATCTTCACTTGGCGAGGCTAGGCGTATAACGTCATTGCGGGTCACAGGCGCGGGCGGGCTGAGTCGTGTCCAGCCGACGGGCGGATCGGAGGACGACGAGCCGCTCGTAGACCCCACTGCGACGGGGAGTTGGGCTGGAGCCGACCAGACGGACGCGGTGAAGCCTGGGGTCGTCGTGCTGATTCCAAGACCAGCCGCGATTGTCCCCGGTGCTGCGTCGAGCGCGACGCCGACGCCTGCCTTTCCGAAGCTGTTCCCGCCGTATGTCTCGGAGGCCCAAGCTGTATTGGTGTCACCGTCGAGCATCAGGTGCGCCTGCGCGTCATGTTCTCCATCGGTTCCGAAAGGGTCGTAGGGGTGCGCTGCCGTGGAGGTAAGTGGAACTTGAGTCAGTCCCGAAGGAGTCCCCCCGCGCACCCCAGTGCCGCGGTGAATACCGGTCCAGGCCAGCAGACCAACGGCGGCCACCATCGTGACTAGCGCCCCAGCCCAGAGCAGTCGCCCTCGGGGAGTGCCTACGCCCAGGTGGGCCTTGCGTCGGGTTTCGAGCGGGAGACTCTTCAAGACGCTTGTCGCTTCTCCAGGGGCCATGCCGGAGCGGGACGCCTCCAGGGCTAGGGCACCTTCTAGGTCAGAGCCGAGGGTTTCGAACGATGAATATCGCGCCGACGGCTCTTTGGCCGTGGCCTTATCGAGAATCGCTGCCACGGTGGCTGATACCTCGGGCCTCATTGACCGAACGTCCGGCATGGGATCGCGCACATGGCACATTGCGACAGCAACCGGGCTCTCGGCCGAGAACGGCACCTCACCCGTCAACATCTCAAAGAGAACAACTCCAAGCGAGTAGATGTCTGACTCCTTACCGACCGACTCACCAAGGGCCTGCTCTGGAGAGACATAGTCAGTTGTGCCAATCACTCGACCGTCGGCTGTCAGCCCGTCCTCGTCCATTGACCGGGCAATCCCAAAATCCGTGACCTTCGCGCGGCCCTCAGTGTCGAGCAGGACATTCTGTGGCTTTACATCCCGGTGCACGATGCCGGCCCGATGAACGGCTGTTAGTCCCCGCGAGATCTCGATCGAGTAGGCGATCGCCTCTGAGACATCAAGTCTCCCGTTTCGCCGAATCCGATCTTTGAGCGTTTCACCATCGACGTACTCAAGGACTATGTATGGCAGGCCCTGATCCTCCCCGGCATCGATGACTCCGACTAGGTGTGGGTCGCTCAGGGAGGCGACTGAGCGGGCTTCTCGGCGGAAGCGCTCGAGATGGTCAGCGTCGGCTGCAGTGCTGCGGTGCATCAACTTCACGGCTACGGGCCGTCTGAGCTTTTCGTCCAGTGCGCGGTGGACGGTTGACATCCCACCCGAACCGACTTGGGTCTCGAGTCGGTAGCGCCCGCCAATCAGTGTGCCGTCAAGGTGCGACACGGGGAGGGTCAGCTACCCCGCAGTCCCGTCTCGTCGCCCACGATGCCCAGGCCAGGAACCGTCACGGCGCCCGACTCTGCGGTGACTTCGCCGATTACACGGGTGCCTGGGTGATGTTTGTCGAAGACCGCAACGGCGTCAGCGGCTTGCTCGGCGGCAATGGTTATGGCGAACCCGCATCCCATGTTGAAGACCTCATACATCTCATGTACGGGAACGGCGCCCCGCTCAGCGATCAGCCCATAGACAGGCTGGGGTTCAAGCGGTTGATCAATTCGGTAGCCAATGTCAGTGCCAAGCCGGAGCAGGTTGAGCAGACCACCACCGGTCAGGTGGAACAGGCCCGTTGGGTCAAGATCGGAGCGGAGCAACTCCAGTGCAGCGCGAACATAGATAGCTGTTGGGACAAGGAGCGCCTCGGCGAGGCTGGCGCCACCGAGTACTTCGGGCCGCTCATGTGGATCGCCGTTCTCGAGGAGGGCCTTCCGCGCAAGGGTAAGTCCATTGGAGTGAACGCCGCTCGAGGGAACGCCGATCAACACTTGCCCTGGGCTAATCCCCGAGCCATCAATGATCTTGTTCAGATCAACGGTGCCAACCGCGGCAGCGCAGAGGTCAAAACCCTCTGGTGACGGATGGCCGCGAATAAGTTCAGGGATCTGGGCGAGCTCGCCGCCTGGGATTTCAACGCCGGCAAGTTCGGCTCCGCGCCGCAGTCCTTCTGCGATCGCACCCAGGCGATCGGGGTCAGACTCCTCGACAGCGAGATAGTCCACCAGCGCGATCGGCTCGGCTCCCACGCAGACGAGGTCGTTGACGTTCATAGCGACGCAATCAATCCCAACACTGTCAAGCATTCCAAGCTGTTCCGCGACTACAAGCTTGGACCCGACCCCGTCAGTGCAGATAGCTAGCCCAAGCGTGTCGGTCAGTTTGAGGACGGCAGCGAAGTGGCCGGGCAGCGGAACTACGCGGGAAGGTGAACCCGTGTTGATGCGCGCGAGGACAGAGACGATCGCCGCGACACCGGCATCGGCCTCACGGACATTGACCCCAGCATCTGAATAGGCGTCGCTCATCGGTGGCCATCATCGCCGGTCGCGCGGATACGCAGAACCGTGACCGTCGCGAGGGCGGTCCTCCAGAGCGCCCATGGCCACAGTGGAGCGCCCATCTCCATCCGGGTGGCCATCGGCCTAGCTACGACCGCAGAGACAAAACCACCGGCTGCTGCAACGGCTAACGCTGGGAGATCCTGGCGCGGAATCCCTTCGCGGGCCAGTTGGACTCCTTCAAGTGAGGCGGCGGCGAGCGATGTGGCGACCAGACCGGATCTCGAAAGTCGAGCAGAGGCACCGCGGCTGAAGCCGAGCCAGCGCGCCGCCGTGATCGCCATCGCACTGCGGCTGACGCCGGGCCAGATCGCAAGGGCCTGCAGGCCGCCGATGGCAAGGCCGTCAACAATGCTCGCGTCTGTGGCAGTTCGGGTGCCACGCGACCGATCGGCGGTGACCATGGCAACCGAGCCGGCAAGGAGACCGGCACTGATCGTGGCTGTGGTCCCCAGTTGGTCGCGGACTCTGTTGCGCCCTGCTAAACCGGCGACCGCGGTCGGGGCGAGCATCGCGCCGCGGAAGGCGAGGCCCTTCAAGCCCCGAGGGCCACCGCAACCCTCGGCTGGGGGGAACAGGAGTAGCGCAGCGGCTGTTCCTGCATGAAGGGCTATCTCCAATGGCTTGCGCTGCTGCGAAGGGGCTTTGGCGTAGTTGAGCCCAGCAAGCTCGCTGATCAGGGTTGTGTGACCAGACGAACTGATGGGAAGGAGTTCCGTCGGGCCATGAAGCGCTCCCAACAGCGCAGCGTCACCTAGACGGAGTGGTTCAGGCGCTTGGGGCATTAGGGCCGGGCTGGTCGCCACGTCCCCGGCGAGCACGGATTACAAGCCAGACAACGCCGGCCACAAGGCCTGCCGCCACCACGTAGTCCACGTACTCAAGGGAGTGCTTCCAGTGATCCCAGTTCTCCCCGGCCTTGACACCGGCATAGGTGAGCAGCAATACCCAGGGAATACAGCCAAGGGCTGTGTAGATAGTGAAGCGCCAGAAGGGCATCTTGGCGACGCCCGCTGGCAGGGAGATGAAGGTTCTTACGATCGGGAGCATTCGTGAGAAGAACACTGTTGCCTCGCCGTGCTGGTCAAACCAGCGGTCGGCAATCTCAAGGTGGTGGGTTCTAATCCCGATTTTCTTTCCGTGCTTTTCGATCAGGTCTATGCGGCCTAGGTATCCAAGCCCGTAGCCCAACCATGAACCCACAACGTTCCCCGCGACACCTGCTGTGACTGCGGCAACGAATGTGAATGACGGGTCGGGCTTGACGGTCGCGGCCCCCGCGAACAGCATTGTCGCCTCGGAGGGGATCGGGATGCACGCACTCTCAAGCAGCATTAGGAGGAAGATGCCGGCGGCGCCGAGATCGTTGATTACGCTGATCGCGAAATCCACAAGTGGCTGAGTCAGTGATGCGAGAACGAAGGTCACGGTCGGCAAGAGGGTAGTAGGGATTGGGGATGCGCGGGTCCAGCGATAGCCGATGGTCTGACTACGGTTGTCATCACGTGACCATTCCTCTCTTCGACACCAAGGCACCACTTCAGCCCCTGCGAGCAGCTATTGATGCCGCGGTCGCAGAGGTTCTTGAGGCCGGGAGGTTCATTCTCGGTCCCGAAGTAGCCGCGTTTGAGGCCGAGTTCGCTTCCGCGTGCGGCGCCAGTTCGGCTGTGGGCGTTGCCAACGGAACCGATGCTCTGGAGCTTGCGCTCAGGGGAGTAGGCGTCGGGCCCGGCGATGAGGTGATCGTTCCCTCGTTCACTTTCTACGCAACAGCGGAGGCCGTTCCTCCCACTGGAGCGGTACCCGTCTTCTGCGACGTTGACCCTGACACTGGCTGTGTCACCGCCGACACGGTTAAGGAAGTGATGACGTCTAAGACGAAGGCCGTCGTCGCAGTCGATCTGTTCGGCAACGTCGCGCCAGTTCCGGAGATCGAGGCGCTCGGAGTCCCCGTGGTCGAGGATGCTGCTCAGGCAGCCGGTGCCACGCTCGGCGGCCGCCCAGCCGGCTCACTAGGCCTGGCATCGAGCTTCTCCTTCTTCCCCTCCAAGAACCTCGGCGCCTTCGGTGACGGTGGCGCGGTTGTCACATCAGACCCAGCCGTCGAGGACATGGTGCGGACCTTGCGGTTTCATGGGTCTCGGGACAAGAAGACATTCGACTTCATCGGCCGGAACAGCCGACTGGATGAGATCCAAGCCGCAATCCTCCGCGTGCTGCTTCCAGCGCTGACTGAGTGGACGGAAGGTAGACGGCGCGCGGCTGGGTACTACGAGGCTGCCGGCATAGCCGAGTTGGCTACACCCATCAGAGCTGTTGACGGTGCCGACCCCGCCTGGCATCTCTATGTAATCAAGCATGAGCGGGCAGATGAGCTTGCCATCGCGCTCAGCGAAGCTGGTGTTGAGGCTCGCGGTTACTACCGACTGCCCGTGCATCGGCAGCCAGCGATGAGGGAATGGGGCGCGGGCATCGACCTTCCCGGGACCGATCAGTTGGCCCGCACGAATCTTGCAATTCCGATTAGCCCAGTTCTCGAGGCAGGGCAGGCGGCGGAGGTCGTCGAACACCTGAGGAATGCCATTAATAACCTCGACTGAAAGCGGCGCGGGCAGAAGGGCCTGGGTTGACCTGACCAACAGCCCCCATGTGCTCGTGATGCGCCCGATGATCGAACTGCTGCGAGCCAAGGGATGGGAGGTCGAGGTCACCGCCCGGGACTTCGCACAGACCATTGGTTTGCTTGATCGATTCGGGATTGAGCACGAGGTGATTGGGCACCACAGGGGTGGAGGAAGAGGAGCCAAGGCTGTCGGGTTGGCCTCGCGGTCGGCTGCTCTGACCAGGTGGGCTCGTGGTCGCAAATTTGATCTTGCTTTGGGACACGGCTCAAACGACGTGACCATCGCCGCATGGCTACTGAGGATTCCGTGCAGTACCACCTTCGACTACGAGTTCGCAACGGCTCAGCACCAGGTCAACTGCCGCCTGGCAAATGCCGTCGTTGTGCCTGAGCTGATACCGAGGGAACGAATTGAGCGGTTTGGGGCAGGAGATCGCCTCTACCAATACCCGGGGCTCAAAGAGGAGTACTACCTCGCTGATTTCGAACCTGACCATTCGGTCCCAGTCTCGCTTGGGATTGACGCGAGTCGGCCGTTCGTTGTAGTCCGAACACCGCCAGTTGTGGCTCTCTATCACCGGGTCGAAAACGATCTCTTTGGCGAGGCCCTGAATCTTCTCCGTGACCACCAAGCAGTAGTGCTGCCCCGAACCGAGGAGCAGCGCGTGCAGTTGGCTGAGGTCCCGGGCTTGATCGTGCCCGAGGGAGCAGTAGACGCACAATCACTGGTCGCCCTCGCTGATCTTGTGATCTCTGCGGGCGGAACGATGAACCGTGAGGCGGTAGCCCTTGGGACGCCGGTCCTGACCGTGTTTGCTGGACGGCTTGGAGCCGTGGACGAGCATCTCCTTGGCACGGGCCAACTCGGCCGTTTGACAGAGGCCAAGCAAGCGATTCCAGTCAGACGAGAATCCGGCGAGGTCTTTGAGCGGGTCCGCCGTGACCCAGAGGATTTCCTGCACCTGCTGATGCGGCCACTGGCCCCAACCCCGGCGCAGAGGTAGGATCGCTTCGATGCGCAGCGGGCGACGGACATTCCCCGTCCATCGGCATGCGATCCCACAGATCCTTGTCGATGCGACACTTGTGGCAGTCGCTTATCTGCTGGCGTTTGAGCTGCGCTTTGACAGTGGGACCCCAATCCGATATCAGCATCTGTTCCACGCAACTTTGCCGTGGGTTGTTGGGGGAACACTCGTTGTCTTGGCCGCAACTGGCGTCTACCGGAGGGAAACTCGCTTCACGGGGCGACGCGACTATGAGGCACTTGCCCGTGGCGTAGTAGTGGCAACGGTCCTGACTATGGGGGCCGTGGTTCTGATCCACCCGGTGGAGATCACATCCGCAAACGGAACGCGGGCTGCTGTGGGAATGCCAGCGGGTGTGATGGTGCTGTTCCTCCTCTTGGCGCTAGTCGCATTGGTCGCGTCTCGGGTGGCAGTCCACCTCTTTTTTGAGCGCAAGGTCAGGGGTTTCCGTTCCGGGCGGGGGTATCAAGACGTTCTGATCATCGGCGGTGGCGATGGCGGCCGGCTTGTCGTTCGTGAGATGGCTCGCAATCCGGATCTGCGGATGCGTCCGATCGGATTTGTTGACGATGACCCACGCAAGCGTGGACAGAAGGATGAGTACGGGCTGCGGGTTTTGGGCGGAACTGACGAACTCGCTCGGATTCTCGATGAGACAGAGCCCGATGAGGTCGTGATCGCGATCCCGTCTGCCCCGGGTGATCTGAGAGCGAAGGTCGTTTCCTCCTGCCGGGAGAGAGCTATTCCTGTCAGAACATTGCCGACAGTCTTTGAACTCCTCCAACGCGGCGACGGACTGGTGCGGCAGGTGCGTGAGGTCCGGGTGGAAGATGTTCTCGGACGGGAGCCCATTCGCATGGAGCTTGAGCGGGTTGGGGCCTATCTCGCTGGCAAGACCGTGATGGTTACGGGCGCCGGAGGTTCAGTCGGATCAGAGCTGTGCCGTCAGATCGCGAGAGTTGCCCCCACTGCCCTGATTCTGGTTGACCACGCTGAGGACAATCTGTTTGAGATCCTGCGTGAGCTGGAAGGAGAGCGCCATGTGCAGGGTGCTGTCCCAGTGCTCGCAGACTGCCGCGAGGAGGAGCGGATGCGGGAGGTCATGGCTGAACATCGGCCGTCGATCGTCTTCCACGCTGCCGCCTACAAGCACGTAGGAATGATGGAGCGCAACCCAATCGAAGCGGTCAGAAACAACGCGCTTGCCACCCGGTTGGTCGCAAAGATCTGTGGAGAGATGGGCGTCTCTACATTCGTTCTTGTTTCCACGGATAAGGCGGTCAATCCAGCGACGGTCATGGGTGCGTCCAAAGCTCTAGCCGAGTGGGCAGTGGAGGCAGCTGCTCATAAGTACCCGCAGACCTCGTTTGCGTCAGTGAGGTTCGGAAACGTGCTTGGTTCTTCGGGGTCCGTTGTCCCAATCTTCAGAAGGCAGATCGCGGCTGGCGGCCCAGTAACCGTTACGGACCCTCGGATGACCAGGTTCTTCATGACAATTCCGGAAGCAGTTCAACTTGTGATCCGAGCAGGCTCCTTGGATGATCGAAGCGGCGCCGTCTATGTCCTAGACATGGGCGAACCCGTCAAGATCATTGACCTTGCCGAGGCCATGATTCGCCTCTCAGGCCTTGAGCCGGGGAAGGACATTGCTCTTGAGGTTGTCGGCCGTCGACCTGGGGAGAAGCTTCACGAGGAACTGTTCAACGCGGAGGAGCGGCCGATACCAACGGCTGCTGAGAAAATCCTCCGCGCAGACCGTCCTCCGCTTGAACCTGGCTGGGTTGAAAGCACCTTTGAGGAGATCAATCTTCTCGCCCTAGAAGGCGATGCGGCAGCCCTTGCTTCCCGAGTCAGCGACCTCGCCGCAGCCGCCGCCCGCAGCAACGCCTAGACTCCATTTCCAGATGGGCTTTGTAACTGCGGTATCCATTTCGGGTCTCTTGGGGAACGTTTCGACCGTTGCCGGGATTGTCGCTGCCGTAGCTGTGGCAGTGCTGGCCACGCTTGTCCTTAACCAAGGTCGGGAGCTGCAAAGTCTCCGCGAGGATCTTGAGTTCGAGGAGGACCGCGCGTATGCAGCCGAAGGTGCGCTCGCCGCGCATGCCGCAGCGGTTCCACAGCAGGCAGCCGCAGCGCAACCCTCTGTTCCACCGGTGCAATCAGGCGCTGTGAAGGTCTCACCCGCGGCGACTGTCGCTGTTTCTGTCGCGCAGGCGGCCGTAGATGCAACTGAAGAGATTTCCTCCGGTGCGCCAGCGCTCGGTTCTGCCACCGCGGCTCCTTCTGTGGCAGCGCGGGCCGTAACGGCGCGAGTGACCACGGTTCCCGAACCTGCCACCCCTCCTGCCCCAACCCCACCAATCGTGATTGCCGCTCCAGCCGCGGCTACTCCAGCTGCTCGCACTGACGCGGCATCCAAAGTTGTTGGTGTTCCGACCACTGCTGCTGCCGGGGGAGCGACGCGGGCTCCGCGGCGTCCTTCGAGCCCAGAACCGTCTAAGTCACGGCGGAATCTTCTACCGATCGTTCTAGCAACGGTTCTTATCGTCGGTATCGCACTCTTGGCCGTGAACCAGTTCGGTGGGAACAGCTCTTCGACGTCTGGCTCAACTAACCCGACGAGCACTGTCGGCGCATCCACAGGTACGTCTGGAACCGGCGCGATTGTGGCCGTGCTCAACGGGACTCCAGTCTCCGGCCTAGCTGGACAGGTTGCTAGCGAACTTAGTCAAGGTGGGTTCAAGCGAGGTCCTGTAACAACCGCCCGGGATCAGCAGACGAAGTCAACGATTGTTGCCTACATGCCAGGCCACGCGGTTGACGCGGAGGCCGTTGCCAAGCTGCTGGGCGTTACGACTCCAGTAGCTCCCGCTGACGACGCCACGCAAGCGATTGCGTGCCCTGACGCTGCAACTTGCACCGCTGAAGTGATCGTCACCGTGGGAGCGGACCGAACCCGCTGACCGGCGAGTCAGCTGGAGGGGCACGACCGCCCGTGACTCGAACTGCCCGAATAGCCTTCGCATTGGTTGCTGTCGCAGCCGTCGGGGGTCTCTATGTGGCCCAGAGGTTGAGGCACAGCGAACCGGTAGTTCTTGGTGTGCGCAGAACCGCGGCCTTCTCGCCGACTGGTTTGGGACCACGCCATGCCGCAGTGTCGTTCTACCTGAAGCGCTCAGATACGGCCGCGGTCTCAGTCGTTGACATCCAAGGTGACCAGGTTCGGTCCATCTCGCCCGGAACGAAGGTTGGGGCAAGACGGCGAGTCGTGTTTGTCTGGGACGGACGTGACTCCGCGGGTGAGATCCCAGCGGACGGGACTTATCGCTTCAGGATTGGGTTGGCCCGCCAGGGACGGTCGCTGACGGTGCCTAATGGAGTCAGGCTTGACACTAAGCCAGCCCAGCCCGTGGTAACCAGGGTGCTGCCTGCTCACGGTCCTGGCCCGCTCATTCTGCCCGGACCCAAGCAGGCCGTAGGGGTTGTCTCGGGGACCCCCGGTCACGATGTTGAGGGGTTCATCCTCAGGACTGACATCAGTCCTGCGAAGGTTGTTCGTCGGTTCCGTCTCCCAGATCGTCCAGCTCGCATCACTTGGGACGGGAAGGTGAACGGGCGACCAGCAGTTGATGGCACCTACCTGCTTGGCCTTACAGAGACTGACTCTGCCGGCAACCGGGGCAGCACGCCGCAACATCAATTTCCCGTTGCTGGTCCCACGCGAGGTCGGGCGGGCGTCACCGTGCGCCATCTGGGCGTGGCGGTGCCCCAGTTGCCCGCCAGACCAGGAGGCATTGTCAGCACGAGGGTTGATGCACGCGGGCGCGACTGGACCTGGTCGCTGGCCCCAGCGCTAGGTGGAAAGGTTCTGAAGAAGGGCAAGGGTCGCGGAAATGTCATTCGACTGCGCGTTCCCCTCAAGGCCAGAGGCCTACTGACCCTTGCTGTGGCAGCCAAGCCCTATCGGGTAGAGGTTCCGATTGGGGTGGAGACTGGCCGCCGGCCACTCTTGGTGGTGCTTCCCGCAATCCGGTGGCAGGCCTTGGCACCCGTGGACGCAACGGGCGACGGACTCCCTGATTGGCTCGAGTTGGGTCGCTCGGTCGCCCTCGGTCGGCTGCTGCCACCCCTGTCTGGCGGGCTGAACGGGCTCAATAGCCAAGTCACTCCACTTCTACGCGCTCTCGCGGCCACGGGCTTGGCCTACGACGTAACCACTGACATTGCGCTCACCAAGGGCCGTGGACCACGACTGGAGGGGCACCGGGGAGTAGTGCTTGCAGGTGAGGAAACTTGGCTGACGGAGCCTTGCCTCAAGCGCCTCAGAGAGAGGGTTATTGCCGGCGGGAGACTGCTTGACCTAGGCATAGATGCGCTTCGCCGGACGGTTGTGATCAAGGGCGATGTTGTTTCCGCTCCAAGCCGGGCAACTGAGGCCAATGCCCTTGGGGCAGTGATCTCTGAGCCATCGGTCTCAGCTGACTACTTGTTGCAGTGGAAGGATGACCTTGGGCTGTTTGCGACGATTGGTGGAAGGGTGTTCGCTCCGGTTGGCTGGCGCGGGACCAGCCGTTTGATTGGCTCCACAAAGCTACTGTCAGCTGCCGGACCACAGTCGGGCATTTCGGGAATAGCAGCCTGGCGGCTTGGGAAGGGCGTTGTCATTCGGCCGGGCATTCCTGGCATGGCGGCACTCGCAGTTCAGGGCCCCACAGCGCTCGCGGTCCTCAGTCGCGCACTCGTGATCACAGCCGGGCGCTGACACTGCGTCAGCTTCCCTGGGCTTTATCCGCGCTCGGATCTGGGGGGCAGAGCACCCGCCAATTGCGTATTGCCCTCGCAACTGACACTATTGGCCGACGATGAGCACGCTCAAAGGCCTCCAGTCATTTCAGCAGCGTCTGACCAAGCGCCCCGATCTTCACGCTGGGCGTTTCCCATACATGGATTCACTGCGTGCTCTTGCTGCGTTCAGCATCGTGATCTTCCACTTCGCCGGCTACGCGGCATTGCCACCAGAGATGGACTGGCTGCGGCCACTTCAGGTCCGACTTGGCGCTGGCGTACTTGTTTTCTTCGTGATTTCCGGGTTCTTGATCTATCGGCCTTTTGTTAGGGCCAATCTGGAGGGAGGCTCGCGTCCGGAGACAGCGGGCTACGCAAAACGCCGATTCTTGAGGATTGTCCCCGCCTACTTCCTTGCTCTCACGGTCACAGCGGCCCTGGCAGGCAAGTCGGATGTTTTTGGCCCCGATGGATTCCTCTACTACGGCTTTGCCCAGATCTACAGCCCGGGACTTGAGCTACGCGGTCTCTCGGTCGCATGGTCGCTCTGTATTGAGGCCACGCTCTACGCCTTCCTCCCCATCTGGGCGCTCTTTGTAGGCCTGGTGCCAGCGCGTACAGCGGTTGAACGCCACCGCCGCGAAATCTCGATGCTGGTCCTCCTAATTGCTTTGGGAGTCGCCACCCGGATCATCCTGAGTAACACGCAGGGGAGGGTTGGAGCAGTGTCGATCCTCGCCTACCTAGACATCTTTGCGCTCGGCATGCTGCTGGCCTACTTTTCAGTGGCCTGGGAAGGCCGCAAGCTTCCGTCTTGGTTGGGGTGGCTAAACGAATACCCAGGGATTGCGTGGGCACTGGCTGCCCTTTGTATCTGGGCTATGGCAACGCAGACAGGTCCCAACCGCTCGGCTTTCCAGCACGCAATGACCAGCGACCTTTGGCTCCGACATGGACTCTCTGCGGCGGTTGGAGTCTTGCTTGTGATCCCGCTCGCTTTTGGTGATCAGACAAAGGGCACGCTTCGACGGGTACTTTCCCAGCCATGGTTCCTCTGGGCTGGCGTCGTTTCTTACGGTGTCTACCTCTTCCATCCGATTGTTCTCAAGAAGCTCAAGGACGCCGGGGCTTTCCCGACCCACCCCAACATTCTGGAGTGGTGGGGAATGCTGTTGCTGGTGGCAGCGATAACCGCCGGAATAGCAGCGATCTCGTGGCATCTTCTCGAGAGGCCCTTGATCAACCTCAAGAACACCCCGCTGCTCTCCAAGAGCCGCCCAGCACTCCCGCAGACCGCGCAGATAGCAATCGGAATTGGAGGATTGGCAATGATCGCAACAGGCATATTTGGAACCGATTATGTGTTCATCGACTTTGTGCTTGTCGCCTCGGGCGCGGTTCTCGCAGCCGCAGCGCTGATCCCAGCCAATCGACCGCGTCCTGCCAGTAGCCTGCTCGCAGGTATTGGTGCGGTGGCGGTAGCGTTCGCGATCGTTCCTGGCCTGCTCACACTCAGCGCACCCGCGCCAGCGAAGGCGAGCACCTCGGCCTTCCCCCAGCGGGCGTATCTAGCCGGGACCGTTGGCAACGGGCGCATCCAACTCTTCCTCAACGGCAAGGTCATCGCAAGCGGACCTGCTCCCAAGAACTTGAAGCCTTCTAAGTCCCCGTTCGAAATTGGCGGCGTTACTGGTGGCCATGGGTGGAGTGGCTCACTTGACTCAGTGGGTGTTTGGGACCAGCCATTGTCACAGGATGCCTTGCGCAAGCAGTTCCTTGTTGGCGCAAACGGCAAGACTGGGAGCGTCAAGTCTGTGATGCATGTTTCTGATGGCTTGGTTCGTTGGTACGGACTGGGTGACATCGGCAAGGGCGTCAAGGATCGTGCGAGCGGTACTCACGGCAAGGTTGTTGGAACAGTCGGTCAATCACCTAACCATGTTGCCCCTGGCGACCACGATGGGGGCGCCGCTAAGTTCCTGGGCAAGGGCCGAATCTCCACGCCACCTCTGCTCAACGTGAGCCCGTCGAATTTCACGGTCGCGACATGGGTCCAGACCGGGGCCTCGATCTCCGACCGAACGGTCGCTGGCGTCCAAGGCGCTTGGCTGTTGAAGACCGATATTTCCGGACATTGGACCTTCGGGGTCAAGCAAGGTAAGGCCGGATACACGGTTGTTAGCCGCCAGACAGCACAGCGATTTGTCCCGGGTGCCGCACAGCAGGCCCGGATCAAGGAAACACCAAGTGGGGTTTCTCTCGGTGGGCTGCTCGCAGGACTCCTCGTTCTCGGAGCAGGACTCCTGCTGATCCCATCGGTGCGCAGGCGAGTCGTTCGATTCACGGGCAGCCTCAGCAAGCGCTGACCCATCCGGATCGACCTGCCATGCTGAATAGTGCAAACGTTTCTAGGATTCACTGGCCGGACTGGGACGCACGCGGGGGAACGTGAAATGCACGGCCTGACAAGCACTCATTCAGACGAAGCCGCACAAGCGGCACCGGACGGAGATTCCATCCACATCCTCGTGCTCACCGACCGTGACTGGACGCATCCGCAGGGTGGTGGAACCGGTACGCACTTGCACGAGCAGGTCAAGTTTTGGCTCGACTGGGGCCATAGCGTGACAATCGTTGCCGGTGGATATCCGGGCGCCCTTCCCATCGAGCGTGAGGGCAACCTGACCATCAAGAGAATTGGGAGCAGAACAACCGTGTTCCCGAGAGTGATCATGAGGGGCCAGAAGTCCCTCGAGCCGCGGGCCGACGTCGCCCTTGAGGTCATCAATGGGATTACTTTCCTGACTCCCCTGTGGATGGACATCCCCCGGGTCGGCATGATCCACCACATCCACAAGGAGCACTACGTCCGCGAGATGGGTGGCGCCGGCAAGTTCGCGGCCGCCGCGTTGGAAACGATCCCTCTTAAGACGCTCTACCGAGACACCGCCTTCCTGACGGTCTCTGACTCAACTGCGGCAGAGATCGCAGAGCATGGGGTTCCTCGCGAGGCGATCCAGGTCGCCCACAATGGCGTAGATACCTCGTCGCTGCAACCTGGCCTGAGAGCTGAAGTTCCGACGATTCTCTACTTGGGCAGGCTGAAGAAGTACAAGCGGGTTGAGTTCCTGCTTGATGCGCTCGACCTGGTTCCCGACGCGATTCTCGAGATTGCTGGTGATGGTGACAATCGCGAAGCAATCGAGGTTGAAGTGGCGCGCCGTGGGCTTGGTGCTCGAGTGCGCTTGCACGGCTTTGTAACTGAAGAGGAGAAGGTGGAGTTGCTCCAGCGTGCATGGCTGAATGTGACAGCGTCATCTGTTGAAGGTTGGTCTCTTGTGGCCTTGGAGTCGGCTGCCTGCTCAACCCCAACCGTGGCAATGCGAGTGGGCGGCCTTAGGGAAGCGGTCGTTGACCACGAGACAGGTTTGCTGTCCGACACAAGGGAACAGATGGCCGCCAACGTTCAGCGCCTTCTTCTTGATGATGATCTCCGAGCCCAGATGGGAGAGGCAGCGCGGTTACGATCCGCGACCTTTGCATGGGAGAGGACGGCAACTTTGACGATCGAGGCGTTCCGTGATGCCATGGCAGCTCACACGCCGAATGCCAAGTCCGGCGGGCTTGTTGGAAAGCTGCGAGGCTAATTGGTATGACTGCCACGCCGAAGAAGCCACAGGGTCTGAACCGTTACCGCGAGTATTGGACGCTGTTTCGCAATGAACAGACTGACCCTGAGCCGTTCTACCGGCGGATGGCGTCGGACACGGCGGACACACTAGAGGCCCGCCATGGAAGTGTTGTTGGGAAGCGAATTCTGGATCTTGGATGCGGTGCCGGCTGGTACACAGCAGAGCTAAGGACCCGCGGCGCGGATGTGCTCCCAGTTGACCTTGATCCAGGGGAACTGGCCCTGGCAGGAGCGCCACCAGAGGGAGCGCTCGTAGCCGATGCAGCCGACCTGCCCTTGGAGGATCAGTCGATTGATGCTGTGCTCTGCTCGAACCTGCTCGAGCATTGCTCGAGGGCTCCAGTTGTGATTGATGAGATCGCGCGAATCCTTAAGCCGGGCGGATGGGCTTATGTTTCATGGACTAACTGGTACTCGCCATGGGGAGGCCATCTCTACGCCCCTTACCACTACCTCGGCCCACGCTTTGGTACCTGGCTCCATGATCGTCTCCACGGGACCCCGGACAAGAATGTGATCAACGATGGCCTTTGGCCAGTTCATATCTCAACGATTCTTGCCAGGGTTAAGAGCCACCCTGAGCTTGTTATTGACCGGGTCGAGCCCCGCTATTGGCCCCGGCTAGCCTTTATCAGCCGGATCCCAGTTGTGCGCGAAGTTCTCTCGTGGAACTGCGTTATCCACTTGCGCCGCGCCGCCTGAATTTCTTCAGACGTACGGTCGCGCGGATGCGCCTGATGCTCCACCGGCCGGCGCGTGGATGGGTAGCCCAACGAATTCTCAGCGCGGTAAGAAAGGCCCCGGAGCCGGCTAGAAGGATCGCAACGGTGGAGATCCAATGTTCCCCAATCAGTTCGACCGCGTAGTAGAAGTTGCCGCCGTTCTTGTTCTTGGGGAGCTGTGCCAAGTAGCCGAGGGGTACGAGGCACAGCGCCACGAAAGCCATTGTGTAGAGGCGCCGAACATTGACCCCCCATAGTCCGAGGAAGAGCGTAAGAAGGGCAATTGGAGGGGCAACTCGCAGAGCAAACAGGGCGGCGGCGAGGGCGCCGGCGAAGAGCGGGGCGGTCGCGGCAAAGCCTCGACGGGCATGAGCGAGCGGGTCGTTACCTGGAGCGTCGTGTGGGGTTGTCTCAATTGGCTCGGGTGCTCCGGCAAGGCGGCGCCGTCTGGTGGCCAAAAGGCTTGCCGACAGGATCAGGGCGAAGAGACCGGTGGCTCCTGCGGAGGCGATGTAGGCGTTGGTAGCCGTGGCTTGGGGAGCGAACGAGAATCGCGCGACGCGACATTTGCTCGAGACCGGCCAGCCAGCCGCAAAGCCATCAACAACTCTCGGAACTCCAAGGTCGACCATGTGGTCACGGTCGGGACCGCAGAAGGCCTTCCAGCCAACGCTCATGCTCTCTCCGCGAACAAGCCAGCCAGGCCCGTCGAACTGGACATGGGCGTAGCCATCCTTATCCAGGTGTGGAGAGAGTGCTCTAGCACCCGTCTGGGCCACAGCCGGCTTTGGTGGCTTCGCAGTCAGCTCCAGGTGATCGATTCGCATCAGTGTTCCTTCCGGCGCAATGATCGCGTTGGGACCACCGATCAGAGGAATTGTCTTCCTTGCCCCACACGAGCTGAACTTCAGTGGCCGCGCGTTGTCGAGGTCATCGACGGTGCCGGTCACTCGTCCCTTAACCGAGCTGTCGTTGGCGTTGACGCGGAGCGAGCCGCAAGCGGTTGCGAAGGTCCCTCGCCTGCGGGGAGCAGGCGCCTTCATTCCAGGTACCACTACCTCGCGGATTGCCACTGCTGGGAGGAGACGGAATGAGGCTGGGCCGGGAGGAACTGCAGATTTCACTATGTCAATCCGAATATTGCGTGCCCGGATGGCGCGTGGCAGCGACACTGATCCGTTGGCACCAACTTTGACGAGTCCAGTCGCAAGACCATCAAATGTCACCTTGACGAGTGTTGCGCGCGCGTAGAGCGGAGAGTCGGGGACTAGCTTGAGTGACCGCACTAGGACAGGCTTAGGGGCTCGCCAAGCGAGCCAAGGCTTTATGCCCGTTCGGGATTCGCCGATCCAGGCGGTCCGCGGGTTGTGGTCAAAAGCGGAGGATGCTCGATGAATAGGCTGGCCTTCGAACCGCGGGGAGCCGCTGAATGTCCAGCCACCCTTCATGCCTACTAGTCGGTCAAATTTGGGGTCAGCTGCCCAGGGAGCACTGCTTGCCCAGCCAGCGGGAAGGAAGTTCCGGCTTGTGGGAATGCTGACGATCCGCTCGATCGACCGCTCAGCATCGAATGTGGCCTGAGGGTCACCAGTTGGTACCGGCCCGCCGTAGGCGCCTGACTCCCGGTACGGGTCCGGTGCGGTCTGCCTAGAGAGGAGAACTGAGATCGGATTCCGGGAGAGGTTCATACCGGCAGTGGCTTTCGACGCCCAGATTGGGGTGCGCAGCCACTCGTGGACGCTGACCCGGGGGATCTTGATCTCGTCAATACCGCCAAGGTCAATACCGCCGAAGGTGGATGTGTGGGTGATTCGAACGCGGATTGTGCTGATCGGAATGGCACCCATTCCGACGCTGTTCCAACCTGGCATGAGCTTGATGTCGCGCTCTGGTCCACCGTTGACAGAGAGAGCGATTCTCGTGGTCTGAACTAGCCCATCACGGTGTGGGTGGATCTGGATTGCTTCCACTTGTACTGGCTTCTTTAGGCCGACCTCGATCCATCTGCTGGCGGGGAGGAAGTTCGAAGGCGTCCAAGTGGTTCGGAGGTCACCGTCCATAGCTGCGTAAGGTCTTGCTTCTGGACGCAGGAGGAGCTGAGGGCCTTCTGGGTTGGTCACATAGTCGACGCCCGTGTAGACGGACACTGTCTGTTTGGAGTGTCCAATGCCCTCAAACAGTGCATAGGAGGGAACATCCGGGGCAATCTTGTCCCGCGTAGAGAGGACGGTTCCCTGGTCATGAGTTGTCCTGGTGGCAAGGACGGTCTGGCGGCGGTTTGTGTCGGTGATTACCAGCGAGGCTCCGTCGTGAACAAGGCTTTTGAGCTGCGCCTGCGATTGATCTCCTGTGAAGAGGATTGCCTTGGAGTCGGGCATTAGGTTTGCGGCTGCGAGCTCAGTAATCGCATTGGCATCACCGGTCACAAGGACAGAGCTCTTGCGCGAGTGCGCTCTGATCAGACCAGGTGAATTCGCTTCAGTCCCGGTGATCTTGTACCGGCGGATCGCTGGCAGTGAGACCACTGGCCCCCCTCGGCCGACTGCTGGGGGAACCAGAATGTTGGGGCCGTAGCTTTCCGCAGGCTTGTTCAGGTAGGGCTCTGTCTTGAATGCCTGAACCGCACTGGCTGCGTCAATTTCGCCTGAGCTCTCCGGCGTTCCGTCGGCCGACACAATGACTTGGTCCACACCGATCAGTCTGAGGAGCCGTCCAAGTTGTCCGGGGATCAGGCGTCTCTGCTGGACGAGGTTGTCAACTGCCGTCAGTAGCTGGGAGCTGTGTGCATCGGAGTAGCGGACCGCATAGCGCTGCGCGACGGGCGCCTTGGTGATCGCCGGCGCGACCGGGTCAAAGGTCGCTCCCCACCGGTACACGCCGAACTGCTGACCGGGGAGGATCATCGCTCGATACCCGGGCGCGGTCTTTGTGTTGAGGTCACTCGCCGCGGCCCTCCAATAGTCGGGGACATCCTTGTAGGCAAGCTGAGCATCAATGGCGTGACCCGTGAACATCGGCCACCCGAAGGCAATCGGAATGGCAATCAGACCCGCTGTCATTGCCCGCCGCGAAGCAGGGGTGCGGGCCCGCCTGAGCAGGTCGGCGCCGCCCGCGCCGACCAGACACGCCAGGGCTACAGAGAGAAGCGGTGCGGCTTTGTAGGTAGTCCTCAGGATCTGGAGGAGTGGGAATCCGTAGTAGGCCTTGATCAGAAGTGTGTAGAGGGGCTTGCCTGGAGGGAAGCCGACTGCCATGACCGTTGTTGAGAAAACGGCTAGGAGTACGAAGAAGGGGATATAAGGGCGTTTCCAGATACGGGACAGTGAGCCGAACGCCATCAGGGGAACTGCAAAGGTCGCAGCAACTAGGACCGGAGCAAACAGATAGACCGTGGTTGGTGGCACCACTGCGCGGCTTGCCCCGAATCCGATCTGGAAGTAGCTGATCCAATACCCCAAGAGCCGGAGTGACTCAGACACGCTGTTGGTCGCCCAAATGGTTGAGGGCTGCTCAGTGAAGGAGAGGAAGTCGGCGCCGTAACCGCTCTGGAGCCAAACTGGAATAGCCCACCAGATCGATAGTCCAGCGACGCAGAGCATTGTGCGCCAAAGGAATGACCAAGCAGCTTTACGCGATCGGCCGATCACAGCGACTTCGTAGAACATCAGGAGCAGTGGTGCCAGAAGTACCCAGAGGAGTACGGCAGCGTTAACACCACCACCACCGACCGCTATCAGCATTCCGGCTGTTATCGGCCAACGCCAACGCCTCGGCTGGAGCACTCCCCGGTGAGCGGCGAGGAGCAGCCACGGAAGGACGGCATAGGCGAGCAGGGTGATCGTGCCTCGGTTGATCTGGGTGACGACATACGGGTTGAAGACGAAGACAAGTCCGGCCAAGAGGCGGGCCGTTCCGTCGTGCCGATCCCAAAGTGCGCCCAGCAGTCGGGAGATCCCAATTGCGCCCCCCGCGAGGATCATTGTTAGCCACAGCCGCTGGACCATCCACATGGGGATCCCCAACTCGCTACCACCGGCATAGAAGGGAGCCATTGGGAAGAGGTAGCCGACGAACTGACCCGACTGGACGTGACCAAGGTCGTAGGTTGACGACCACACATCGGAGACTCGGCTGAGGAAGAGAGTGGGGTCAGCGGTCAGGTCGCTTCGTGAGTCAGTGAACACCAGGCCTGGGCGCTGGAGGAATGTCATTACCGCTGATGCGAGGAGGAGCAGCCACTCGGCTCTCTTTGGGAGTAGAGGCGTGCGTGGCTTTGTGAGGACCTCTTCGACTGTTGGGACTGGCGCTGTGACCGGCGCTTGGATCTCGCCAATCTCGACTAGGTCAACGGTCTCAGTTGTACTTGAGTCGAGCAGCGGCTCTAGGCCTGCTGGAACCGGGGTTGCTACTTGGCTCTGTTCCTCTACCCCAGTTTCTGTGGTCTCCTCGTCACCAGTGCGTGGCGTTGTGCTCATTTAGGATGCCGCCGCTGATTCAAGCCGTCGCCTGCGTACGGCAACCAGTTGGGCGATGACTGGCGAGGCCACGATTAGCAGCATCGGCTCGAGTGGAACGTGGTACCTGAATTGGCCGTAGAGGACTACTGAGTAGAGCGCGGTGCTGAATGCAACATAGGTGAGGATGGCCCGCAGGACGCTGTTCCGCCAGACGCTTCGACCGAACACTGCCAGTGAGGCAATGAACGCGGTGAAGAGGACGTACCAACCCATGTCAGCGATCGTTCCCAGCCGGTCGGCCCAAGCATGGTTGAGGGGTTTCTTCCCGTCTCCAGTCTTGTTTACCCAGAAGTAGATGGATCCGCCATCGCCCTCAGTCAAACCGAGGAACCGCCAGGGGATTAGCGCTAGGTCTTGCAAAGGGTGGGCCTTAATCCAATTGGTAGCGTCCTTTTGCAGGAGCTTGCTCTGATCAATTTGGTAGAACCGGCCATTAGATGGACCTGCCTGTGCGGTCAGCGAGGGAGGCGGATAGCTCTGCTTGCCTGTCGCAGTTGGGTTGTGGCCTGACCAGAAGGTCGAACCGAAGTTTGTACTCACAGGTATGAACCGGTGGAAAGTTGAGTAGTTGCGCATGGTCCATGGGACAACGCAGAGGATCGCGACACCCAACACGACTCCCAACCGCTCGGCTAGGACTCTGCGTGGAAGACGCGGGAACCATGCGGCTAGGGGCATCAGGATCATCAACGGTCCTTCGCCTCGGGTGAGGGTCGCGACGCCCATCACAAGGCCGATCAGAGCAGCAGTCTGAATCGTCGGTTCGCGATGGGCGATTAACCACAGCGTCGTCAGCAGGATCAGGACGAACAGCGGCTCGGACATAAGAACATCAGTGAAGAAGATCTGGGCTGGGAGAATTGCCATACCGATTGCGCAGATCCGCGCTTCGACTCGACCAAAGGTCCGCTCTGCGATGGAGTAGATCAGTGGTACGGCCGCGGCTCCCATAAACCCGTTCAGGAACTCCCCCGCGAGAGGGCTGGTTCCAGTGAAGCGATAAAGGACAGACAGGACGAACGGATAGCCGGGCGGCCACTGCCCGAAAGGCCTGCCGTCAAGGGTGGCGAAGCCCTTTCCGTCAGCGGCCATTGCCGCAACTGAGTGGTAGAAGAAGGCGTCGTTGAAGGCGAAATTATTGTGCCGCTGGACGCTGAGAATCATGATTGCGCGGAACAGAAAAGCGAGTGCCGTGACGGCAAAAAGGAACTGCGCATCCGGTCGGGCGGTAATCCGCCCGATTCTGCTGTTTAGGGCCCCTCCGCCCCCTGCCTGTGAAACGGTTCCCACTATGTACAAGCCTAGTCCTCGCAAGGGCTGGACGCGCTGGCCATGCCGCCTGCTCGTACCGCTAGGATCGTCTTTCTGGTTGAAGGAAACGACAGCACTGGGCACGTACCGACCCCCAACGACGGTTTTGCTTCCGCGTGGGCATCTGTTGATGGCGTAGAAGGCTGGATGACCGAAGGGCAAGCGCGCTTGCTTTGGGATGCAGCCAGTCGGGTTGCCCCAGGAGGAAAGATTGCTGAGATTGGCTCGTACCGTGGCCGTTCAGCGATAGTCATCGCCAAGGCAGCGCCTGGAGCTGGAGAGGTCGCTGCCATTGACCCTCACGCCGGCAACGATCGAGGCCCGCAGCAGATTGACGGAACCGCTGGTGAGGGTGAGGGCGACCACGAACTGTTCCACGCAAACCTCAAGGCTGCGGGAGTAGACGACAGGATTCGCCACGTCCGGCTGCCCTCACAGGGAGCGCACGCGGCAATCGAAGGCGGCTTGGACATGCTCTACATCGATGGAGCCCACCGCTATGGACCTGCTGCAGCTGACATTCGGGACTGGGGCGCCCGGGTCAATGCCAACGGGACCATGTGTATCCATGACTCGTTTGCCTCGGTTGGCGTGACTCTCGCGCAGATCCGCCTGCTCTTCTTCAGTCCGGACTGGCAGTACGTGGGCCGCTCGCGCTCGCTTGCCGAGTATCGCCGGACTCCGATGTCTGGATCGGCGAAGCGGAGCAACGTCTTCAAGCAGATCAGAGAGCTTGGCTGGTTCGCGCGTAATGTCACCATCAAGGTTCTGCTTGTAGTGAAGCTTCGGCCTGTCGCCAAGTTGCTTGACGACGGCCGCGGCGAGTGGCCTTACTGACCCACCGCGGCCGTGCACTTGGCCCCGTTGCCAGCTCAAGCGCTATTAGGTCCGGCGAGGGACTCCCGAAAGAGCCCAATGCGGGCCTTTTTACCCGCTTTTTGCACTCTGTGAGCCGCATGACACCTAGTCAGCTCAAAAGCTCTAGTCTGCCGTTTTATGACTGAACAACAGAATGAACATACCCCGGAGAAGGCAGCACCCGTGAACGCGGATGTAGCCATCAACGAGGAAAATAACGATTCCGTCGATTCTGAGGGAGCAGTGGCGCCACTCGGTCGTCCACCACTCGCAAAGATCTTCTACGGCGTCCTTGCTGTAATCGCCACCGCAATGCTTTGGGTTGGTGCGGGCGGCGTAAAGCAGCAGGCATGTATTGCGCAGGCAACTGCGAAGTACCCTGATTCTCAGGGTCAGTACGGGAAGTTGAACTCAGACCTTCGTAAGAAGGCTGCGATCAACTGCTCGTCAACGCCTTTCTGAGCCAGTCCAGACGGTTCTTGAGGTTTTGGTGGAGGGTGGGCCTGTCAAGGGCCCGCCCTTCATTCGTTTTAGGGCTAAATACCCACTCCGCGAAGCCGCTCACGGAACGGGGCCAGAAGTGTCGCCTCATTTTGAGTCAGCGCCCAAGCCCGCAGATCTGGATCACCAGTGTGGTTAGCCTGGCCAGCGCTCCGCAGCGCCGCAGTCCACTCAGCGGGAGTTGAGCAAACGGTTACTGCCTCGCTCTGGGTGAGTGGACCCTTAAGGGGCGGTACGAGAGTTCTGCGCCCGACCTTGGCGGCCTTGAGGATCCGCTGGGGTAGACCGGTGTCGTTGAACTCGTCCTCCCGGAATGGGAGTAGGCAGACATCCGCGAGGCTGATCACGCGGGCGGCTGCTTCATCGGGGAGAGATCCAAGACAGACCGCGTTCGGCGCGGCGAGCACGGCCTTGAGGTCCTTGTCATCCGGGGTTTCATCTGCGTGGACTTCGCCGATCAATAGCAGTGTCAACTCCGGCAGGTCAGTCACAAGGCGATTTAGCAGCGCCCAGTCGGTCCTGCGGCCAAGATGCCCCATTGAGGCAGCGACGATCGCTTGAGCCGGGTCAGGTGCTGGGAATGCGTCGTGCGGCGGAGGCAGGACATCGCAGTCGCGGCCCGCCTCTCGCTCTAGGTCAGCAAGAGCCCCAGACACGGCAAAGCGCCAGTCAGCCCGGGCCGATGCCGCGGAGTGCATGGCTCCAACCCGCGCCCGTGTTCGCTCGTCGGCGTCTGGAGCACAGTCGTAGCGATCCCAAATTCCGTACCAGAGCTGGGCGCTCGGATTGCGGGCAAGCAGTGCGGCCGCCAACGGCCACTGAACCGGGTGCATCAGAACGATTACCCCTAGATCTCCGTTGAGCTTGACGCGGCGCGCCTGCCGTGCGGCCTCAACCGAGGCGAGGGGCTTGGGTAGACGCATCAGAGCGCCGGCTGGCATGCGACCGGGTTCAAGCACCTCAACTCCTGCTTCTGCGGCCAGCGGCCGGACGAAGTCCTGGAGGATGAAGGCGTCCAAGGGACGAGGGAGCAGGAAGAGGGCAATCCGAGGGTTCATGCCCCGGGACGGTAGCCGCCCGCTCCCCCGGGTAGCTTCCTTGGGGATGGCAGCACAGGGATATCTGAGACGACTCCTGCGCACAGGGTTTGCCTATCAGGTCTCTGACCTTGTCTCCAAGCCTCTAGCGATACTCCTGCTGCCGGTCTACACGCGGCACCTGACCCGCTCTGATTACGGGACTGCAGAGCTGATTGGAGCCGGGGTTGTCTTTATGAGCATCGTCGTACGCCTTGGCATCGGCGAGGCCTTTGTTCGTTACCACTATGAGCAACGCGACACCGCAGGCAGGGACGCTCTTGCTCGCCGCTCAGTCTTGACGCTCTTCGCCGTCTCGACAGGTGTCTGTCTGGCCGTGCTCAGCTGCGCAGAGCCGATCAGCCGGCTCGTCTTGGGGAGTTCAGACCCGACGATTATCCGGATAGCAGCACTTGGTTTGTGGTCATTTTCCAACCTTGAACTCGCACAGGCCCTGCTGCGAGTGGAGGAGCGGTCAGTCCAATACGCCATCTGTTCGATTGCCAATGTTCTGATGACAGTCAGCCTGACCGTCTGGCTCGTCGTGGTGCAGGGCAAGGGAGCCAACGGCCTCCTGTTCGGTAACTACGCAGCCTCAACTGTTGTGTTGCTCGCACTTTGGTTCTGGGAGCGCGAACGCCTCAGGGCCCAGCCGGGAGAGGCAAGTGGCCTGAGGACACTGCTCCGCTTCGGCCTACCAACTGTCCCTGCGGACGCGAGCGTCTTCGCACTCAATCTGATCGACCGGGCTTGGCTGTTCCACGGACGAGGTGGTGCTGCGTCAGCCGGCCTTTACTCACTGGCCGTGAAGCTGTCGGCCGGGATGATCGCTCTCGCCCGTGGCTTTCAGTACGCCTGGCCGCCACTCGCTTACTCGATCAAAGACGATCGGGTAGCGGCACGTCTTTATGCGTCAGTCACGACTTGGTACGCGGTGGTCACAGGGATGGCAGTCGCATCGCTTGTCCTCGGTGGCCGATGGATAGTCCGCCTCCTTGCCGCCCCTGCCTTCTATCCCGCGTACAAGGCGCTGCCCTGGGTTGCCTTGGGCTGGGCGCTCTACGGGCTGGTTCATCTGATGATCACCGTTGGTGGGAGGGCCAAGGTAACAACGCGCAACTTCCCGGCTGCCATCGCCGGCCTTGTGGCAAACGTGGCTCTGCTGGCGATTCTCGTGCCCTCAATGGGTATCGCCGGAGCAGGCATTGCGCTTGCGGGTGCCTATGTGGTGATGCTCGCGTCGCTGCGGCTGATGACGCGCAAACTGTTTGAGGTGGGATTCCAGTGGACCCGCCTGGTCTGGCTGACCGCCGTGGCCGGTGGAATCTCCGTGGCAGGCAACATCCTGCTTCCGACTGCTGGTTTGGTTGCTCTTCTCGAGCGGGCCGCAGTCTTCGCGCTGATCCCATGCGTGTTGGTGCTGAGCGGCTTTGTGACTTCAGAGGAGCGCGAGGCTTTCTCCCGCGGGTTTGCTGCGGTCAGACTGCGGCTCTTGCCGACTCGCGCCGGTTGAAGGCCGCCGCCGCCTCGCGCAGTCCCTCACCGTCAGCAGGACGCATCGCAGCCCGGGCGTGGGCGCGGTAGCGCTGGGGGTCGTGGCCCGGCAGAGCTGTGGCTGCGATGGAACGGAGCAGGTATGGAAAGGCGATCAGCGGACGCATTGCGAGCGATGTCAATGACCCGAGGTGAGTCCTTAGGTAGCGGTCGCGACCGCGGGCAAACTCCACAATGCGACGTTCAGCCGAGTCTCCTGTGGAGAGCCCCTCGTGGTGGACTGCTTCAGCTCCCGGAACGTAGAGAGTGGGCCTGCCCCGATCAGCCAGGCGCTTACAGAGGTCGGTCTCGTCCGAGTAGACAAAGTACGCCGGGTCGAGTCGGCCAATCGCTTCGACTGTGTCGGTTCGCAACAGCATTGCTGCGGACTGGGCCCAGTCGACTCTTCGGGTCACAGCAGCGCCACCCGACTGCACGGTCACGAAGCGGTGCAGCAGCAGCGCTCCCGCGAGAACAGTTCCCCATGAGGGGAAGCGCCACGCGGACGGTTGCGCCTTGCCGGCTGGGTTGAGCAGACGGGCGCCTGCAGCGGCGGCGAGCGGGTCACCTTCAAGTGCGGCGTGAAGGGCCGCGGTGGCGCCGGGCTTGAGGAAGGCGTCCTCGTTCAGGAGCAGACAGAAGCGGCCGTGGGCAGCGCCGATTAGCTCACTGTCGTTCTCGGCCTTACCTCGCCTGCGCGGCAGCGCAATAACCCGGTCGACCGCAGGGTGGCTCTGCGCGAGCTCGGCTGAGCCGTCCTGGGAAAAGTTGTCAAGAACGAGTACTTCGGTCGTAAATGGCACTGCCGCTCGCTCACGCCCGACGGCATCCAAACACTCCGCAAGCTTGTCGCGCTGGGCTGTATTGACGATGCAGTAAGTGACTTCGATGTCGTTCACACACGCAATGATCGCGCACAGGTATGCGGCAGGGTGCTGACCACGGGCACTGAGCGGGTCCGTGCGTCGGTACCGTTACTCAAACGAATGCCGGAAGTCGCCCGATCGTGAAGGTCCAGCTCGTTGACCCGGCTGCTTATACGCCGCCATACGACCACGCCTTGGCACAGGCTTTGGCAGGCCGAGGGCTGACTGTAGAGCTCGCGACAGGCCCGTTCTCCTATGGCGATGTGCCTGACCCGGTTGGGTATACCCGGGAGGAACGCTTCTACCGAGGCCTACCCGGACCGGCGGGCTCAAAGCTGCTTCGGGGCGGGCGATTGCTGCGGCATCTCCCAGACATGCTCGCTTGGCGCCGATCAACCAAGTCCTTTGATGTTGTCCACGCGCAGTGGCTCGCAGTCCAAGGGCTCGATGTCCACCTGCTTCCGACCAAGACCCCGCTGGTGATGACAGCGCACGATGTGCTTCCAAGGGAGCCTCGGCCAGGGCAGCTTGCAGCGCAGGCCAAGATCTGGGGCAAGGCCGACGCGGTTGTCGTCCACACCCGACATGGCCGCGATCGCCTCGTCAACGAGGTAGGCCTTGACCCCGAGCGGGTTGCTGTTATCCCTCACGGCCCGCTGGATCACCTCGCAGGCATTGCCAACCCGATGCCACTTCCCCAAGAGCTTGTGGGGCCGGGCTCAAGAGGTGAGCGGCCAGTTGTCTTGAGCTTTGGGCTGATGCGGCCGTACAAGGGTCTCGACGTCCTCCTCGATGCTTGGGGAGATGTCACAGACGCAGAGCTTTGGATTGTCGGGCGCCCCCGGATGGATATTGAAGAGCTGCGCCGGCAGGCACCGGAGTCAGTCCGTTTCGTTACCCGTTTTGTAGACGATCGCGAAATCCCGGCGATCTTCGCAGCCGCAGCTCTTTGCGTCCTTCCCTATCTGGAGATCGACCAGTCAGGGGTCCTGGCCACCGCCCTCGCCTTCTCCACACCACTGCTCCTAAGTGACGTTGGCGGGTTCCCAGAGGTTGCTGCTCTCAATGCGGCGCGAACAGTGCCGGCGGGAGATCCTCAGGCATTGGCAGCTGGAATCAGCTCGCTGCTGCGCGACCCAGCTGCGCTGCAGGCACTCTCAGATGCGGGCCGGAGCCTAGCAACGGGCGACTGGTCGTGGGAGCGGATCGCAGAGCTCCACGAGTCCCTCTACCGGCAGGTCATCGCCCGGCGTTGATCGGGCGGCCGACGCTGTGATCAAACTGGGGTTCAAGTGAACACTGCTCTCGAAACCACCTTCTGGCTCAGCGCGGGCCTGCTCGCCTGGAGTCAGGTTGGGTATCCGTTGCTGCTTGCCGCACTCCAGATGGTGATGCGGCGTCCTGGCGCACCAGCGCCGCTGGCTGACACCGACGCACTGCCCTCTGTGTCGATCGTGGTGGCTGCTTACCGTGAGGCGGGAGTGATTGCGCAACGGATCGAGAACCTTCGGGCTCTGGACTGGCCCGGCGGCGAACTTGAAATCATCGTCGCGTGTGACGGCTCCGATGACGGCACGGTGGAGGCTGCCCGTGCAGCGGGAGCTGACAAGGTCCTTGACCTTCCACGTGGAGGCAAGGTCCGCGCGCAGGATGCCGCTGTTAGAGGCTCGACCGCTGATCTGATCGCGTTCTCGGACGCCAACTCGAAGTGGCGCCCAACGGCCCTGCGCTACCTCCTCGCTCCGTTTGCTGACCCAGAGGTGGCGTATGTCTGCGGGCGGGTTCGGTTTGAGCGTGCTGATGGAACGAACCAAGAGGGCATCTACTGGCGGTTTGAGATGTTCATCCGCGGGCTGGAGGCAAAGCTCGCCTCGGTTACGGCAGGTAACGGGGCTATCTACGCCGTTCGCCGAAGTGACTATGTCGAGGTAGACCCAGTGATGGGCCACGACCTCAAACTTCCGTCAACGCTCGTCAAGCTCGGCCACCTAGCCGTTGAGGCGCCCAGCGCGTCGGCAACTGAGCTGATGGTCCCCAGCCTTGAGGGAGAGTTCTCAAGGAAGCGCCGGATGATGAGCCACGCTTGGCCGATTGTCATCAAGGGCGGGCTGCTCTCACCCCGCGGCTATTCACCGCTGTACTGCTTGATGATCTTCAGCCATCGTGCGATCCGTTACGCGTCGCCGCTGCTGCATGCACTGGCCCTGCTCGCGAGCGCGCTGCTGGCCTCTGGCTCAACATTCTGGACTGTGGTTGTGGGACTCCAACTGGCCGGGATCGCAGCGGCGATCCTCGGGGGACGAGTCAAGCTCAAGCCACTGCTCCTGATTCGCTATTACGTGCTGATGACTGCGGCGATAGCCGCAGGCTGTTGGGACTGGGCGCGGCACGGAACAGAGGCAGGCTGGGAACCGCCAGAGGGAACGCGATGAACACAGCCCAGAGAGGCATCAAGCGGACGCTCGATTTGCTTGTTGGCGGCGTTGCCGTGGCAGTGACGGCACCGGTAGTCGCGGTGTGTGCGATCGCTATCCGGCTCGACAGCAAGGGCCCGATCCTCTATCGCCAGCCGCGCGCTGGCCTTAACAGTCATGAGTTCGAGATTGTCAAGTTGCGGACCATGATTGTTGGAGCCGAACACAGTGGTGCTGGTATGGCCGTGGATCACAACGACAGCCGGATCACTCGGGTCGGGGGCTTTCTGCGGCGCTGGTCGTTAGACGAACTGCCAAATCTGGTCAACGTAGTCAAGGGCGAAATGTCGCTGGTTGGCCCACGACCAACTTTGCTGGAACAGGTAGCCGAATATGACGAGCGGCAGCGTGGCCGCCTAAGTGTGCGACCCGGCGTGAGCGGTTGGGCTCAAGTGCAGGGCCGCGCCTCGCTCCCGTGGAGCGAACGCATTGAACTTGACCTTTGGTACATCGACCGTCAATCGCTCAGCCTTGACCTCAAGATCCTGATCGCAACGGTTCGGATGGTGTTCACAGGTGAGGGCCTTTACCGCGGTGAGCGTGGCGGCTGGGACAAGTCGGCCTGAGTCTGGGGCGCTGCCGGTTAGGCGGCGGAGACAGCGCGAGGCTTGGCAGCACGCTTACGTGGAGCCCAGCACTGATCTACGAATTGCTTGATCTCGCCGGTTAGGCGTTCCGGACGGGAGCGGAGTTCCAGTACGGAGTTGGCCCGCAGGAGTTGTGAGTTCTTCAACTCACGGTTGAGCAGCCCAGCATCTGAGAATGGGTGCACGGGGTCGCGCGGATGGCCGATGATCAGCGACGGGTGCTCAAAAGTTCGACGTTCCTCTCGGGGTGGCGCAACCCGACCGAAGAACAGTCCTTGCAGGACGGCGGACCCAGGCTCGGGGTCCTGCTCGATCCAGTCGAGTGCGATCTCGCCGACAAGTGGCACAAACCTGCGTGGCACAAGCCCAGCGATGCGTCCACTCGCGCGCATCAGCGGTGCCGCGAATGTCTGGGCGCACATCAGCGGAGTGAAGGCCATTGCGCAACCGAGTAGCGCGGATTCCAGAACTGGCATCTCAAGGATCATTCCCTTCAGCCGCTCGGGCGCCGCGCTGGCTACCTCAAGGGTTGTGTTGGCCCCAAGCGAGGCTCCGCCGACGACTGCTGATTCGATCTCAAGATGGTCAAGCAGGCCAATTACTTCCTGCGCGTAGGCGCGCATCGAGTAGTGCCACATCTCAACGGGCTTGTCTGACTCACCGTGCCCAAGTGGGTCCATGGTGATCACGTAGGCGCCCTCGTCGGCAAGTGACCTCGCAAGACCCTCGTGCATCCGTTGGCTTGTCAGTAGGCCTGGCAGCAGTACGCAGGCCTTCTTGCCAGAGCCGTGCTCGGTGTAGGCGATCCTCTGACCTTGGTGGGTGAAGTGGGACATCGGGGTGATGATCCTACGCACGGCAGCGGGCGGGACCGCAGGTAGCGACGCGGTGTCGCGAGCCACGGCGTCCTGACCGGTCTACATTCGGGGCGATTCCCGAGTAGTTTGATTCCATAAGCCGTCTGTACAACCCTCCAGGAGGAAGTAGACCAATGGCAAAACAGCCTCGCTCACTAGTAGGTCAGGTAATCGCAATCACAGGTGGAGCCCGTGGCATCGGCCGCGCAACCGCAACAACGCTGGTCCGTGAAGGCGCCAAGGTCTCAATTGGCGACGTTGACCACTCAGCCGCTGAACAGACAGCAGTTGAAATCGGTGGAGGCGCTATTGGCCTTCCACTTGATGTCAC
>WLNJ01000009.1 GCA_009699865.1 Actinomycetota bacterium
CTCACCAGTGAGCAGCCGGTAGGCGACATCGTTGGAAGCTCGATGTTCAACGCTGACAGCAAGTCGAACCGCCTCCGTCTTCTCATAACTAGGCGCTGCCCAGTCAAGGATGATGTCATCAGTTGCGGCCCAGATCATTCGGTGGCCGTCAGCAACCGTCGAGTGGACTGAGTTCGGCTCAGTCAGAAACAGCCAGGGCTGATCCACAGTCTCAACAAGGTCAGCCCACCGTCCGATCAAAGCGGTGATGACCTCTCGCAGCTCAGCACTGTCGGCCGCAGGCCCCCGTCGGTAAACGGCTGAGTACAGCCCCCTGAGCGTCACGAGGAACCCTGCGAACATCTCTGCAATCAGCGGCTCAACACCGCCGGGGCCAAAATACCGGCTGATCATCTGGCGGCTAACCCCGGACTCCACTGCGATGTCCTCCAGAGTGGCCATTGGGTTATTGCCTAGGACCTTTGCCGCGGCCTGAAGAATCATCAGCTTTCGCGTCTCCGGCGCATACCGCCGTTTGGCGCCATCCTCATGACCAGTATCTGACATGCCGTCAAGCCTACCGTGCAACTTATGGTGAAAGAAGTGAGAACGCTGAGCGCTACGTCAGACGGGGCGCACGGGACCACGACGCGGCGCGCGCGCGCGCACCCTGCGTTCAGCCTGAGCAAACCGCACAACCAAGTCCGCACGTAGGTCATCTGGCTCAACGATCGCGTCGATCACAAGCTCTGACGCCAGCCTAAGAAGGTCAATGTCTGCCGCGTACTCATCCCTAAGTTCAGCGGTCACACGCTCTCTCTCCTCGGGATCTTCAATCGCCTGGAGCCTGTTCAAATGCACAGCGTTGACAGCAGCCTGAGGGCCCATCACCGCGATCGACGCGCCAGGTAGGGCGATCACGCCATCTGGTTCAAATGCCGGTCCGGCCATCGCGTAGAGCCCCGCGCCGTATGCCTTGCGTACGACAACTGAAATCTTTGGCACAGTGGCTTCACTCAAAGCGGAGATCATCTTCGCGCCATGGCGAATGATTCCCTCACGCTCAACCTTGGTTCCGATCATGAACCCGGGAACATCAGCGAGGAACAGAATCGGCAGGCCGAACGCGTTACACAGGCTGATGTGGCGGGCGGCCTTGTCGGCGGAATCCACAAACAGCACGCCCCCCTTGACCTTGGGTTGGTTGGCGACGATCCCGATTGGCTTGCCGTTGAGGCGGGCGAAGCCAACGAGGAGTTCTTTTGCCCAGCGGGCGTGGATCTCGTGAAATGAGTCAGCGTCAATCACTGCCTCAAGCAGTTCACGCATGTCAAACGGCTGGTTCTCATCATCGGGAACAACACCATTCAGTGTCTTGCGCGAAGGCCCGACTGGCTCGGTCAGGGGGGCGGCGTCCTCCCACGATGTCGGAAGATAGGAAAGGTGCCGTTTGGCTACTTCAATTCCCTCGGTGTCGTCCTTGACGAGCATGTGTCCACAGCCTGAGACACCGGTGTGCATTTTGGCTCCACCCATTTCCTCAAGGGTGACTGTCTCGCCAATGACCATCTCCGCCATTCGCGGCGAGCCGAGGTACATGGACGCGTTGCCCTCACGCATGATCACCACGTCACAGAAAGCTGGGATGTACGCGCCTCCAGCAGCGCTTGGCCCAAATAGGACGCAGACCTGTGGAACAACACCGGAGAGCTCCACCTGGTTGAAGAAGATTCGCCCAGCGCCACGGCGGCCCGGGAACATCTTCACCTGATCAGTAATGCGAGCCCCCGCTGAGTCAACGAGGTAGACGATCGGAATCCGCCGCTCCATCGCGCGCTCTTGGATACGGAGGATCTTCTCCACAGTCTTGGCGCCCCATGAGCCGGCCTTGACCGTTGGGTCGTTGGCCATAACGGCCACTGGGCGGCCGTCCACGGTGCCAACGCCGGTAACGACACCGTCAGCCCCAAGGCCATCCTCTTCCCAGTTGGCAAGGAGGGCTTCTTCCACAAACGAATCCTTGTCGAGCAGCAGTGAGACCCGTTCCCGGACGGGAAGTCGGCCCTGCTCAAGCGCCTTCTCGCGGTGCCGCTCAGGGCCGCCGGCAAGACTGCGTTCGATCGCCTCGTTGACTGTGCTGTCGTCACTCATCACCGCGGAGCCTAACCGCACCCCGCAAATGGCCGATGCGGCGGTAGGCTGCGGCCATATGAGCCATATTCGAATTGAGGACCGTGACTCGGTCCGTCACCTGATCTTTGACCGTGCCGACAAGCGCAACGCCATGAACTCTGAGTTCATAGTTGACCTCGACACAGCCCTACTGGACACACAGAACGATCCAGCCATCCGCTGCGTCGTGATCCGCGGCGACGGGCCAATGTTCTCGGCTGGGATTGACACGTCGAGCCTGAGTGACTTCTCCGGCGGACTGGCAAAGCTGCGCCCCACCCGCGAAGCAATGATCCGCGCCTTCAATCGCTGCGAGGAGATGACCAAGCCGGTGATCGCTCAAGTCCACGGGGCAGCAATCGGAATGGCAATGGAATTGACCCTCGCGTGCGACATGCGTGTCACAGCTGATGATGCTGTCTGGAGCCTGCCAGAGACCCGGATCGGCTTGATCCCGGACGTCGGTGGGTCCTCGCGCCTTCCCGCAATCGTCGGGTTAGGACGCGCTAAGGAGTTGATCATGACCGGCAAGTTCATCGCTGGCGACGAGGCCGAGCGGATCGGCCTGGCAAACAGGTCTGTTCCCGCAGGCCAGTTGGACGAAGCAGTCCAGACACTTGTGGATGAACTCTTGGGATGCGCTCCGATCGCCGTCGGGCTTGCCAAGCGAGTCCTTGACTCCGTTGCACGGCCAAACCTGTCGCAGAACCTTGAGCTCGAGGTCACAGCGCAAACTGTCTGCGCTGCCACAGAAGATTTCGTGGAAGGCGCCAGCGCTGTTAGCGAGCGCCGCCAGCCCAACTTCAAGGGTTCCTGATGCGCGTAGTCGTAATCCCGGGCAACGGTGGCCCGGAGGTTCTAACCGTCGAGAACCGACCCGACCCCACCCCGGGACCGGGAGAGGTCCTGATTGGCGTCGCTGCTGCCGGCGTGAACTTCGCTGACACGATGGCGCGCGCCGGTCTGTACGAGGACGCTCCGGACCTGCCAGCGATTGTCGGCTATGAGGTTGCCGGAACAGTGCTTGACCACGGAGCTGGAGTGGACCCCGCAACCCTTCCGCTCGGAATGCGCGTAATGGCAGGCACGCGATTCGGTGGCTACGCCGAGAAGGTCTGCGTTCCAGTTGCGGATGCCCTCCCACTCCCCGACCGTTTCAGCTTCGAGCAAGGCGCCGCCTTCCCAGTCAACTACGGCACGGCATGGGCTGGACTGCTCGGGTACGGGTCACTGCGCGCTGGAGAGAAGGTCTTGATCCACGCAGCGGCTGGTGGAGTTGGTATTGCGGCAACACAGATAGCCAAACGGACTGGCGCTGAGATCTGGGGGACTTCCTCGCCAAGCAAGCACAAGGCCATCAAAGCCCAAGGAGTTGACCACGCTGTTGATTACACCCAGAAGGGATGGGAGAAGAGCCTTCCCAAAATGGACCTCGTGATGGACGCAATCGGCGGCGAATCACTCAAGCGGAGCTACAACCTCTTACGACCAGGTGGCCGCGTGGTTGCCTTCGGCGCATCGATCGTTCTACCCGGCGACCGCAAGCGGCTCTCCGCTGCGATCCCCCAAGCCTTGAGGATGATCCGAGGCTTCAACCTGATGGACCAGATGGGTGACTCCAAGGCCGTCATTGGCCTCAACATGCTCCGCCTCTGGGACGACCGTGGCAGTCTCGAGCCGTGGATCACGCCCCTGATGGAGATGATCGACGACGGAACAATCAACCCCGTCGTCTCAGACACCGTTCCGTTTGACAATGCTCCCGAAGCTCACCGCATCATCGCCGAGCGCAGGAACATTGGCAAAGTAGTTCTAGTTCCCTGACCAGCTGGTCAGGACCCAGGCGACCAGTCCACCGGACCGGCCACGAGCGTGTGGCTGCCTAGTGGCCTACCGAGCAAGTCGCTGACCCGCGCAACGGTTCCCAGCAGTGTTTTCAGGTCAACCCCGGTCCCGACGCCCATCTCCTCAAACATTGAGACGAGGTCCTCTGTCGCAACATTGCCTGTGGCACCAGCTGGCACAGGGCAGCCGCCAAGCTCACCAAAGCTTGACTCAAACGAGGTAACACCAGCCTGCAAAGCGGCGACGGCATTGGCAAGCCCTTGCCCGCGCGTGTTGTGGAAGTGCGCGGTCAGCTGGATGCCTGGAAGAACCTCGCGGGCAAGCTCAAAGAACTCCCTCACCCCAACTGGGTTAGCCATCCCCGTTGTATCCCCGAATCCAATCTCGTCAGCCCCCGCGTCAGCAAGCCGCGCGGCAAGCTCCATTACCCGCTCCGGCGCAATCCGCCCCTCGTAAGGACAGCCGAAGGAGGTTGAGATAACTGCCTCACGCCGCAGATCTTGGGCACCAGCCATTGCCAAGACATCAGCAACTCCGGCAAGTGATTCATCCACAGAGCGGTTGACGTTCTTGAGGTTGTGGGTTTCAGAGGCCGAAAGGAAAACGTTGACCTCATCAAATTTGTCCCGGCTGTCGAGCGCCCGCTCCAAGCCCTTCAGGTTTGGGATCAGAACTGAGGCCGATACGCCCTCCGGAAGATCTATCCCCGCGAGGACCTCGTTGGCATCAGCCAGCTGAGGAATCACGTCGGCCCTGACAAAGCTTGTTACCTCAATCCGCTTGAGCCCTGTCCGCGCGAGCGCGTTAATCAGCTCAATCTTGTCTGCCGTTGAGATTACCTCCGGCTCGTTCTGGAAGCCGTCCCTTGGACCGACCTCGCGGATGCTGACCAAGTTGGGGAGAGACATCTGACCCCTCAGGACATCGTGATGCCGCCGCTGACATTCAGCGTCTGGCCGGTAATGAATGAAGCTTCGTCACTCGCAAGGAATGCGATTGTGCTGGAGACCTCGTCAACCTCACCGGCACGACCCATCACGGTCGAGTCGATCATTCCCTGCTTCATCCGAACGCCCATGTCGCCGTAGATCTCCGCAGCAGCATTCAGCAGTGGGGTTTCGATCGGACCGGGAGCCACCGCGTTGCAGCGAACTCCGTACCGGGCACCTTCACGGGCGATCGCGCGGGTGAAGCCAATAACGCCAGCTTTGGCAGCGCTGTAGACAGCATTGCCTGGTGACCCTGCCCTGCCGGCCTCGCTGGCCACGTTGATGATCGAACCGGTGCCACGCTCCTGCATGGAACCGAGAATGGCGTGGGTGAAAGTGAATGTTCCGATCAGGTTGATCCCAAGAACAACATCCCAAACCTCAGGCGTGCTGTTGATGAAGTAACCGGGGAGGTCTGTGCCCGCGTTGTTGACGAGGACATCGATCGGCCCAAGCTCGGCCACGACGAGCGCGACGGCTGCGTTCGTTGCCTCTGGATCCGACACATCTGCCTGCACGGCGAAGGCACCAAGGTCAGCTGCAACCTCGTTGGCCTTGTCCATGTTGACGTCAACAATTGCGACTCGCGCACCCTCAGCGGCAAGTCGGGCAGCTGTCGCAGCGCCAATGCCAGAGGCGCCGCCGGTGATCAGAGCTGTCTTTCCTTCGAATCTATTCATTGGCAAAGCCTATACTGCGACGCCGTGGCTGACGCGATCGCAATCATTGGTGGAACTGGCGCTCTAGGGAGAGGCCTTGCAGCCCGCTTGGCTCTTGCTGGACGCGACGTCGTGATCGGCTCGCGTGATGCCTCTCGCGCAGCTGAGGTTGCCTCAAGCATCACAGGCGAAGGCACTGTCACTGGTCTCTCTAATGCTGATGCGGCCGCAGCGGGCAACATCGTTTTTGTGTGCGTTCCGTTCTCCTCACAGGCCCCCACACTCAAAGAGATCAAGGGCTCGCTTTCAGAAGGGACAATCCTTGTTGACGCGACAGTTCCGCTCGCTACCAATGTTGGTGGTCCCCCCACTAGAACGCTCGGGGTCTGGCAGGGCTCTGCAGCACAGCAGGCCGAGAGCCTTGTCCCAGCCGGCGTGACCGTCGTCGCCGGGCTCCACACGGTTAGCGCCGACCTCTTGGGCGACCTTGAGCATGACCTTGACGAGGACACCCTCCTCTGCTCCAATGACCGCGACGCAATCGCCAAGGTGGCGGAGATCCTCAACCTTGTTCCAGGTCTGCGTTCCATCGACGCTGGACGGCTAGAACTCGCCAAGGTCACTGAACAGATGACCGCCCTGATGATCTCCATCAACATCCGCCATAAGGCGAGGACGGGCGTTCGTGTCACAGGACTCAACCCCGACGCCTGACGCGCCTAGCAGCGTCGTCGTTCTTGCCGGGGGCACCGGTGGGGCCAAGCTCGCCAGTGGCTTTGCTGGCCTTCCAGATGTCCGCCTTAGTGTCATTGCCAACACTGGTGATGACGTCACCGTCTACGGCGCCCGTGTGTGCCCCGACCCGGACCTGATCATCTTCCACCTCGCTGGTCGCATCAACGACCGTGGCTGGGGACTTGACGGGGACACATTCCACGCAATGGCCCAGTTGGGCGAACTCGATGCCGATAACTGGTTCCAGCTCGGCGATAAGGATCTCGCTATTGGCATAGATCGCGCCGAGCGGCTGGCCGCTGGGCAGACCCTTACTCAAGCTACCGCCGCTCTTGCTGAGTCATTCGGCGTTTCGGCAGCAGTACTACCAATGTGTGATGAACCGGTGGCAACTCATGTTGTTGTTGGTGGAGTACCCCGCCCATTTCAGGAGTTCATGATTGTCGACCAAGCAAGAGGACCTGTGGAGGCAGTCGTCTTGGAGGGAATCACCGCTGCCAAGCCAACCGCAGAGGTTTTGTCAGCCATTGCGTCTGCGGATGTGATCGTGATTGGCCCTTCCAACCCGGCCATCTCAATTGGTCCAATTCTGGCTGTCCCGGGCATGAGCCAAGCAATCCAGACCGCGAGCGCACCAGTGGTGGCTGTCAGCCCCCTTGTCCACGGCAGTGCCATCAAGGGCCCAACGGAGGAGTTCCTCCGTGCTGCCGGGGTCGAACAGTCCGCTGCGGGCATCGCCCAGCACTACGCAGCATTGATCAACGGACTCGTAGCCGATCAGGATGTCACTGCCACCCCAACCCTCCTCACAGACCTTCTGATGGACGGAGAGGAAGGTCGCCGCCGGCTCGCAGCAGAGACACTTGCCTTCGCGATGACGCTTGAGGTAAACGGGCAGTGACCACCTTCGCGATCCTGCCGATGAAGTCCCCCGAGGTAGGAAAGTCCCGTCTCTACGGAGAGATCCCGGACGCGCAGCGCCGAGCCCTAGCTGCGGCGATGTTTGCTGATGTTCTAGTAGCCCTAGGTCGCTGCAGTGCCATCGAGATGATCGTTGTCGTGTCTGGTGATCCAGACACAGCACGCATGGCCGCCCACCACGGGGCAGAGTGGCTCGACGACGGTGGAGCCCAAAGCCATAGCGCCGCTGCTTCAGTTGGCGTTGCCCACGCCGTGGCAAACGGAGCAGCAAGAGCCTTCCTTGTCCCCGGGGACTGCCCAGCCCTTGATCCGGTCGAGGTGGACGCGTTCCTACTCGAACACAGATCACCCGCTGGCCTAGTTGTCATTCCTGATCGACATGGCACGGGAACCAACGCGCTCCTGCTCCGCCCCCCTGATGCGATCACTCCAGCATTTGGCCCTGGGTCACACCAGCGCCACCTCGACCTGGCCGCCGACGCCTCGGTTGCGAGCAAGACCGTCTCAATCAGCAGTCTTGCGTTGGACATTGACACCGCAGAGGACCTAGTTGCCATGCGCGACCACCTCCGCGGGTTCCACGGCGGAGCGGCCCACACCCGTGGTCTCCTCACACAGATGGCGCAGGTCACCGTTGACTGACGGTGGGATCCACATCCGCCCCCTCGCGGCCCAGGCTGAGGTGCGCGTAGGAACTGACATTGCCTCGCTCGCTGTCAGCGCAGCAGGCCCTAACGGCTTCTCAAACCAGGACATCCTTGTCATCTCCCACAAGGTGGTTTCCAAGGCAGAGGGAAGCACACGCCTTCTGAGCGAGGTCACCCCTTCTGGGGAAGCTGAGCGGATAGCGGCAGCACAGGCCAGAGACCCTCGCCAGGTTGAGGTCATCCTCAACCAGTCAGCGCGCGTCCTCCGTGAGGAACACGGAGTTCTCATCTGCGTAACCCACCATGGCTTTGTCTGTGCGAACGCTGGCGTTGACGAATCCAACTCCCCGGCGGAGGACACAGTCATCCTGCTCCCAGCCGACCCGGACTCCTCAGCGCGCTCAATCCGCGCTGGCATTGCTGCGCAGACTGGTCGCCCAGCCCCGGCAGTGGTGATCACCGACTCCTTCGGGCGTGCTTGGCGCATCGGCCAAGTGGATGTGGCGATTGGCTGCGCTGGCCTTCACCCACTTGATGACTGGCGCGACCGGGCCGACCGCGACGGAAGAACACTTGCGGCAACGGAAATTGGCATTGCCGACGCCGTCGCGGCAGCAGCCGATCTGGCCCGATCAAAGGACTCAGGTCAGCCGCTCGTACTCGTCTCAGGTCTGGCGCGGTTCATCACGCCAGAGGATGGGCCTGGTGCTGCCGCATTGCGGCGACCGGCAGATCAAGACATGTTTCTGCGCTGAGCCGAACGGTCAGCCAGCAACAGCGAGCTGACGGGCCCACTCCGCGTACTCGGGAAGTGGCAGTGGGTACTCCTCCCGCAGGCGATAAAGCGTTGTCCGCTCAGCAGCCGGCCTACCAGCCTTGTGGGCCGCAGCGATTAGATCAGTAGGCGTCCTTCCAGTTCCGTGCTTGCCGCCGGCCATTCGGGTTATCGACTCCTCCATCAGTGTCCCGCCGAGGTCGTTTACACCCCAGTCGAGCGACTCAACAGCGGCGTCTAGTCCCATCTTGACCCAGCTGGCCTGGAGACTCTTGACGCTGCGGCCGATCGCCAATCTGTAGACAGCTGCATGGCGCAGGTTGTCTTCCATTGTCATCTCAGTGATCCCATGACTGCGCCCGAGCCGTGTTTGATCAGGGACAAAGGACAGGGGCACAAACTCGGTGATCCCTCCGGTCCGCTCCTGAAGGTCGCGGATCACATTCATGTGTCGAGCCAGGCTCTCCGGTGTCTCAATGTGCCCGAACATCACGGTTGCGGTCGAGGGCAGGCCTGAACGGTGCGCTGCCTCGATGATCTCAACCCAACGCGCTGCAGGCAGCTTGTTGGGGCTGATCCGGGCCCTGATGTCGTCGTCGAGAACCTCGGCCGCTGTCCCGGGAACAGAATCAAGCCCGGCAGCCTTCAACCGGGCGAATGCTTCCTCAGGCTCGATGCCCTCAACTGAGCAGATGTGGTCAACCTCCATCGGGGAGTAAGCGTGGAGGTGGATCGAGGGGCTGATCTCCTTGGCAAGCTTGAGCCAGCGCGTGTAGTCCTCAATTCCCCAGTCAGGGTGAATCCCTGACTGAATGCACAGCTCGGTGGCACCAAACAGCAGGGCCTCGTTCACTCGGGCTGTGAACTCGTCCTCCCCATACTCGTAGGCCTCGGGAGACCGCTTGCCCTTGCCAAAACCGCAGAATGCGCATCCGACCTGACAGACATTGCTGATGTTGAGGTTCCTGTTGACAACAAACGTGACGGTCTCGCCAGCCATCACGGAGCGGAGGTCGTCTGCAGCCTGACGAATGTCCTCAACCGCCTCTGGCCGGACCTCCCTGAACAGGGCCGTCAAGTCCTCGTCGTTCAGGCGATCGCCAGCATGGGCCCGACTAATGACCCCAGCGATCTCGTCGCGCGGGCGCACGGGCCCTGAGCTCAACCGCTCACGGGTCGTCCGCGGCATGAAGCTCGCGTGTGACTCGTGGATGACCTCGAGCACACCCGCGTCAACCCAGTCGCTGTTGATGAAGCCGGAGTGAACACAGAGGCGCTCTGTCAGAGCATGTCCTGTCTGGGCAAGGTCGCGGGCAACCCGGCTCGGTGATGGGAACGGATGCTCCGGAGAGATGTGGTCACCGTTGGCTGAGAGTCCTCCCAGATCATCTGCTCCAGCAGCAACAAGCTCAGGCCACCAGTCGGCAAGGTTGGGGGGAATCTGGATTGCGACATCTGGCATTCGCTCCCTCGTTGCCTCAACCAAGCCGATCATGTCCTCGACGGTTACCTCGCATGCCCATGCGGGTAGATCAAGTGACGGATGGGTGCCAATCCCCGTCCGCCAGTAGTCGTCTGCGGCAGCCTCAGCGATGTCGGCCGGTTCCTCCCCGTAGTACTTGCGGTGAGGAACAAAGTTCTGCAGGATTACCTCCTGGATGTGGCCGTACTCCGCGTGGACCTCGGCAATCGCATCCAGAGACTCAAGGCGCTCAGCGGGGGTCTCGCCAATCCCAACCAGGATCCCGGTGGTGAATGGAATGCGAAGCTCTCCAGCGGCCCTCATCGTTGCAAGGCGTACTGCTGGGTCCTTCCCCGGAGATCCGGCATGGACAGTCTCGAGAAGCCTTGCCGCCGATGACTCGAGCATCAGGCCCTGCGACGCGGTGACTTGACGCAATCGGACCAAGTCCTCGGCTGTAACCGGCCCAAGGTTGGTGTGGGGCAAGATGCCGCGCGCCAGAGCCTGTTCACAGGCCCACACAACGTATGCGACGAAGTCTGCGTGTCCGAGGGCCCCAAGGCGGTCCTGAACGCCCTGAATGCTGTCTGGGCGCTCTCCCGTCAAGACAAGCAACTCCTTCACTCCCTGCCTCGCCGCGCGATCAAGGATTCGCTCGACTTCCTCCGGGGGTTGGAGGTGAGCCTGGTGCGTTGCAAACGCGCAGTACTTGCAGTGCGATGCGCAGGAACGCGACAGCGACAAGGTCACGTTCTTGGAGTATGTGACACGTCCGGCCATCCGACCGCTCAGTCTAGGTGAGCGGTCGGGCCAGACGTGTAGTCAGGACTGCTGGTCAGCCAGCAATGCTCGTTGACTCGGACTCATCGCCCGCGCCAAGCAGCCACTGATATGCCGATGCGGCAAGCACTGCGCCAGCAATCGGACCAACGATGTAGAGCCAGAAGTCAGGGAAGGTCCCTGATGCCAATGCTGGGCCAAGCCAACGCGCCGGGTTGAATGAACCACCGGTCGCAGGGCCAAGCACCATTACTGCGACGCCAAGGCTGAGGCCAATGGCGAGCGCTGCGTTAGTTGGTGATGCGTCCTTGGTGACAGTCGTCGCCATGATCGCCCAAACAAGCACGAAGGCGCCAAGTGCTTCAGCGATCAGCGCGAGCCAAGGGCTGCCGCCATGTAGATAGGCGGCGCTCACATGTGCGGCGCCGTAGTTGACAACATCGCCGCGTCCGGTGAAGAAACCCTTCATCAGGAAGGCACCGGCAACGCCACCTAGAAGCTGGGCGACGATGTAGCCACCAGCGTCACGCGGGCTGATCTTCTTGATCGACCACATTGCGATTGTCACCGCTGGGTTGACATGGGCGCCGGAGATCCGGCCAACACCAAAGACGATCGCCATCAACAGGAACCCGTGGAGGAACCCAAGGTCGCTGGCGGAAAGACCCTTGTCATTCGTGGCCCAGACATCAATCAACCCACAGATGAAGGCAACTAGGAAGAACGTTCCTACAAACTCGGCTACATAAGGCTTTAGCTCACTCTGTTTCATTACGGCTTCTCCTTTTATCGCTGTACGGAAGGCACCTGCTGTTTTCGACGCACGACGCCTGTGTCCTCCCATCCCTACTGTTGCCGGGGTGACCAACCGCCCTTTCACAGCAGCGCTCCTAACGGCATGTCTACTGGCATTAGCGGCCTGCGGGGCATCGAGTTCGCCGAGCAAGGTCCGCAGCGCAACAGTTCTGCTGGACTGGACCGCAAACCCGGCCCACAGTGGAATACTCACCGCGCTGGCCAAGGGCTTGGACCGCAAACAGAGCGTTGCAGTCACCTTGCGCACGCCTAGTTCATCTGCTGACGGAGTTCGCCTGCTGCTGGCAAACCGGGCTGATCTTGCTGTCATGGACATTCACGACCTGGCAATCGCCAGAGAACGCGGCCGCGACCTTGTAGGGGTCATGTCAATCGTTGGCCACCCCCTTGCCGCCGTAATTGCCAGCCCACAGATCAAGCGTCCTCGGGACTTAGCCGGTAGGGATGTTGCCGTCACCGGCGTCCCCAGCGACGCCGCAGTCACCAAGGCAATCATCCAAGGTGACGGTGGGGACCCATCAAAAGTGACGCTGCGCAATACCGGGTTCGGGGCCGTGGCAGCCCTACTCGGCGGCCGCACCTCCGCAGCAATTGGGTTCTTCAACGAGGAAGGTGTCGCGGTTACCACCAAGCACCCTGGCTACCACGTCTTTCGCCTAGACCAGTTTGGAAGTCCCGCCTATCCGGAGCTGGTGCTGGTGACCACCCGCCAGAAGCTTGACTCCGACTCTGCTCTTGTTGCCAGCGTCGTGAGGGCCTTCATCGCCGGGACTGAAGAGGCCGAGGCGGACCCAGCGCAGGCCGCGCTGATCGTCAGGCGCAAGATCGGCTCTGGTGACCCAACGCTCTTCCCCGCTCGCATGAAGGCAGCTCTTGCCGCAATCCTGCCTCCCGATGGAAGTGCGGGGTCGCTTGATCTCAAGCTGCTGGCCCAGTGGGCAACCTGGGAGATCACATCAGGTCTTGTGACATCCAAGCCGGATGTCAACGCCGCATTTGATGCGCGCTTCCTGAACTGATCAGCTAGCGGGCGATGAACTGAGCAGAGCGTCAACCAAGGCGCCTGGCTCCCGGTGCATGCGAGACCGCGGAACAACCTTGGTGATTCCAGCTTGAATCCCTAAGTCACGGCTGTCGGGGTCCACATGGCTGTGGTACCCAAGTAGCGCCGTTCCTTCCAGTGCCCCTGACTCGCTGGCTTGAGCGAGCTCTGCAAGCCGTTCGGGAACCGAGTCTGTGAGGTCCACGATCACGCAGGCAGCAGAGGCAGCTTCCGCCTCCAGCGCTTCAACGCCCGAGCACATGGCTGCGGAGTGACCTGAAGCAACGAGGGCACCGACAAGGCTTGAGCCAAACAGAAGATCAGGGGTGAAGACGACAACCTTGGCCATCGTGGCTCTTCCCGGCTACTGAGCTCGGATGTCGCGCATCCGGCTGGTCACGGATTCGGGGCGACCCCAGTCGTGCGTGACCTCAACCCGTCCAACGCGTACTCCGCGCTCAACGAGATCTCCCTTGATCCCGACGTTGTCAAGCAACCTCAGTGCGCTGCGCACTGCTGGGACAGCTGCGGCGTGGCCAAACTTGTTGGCAACGGGGATGCGCCAGTGCCAGTCATGTCGGCT
The DNA here is from genome assembly GCA_009699865.1 of Actinomycetota bacterium. Lineage (GTDB taxonomy): Bacteria > Actinomycetota > Thermoleophilia > Solirubrobacterales > Solirubrobacteraceae > WLNJ01. The sequence continues at coordinate 13,406 of WLNJ01000009.1, forward strand.
ATAGGGCTGGGCGTTGCAGGTGACCAAAAGGGTGGCGGCCTCGATGTAGCGCGGCTCATCGTGAATTCGAAGGTCGAGCTCAAGGTCGGTCCAGTCATCTGGCAGTGCCGAGGTGATCCGGTCAAATTCGGTTAGGAAGCTCATACAGGTCTAAGGCTAGCGAGCCGTGAAGCCGAAGATCAGGTTCATCCGAAAATGCGCAGCAGGAGAAACGCGTTCAGCGCGATGATCGCCGCTGCCACCACAACTGCCGATGCTGTCGTCACGCGGCTGACCGTGTATGAGCCCATCAGGCTGCGATCTGAGGTGAACCGCACGAGGGGAATCAGCGCGAATGGAATCCCGAAGCTGAGGACAACCTGGCTCAACACCAGAGCTGCGGTCGGGTCAACGCCTACTGCCAGCACGATCAGCGCAGGGGCCAGCGTGACTAGGCGGCGGATCAGGACGGGGATCTTCCGTCCCGTGAACCCCGACATCACTACCTGCCCGGAGAACGTCCCAACGCTCGCCGATGCGAATCCCGAAACGAGAAGGGCTAGGGCGAATGCCAGTGCGGTTCCTTGCCCAGCGACCGCTGCGTACGCGTGGTGGGCCTCAGGGAGCGTGTCCACCGTGGATTGGGGCAGAGGGTGAAGAAGCGTGGCTGCAACCCAAAGCATCGCGAGGTTGACCACGCCGGCAATTCCGAGCGCAATCAGGACATCGGTCCTTGTTGCCTTCAGCAGCCGCTCTCTCCTAGCGTGGTCGGCTCCAGCCGCGCGGCGTGCCGCCAGCGATGAGTGCAGGTAGATCACATGCGGCATGACGGTTGCCCCGAGGATGCCCACCGCGAGCAGAACCGAGTTAGGTCCGTCTAGGTGTGGTTGAAACCCATCCACTGCGGCGCCTAGGTCACCGCCTGCCCTGAATGCTGAGTAGAGGAACCCTGCGAGGATGACACTGAGCATCCCGACGATGACGATCTCGAAGCGCCTGTGCCCCCGCCGCTCCAGTTCCAGGAGGGCTGTGGCAACGAGCGCCGCGATCAAGCCTGCGGGCAGAGCCGGGATCCCAAACAGCATGTCGAGTGCTATTGCGGATCCGACAATCTCCGCGAGGTCCGTTGCCATTGCGACAACCTCTGCCTGTACCCAGAGACCCCGCGTGACGCGCGCCGAGAATTGGTCCCGACAGACCTCAGCTAGCCCCTTGCCGGTAACGACCCCAAGCTTGGCAGCAAGCCACTGGACGAGCATGGCCATGACATTGGCTCCAACAACCACCCAGAGGAGCATGTCGCCGTACTTCGCGCCAGCGGCAGTGTTTGTAGCGAAGTTGCCTGGATCCACATAGGCGATCGACGCAACGAAAGCCGGTCCAAGTAGCGGTACTAGCTTCCGGGCTCGGCGGGGCGCATCGAGAGTGCTCATACCCGTTCCACTCTCATCGCCTCAGCTAGCTCTGACCCGAAGGAATGCTCTGCCGCATTTGCCGAGATCCGCATCGCACCCCCGAAGGGTTCGCTGCCGAGAACCTCCAAGGTCATCCCGGGCGCAATTGCTCGCTCAGCAAGCCAACGCAGCATGTCTGGGCGTTCGTCCGGGATCCGGATGAACTTGACCCGCTCTCCTTCCCTCACCTCAAGTAGAGCGATGGTCTCACCGCCCGGCAGCGTCCCGTCCTGGCGCGGAATGGGAGCACCGTGTGGGTCACGTTCCGGATCGCCCAAATCCAGGGCAATCGCTGCCTCGAGCTCGCTAGAGAGAACATGCTCTAGAACCTCAGCCTCGGCGTGAACTCTGTCCCACGGGATGCCAAGCCTTAGCGACAGGAATGTCTCAAGCAGCCGGTGACGCCTGATCACAGACAAGGCGATGCGTTTCCCGCCGGCCGTGAGGCGCACTCCGCGGTACGGCGTGTGTTCGACAACGCCGAGCGACTCAAGCCGCCTGACCATTCCAGACGCGGACGCCGGGGTCACATCAAGCCGTGCAGCAAGCGCGTTCGTCCCGACGGCCGCCTCCAGCCCATCCCCTTGGAGGTCGTGGATCGCCTTCGCGTAATCCTCAACCGCCCGCGATCGCTGGATCTCAAGGTTCGCCATACTTCAGATTATGGCACACCTAAACCCTGTCTTGGGGGCAAGGCTATGCTCGCCCGAATGGAAGGGGCATCGACACCACCCGCGGATAGGCCGCCCAAGCCACCGTGGCAGCCTGATCCCGCCTCCATCGCCCTCCTCGAGAATGGGTGTGGACTCCTCGACCGCTCCTTCCGTGGCCGACTGATCCTCAAGGGCTCAGACGCGGCGAGCCTACTCCACGGCCAGATCTCAAATGACATCGAGTCATTGGAGGTCGGGAAGGGCTGTGAGGCTGGGCTGCTGACGCCAAAGGGGAAGCTCCTGGGGATCATCCGCGTCCTCCGTACCGCAGAGGAGACCTACCACCTCGACACAGACCGAGTTAGCCTCCAAGCGCTCTTCGACACAGTCCGGCGCGCTGCCGTGGGCCACTCGGCCGAACTGGAGAAGGCGACCGTTGAGACCGCACAGCTATCCCTCGTAGGCCCCAAAGCGGACCGGATCGCCGGGCTCAGCGACCTCGCCGGCGAGCATGACAGTCGCGCGGCAATGCTCGGCGGTAGTCGAGTCCGGATGGTCCTAACAGCGGAAGGCGTGGACATCCTCTGCCCGACCGCAAACGCTGCCGGAGTGAAGACCGCCCTGCTGGCCGCTGGGGCCACCGAAGGGGACGAGGCTGCGGCTCAATACCTTCGGGTCCAAGCAGGACTGCCGCTCTACGGGGTCGACCTGGACGAGAGCGTTATCCCACAGGAAGCAGATCTCAATGGACGGCTTGTCTCATTCACCAAAGGCTGTTACGTAGGCCAGGAGACTGTCGCTCGGCTCTACTACCGCGGAAGCCCCAACAGAATCCTGCGAGGGCTTCTGCTCGACGACATCGTTGAGACCGGAGCACCCCTCCTCAACCCAACCACTGGCAAGGAAGTCGGTCGGGTCGGGTCAGTAACAGCCCCGATTGGCGACGCTGCGACCGCTCTAGCACTAGTGCGTATGGAGGCGACACCGGGAACAGTTCTCGACGCTGGGGGTGTCGAGGCAGAGGTCATCGAGCTGCCCTTCCCCGTGCTGGATTCGCCAAGTGGGGCCGCTTGATCTACTCTCCCCTCACAGTGAGGGGACGCGGTCACATCAAAACAGCAGGACGCAGCGGGGCAATCGCACTGACCTGCCTTGGCGCGGTGGCGGCCAGCACGGCAGGCTGCGGAGATGCGCGCAACACGGACAAAGGCTTCCGCCCCCCAGTCACACACATCGTCGCGCTACTCCTTGACGGCAAGACGGCTCGGATCTCTCCGACCTCAGTCGGCGGCGGCCCCATCACAATCAAGATCACGAACCGCGGCAACGTCCCCATCCGCAAGGTCAGCCTTCACTCCCGGGACGGACTCCCTGGCTGCGTCACCACCGAAGCCGCCGCAGGGCCAATTCTCGTAGGTGGAACCGGGACTCTCACCGCGACGCTGACAGAGGGAACCTGCGAAGTTCTCGCCGACAACCGCGCGCCCGCACAGCTCACTGTCACAGCGGAGCGCGCAAGCGCCCAGAACGATCTACTGCTGCCCTGAGGCAGCAGTAGACCAACAACTCTCTGTCGCGAGTCAGCTGACTCGCTTACTTCCTTAGCTCAGTTGCCTGCCCAGCCGTTGGCGTAGCAAGCCCTGATCCCGCATGTCTGATTGATGACGCCGCCTACTCTGAGGAAGCCGGACTTCATCAAGCGGCCGGTCGCGGAGCGACGTGGATGCTCGTGTGGGTCCTCTCCATCTCCAGCAACTGAACCCGCGGCCTCGACCGGAGTCTTGTTGGCAAAGATGGTTGGGCTGTTACCCAGCCATCCTCCGGAGCCGTTGGACCTAACTGCGCCCGAGTCGAAGTAGACGAGTGCCGACCCGTTATACGGATAGGCGCTGATCGCGGTCAGACCCCAACCGGGGTTGACAGTCCCTGCCCGGCCGGTATCAGTGATCGGGTTCATGATCTTGGCCCCAATCGTCCTTGCCTCAGCATCAGCCGTGATGTTTGAGACCTGGAAGTCACCGAGTCCGATTTGGATCAGCACCTGATGGGCTGGGGTGTTGGGAAGCGGATTGGTTGTCATGTGGTTGACATACCCGCCCGGCTCAGCGCGATCCCAAAGCTGCTGGATCAATGCCAGACCAACAGACCTGTCAATCGACGTCTGGTAACTCGGGGCATATGCCAATCCGAGGTAACCGAGGAAGTCAACTGATCGGTCTAGAAGTGTTGAGTACGTCATACCCGCAACTCCGAGTACGGCGTGATCAAAGTCCGGTGCGATGGCTGTCAGCAAACCACCGAGGATTCCGCCCTGGCTGTTGCCGTCGTAGAACAGCCTGCTGCCGGCAAGGACGCTTGCTGAATCCGATCCTTGGAATGCCGCGTTCGTCCTCAGGCCGGAGCTTGAGACCAGCGCACGGCCGAGGTACAGCTCATTGAGCATCCCCTGCTGTGTGCGGTCGGCCATCTTGTTGAAGTTGCTCAGGTCAGCAAGCGCTCCCTCGGCAACTGGAACGTCATCCTCCGCGAAACCGATCTCATCAGTTGCGCAGTAGACGTATCCGTAGGCTTGAGCGAAGTCAACCTGAGCGTTCGAGCCAACCTCGCCCTTGTCTCCGAGGAGGCCGTGTCCGTAGACCACAGGTGGCAGTGCGTTGCCTGCCCCCGTCGTGTCGTTGAACGCAACCCTGGGAATCTCACAACGGAACTCAGACGAGAACGTCCCGTTTTGGACTGGGATGGCATCCGGTCCGGCACCTGCCGCGTAATTGAAGACGCTGCCTGGCGCGCACGGAACACTGTTGACGCTCGTCAAGTAACACGGTGTCGTAATCCGTCCCACAACCCTGCGGGCAGTCTTTGAGTTCTGACCTGAGGTGAAGTTCTCGACCGAAGTGATCGTGAACGTTGGTGAGACACCTTCTGGCACGAGGTTGGCGAGGTTGGTGTCACCCAACTGCGCAAACGCAGCGTTACGGATGCCGAGCATGCGGCGAGTGAAGTTCGGCGTGCTACCAACGGTGAACTCCCAAGCAAGCTGGAGCTTCGTCCTGCCGACGCCAGTCTTTGCAAGAGCAGCAAAGTCATCTTCGAAAGCGGCGCGGCGGCTTTCAACACTTGGGGAGGCAGTCAGCGTTGCGTCTCTGTAAAGCGCGAACGCCTTGGTGGCCGGAACAAGTACGTTCGACGAGTTCTTGAAGCCACGCAGTGCCACCACGTAGGTGTGTCCCTCCGTGAGTGCCTTGGCTGGATGGATCAGGATTGGCTTTCCGGACTTGCCAACTGTCGCGTCGAGCTCAGCCCAGACAGGCTGACGGGCGCCAGTTGCCTTGTCTACCAGCACCACTGGTGACGAGGCAAGGCTGTAGTTACCGATAGTTGCGACGGTCGGCCAACCTGTGTTGGCGGAAACGGAGAGAATCTGTGCGGCTGTGTCCGTGTCCTTGATCAGGCCGGGGAGTGTGGCCATGATCTTTGGATCAGGACTGAAGCCATTGTCCTTATTCCACTCTGCTGGGTTGATGTGAACGCCGGCGTGATTAGCAATCATCGAAGCCTGTGCGATGTTGACCCGCAGGCCCGTGTCGCTGGTGGCGTCCTTGCGTGTGAACCAGTTACTCGGGTAAGGGAGCATGCAGCGTTGGGCCGCGTCCGCGATGAACTCACAGCGGGGTGCTGTTGTGGCATCAACGCTAGGCGTTGCCACGTACTTGACGCACTTGCTGGACCTGGTCAGTGACCCGTCAGCGGATGCTGTCGCCGAGCCTGCTGTGGCGACCACGTGGTAACGGATCGTCGCGCACTGAGCGGCGAGGGTCTTGCCAAGCGCGGTCAGGGTGAGCTTTGTGGTGCCGCTGGATGTAACCGACTTAGCGGTGGTGGCCGCGATTGGGTCAACCGAGCCGTCCGTGAGCGTTGCCGTGACTTGTGCAGTCCCGCTTGGCACCGTGACGTTGACAGTCAGCGCCTTTGCCGTGATCACAGTCTTGGCGGATGTGGAGACAGCCCTCACAGAGAGCGAGCCCGTTGCGCCTGCAGAACTGGCTACGGCGATGGACGTGGCTGCAACTAGCGCAACTACGCAGAACTTGGTCACAAAGCGACTCATATGTCTCACTCTCCCCAGAGTTATGTGTCGGCGGCACCTTCTGGTGCCGTTACGACAGGCGGAAAGCTAGCACCATTGTCCACGGCGCGAGCCTCCACGCTGGAGTCAGAACTCACACAGCACACCTAGTCCCGCACGGCACAACAGCAACGCCTCCCGCTAGCATCCGCGCCGTAGACCGTCCCTCTAAGCGTGGAGCCCGATTACCGATGAGCATCGACATCTCAAACCTTTCGTCCCTCTCGGTTGAGCCCGGGACACTTCCCGACAAGATGGCCGCTTGGGTTGTCCGCGAAGACCGCTTTGGCGAGCCCATCGATGCGATCCAGCTCGAGGAGGTAGACGTCCCACAGCCAGGTGCGTTTGAGGTGATCGTCAGAGTGATGGCTGCCGGCGTCAACTTCAACAATGTATGGGCTGCCAGAGGCGAGCCAATTTCGGTCTTCCGCTACGGAGACCACCCTGAGACCGGCCATCACATCGGCGGCTCCGACGCCTCCGGCATCGTCTGGAAGGTTGGCGAAGGCGTCACACGCTGGAAGCCGGGCGACGAGGTCGTCGTCCATTGCAACCAGGCCTCCTATGAGGACCCTGAAGTACACGGGCTTGACCCTCTTGCAGCTCCAAGCCAGAAGATTTGGGGCTACGAGACAACATGGGGCTCCTTCGCTGAGTTCTGCAAGGTTCAGGCACAGCAGCTCTTGCCAAAGCCCAAGGCGCTCTCATGGGAAGAGGCTGCGTCCTATGGCCTGACCTACTTCACTGCCTACCGGATGCTGATCGACCAGGCTGAGATCCAGGCCGGTGACAAGGTGCTCATTTGGGGTGCTGCGGGTGGACTGGGCGTGTTTGCAACACAGCTCTGTGCGGCCGCCGGCGCCGACTGCGTTGGCGTTGTCTCATCCCCCGAAAAGGGCGCCCTTCTGGAGACCCTTGGTGCGACAGGTTGGATTGACCGCAATGAATTCCCAGGGATGATGCGCAAGGGTGGTGAGACCCCCGATGAAGAGAAGGCCCGCTTCAAGGAGTCACGCCGCTTCTGCAAGCGCGTGGAAGAGCTTCTCGGAGGACCACCAGATGTGGTCTTTGAGCACGTGGGGCAGGCAACATTCCCTACCTCGGTTCTCTGCGTCAAGCCATTTGGCAAGGTCGTCATCTGTGGCGCCACATCGGGTTACAACCTTGACTTCGATGTCCGTTACCTGTGGATGCGCCAGAAGCAGATCATCGGTTCCCACTTCGCGAATGCTTGGGAGGCGACCCGCGCCAACGAGCTGATCGAAAGTGCGAAGGTCCGCCCTGTACTGTGGAAGACCATGGGATTCGATCAAGTAGCAGAGGCACATCAGCTGCTCAGCGACAACAAGCACCTAGGCAAGATCTCGATCCTCGTCGGCGCAGCCGCTGAGGGCGAAGGTAAGACCGCCGAAGGCCCCGGAGCAATCCGGGCAGAGGTTGGTGCCTAATGGCCGGCAAGGGCGGAACAGTTCAGATCCCTTGGTACGCCACTGGGCTCAGGGGCGACGCGCTGCAAGCAGCACTAGCCAAGATCGCCCCATCGGCGCTCAACTACGGAGCTACCACGTACACCGTCACTCGCCAACGCGATGACCGCTACAAGTTTCTCCTGACCGCTGACTTCCCTACTTACGAAGGCTTCACCGAGTGGTGGGAAGGCCCTGAGTTCAGGAACTTCCGAATTCACAACGCGGGCCTCTTCCAGCTCGGAGTGCTCTACAGCTGGGCTGACAAGATCGTCACAGGCAGCGCGTCGTACGCCGAATCTGCCTGATCAGCTGACTCTCTAGGTTCGTTCAAGCGGGGCCATGGTGAGGCCCGCGGCTTGGAGCTGCTCTGAGTAGTGCTCGGCTATCTCAAGCTGACCAGTCCAGACAATGGCGCGCCCTGCTCCGTGGATTTCATCCGCTATACGGAAGCCATCTCCGACTGTCACACCAGGCAGGTAACGGGCAAGGACATTGGCGACATGGTCAAAGGTGTTGTGCTCGTCATTGAGGACGATCACATTCCAGTTACCTCCAACCCCCGTGCCCGGTCCACTGGTGCGCTCCTGTTCGGCGGTCTTGCCCATTAGGCTTCCCCCGCCTCACGCTCAGCCCGCTTGGCCCAATAGCGAGCCAACCCTGCATGAAGTTGATCTGGCGGGGACGCCTGGAAGTAAGCCTCGGCGATCTCACCACCGACATCACGGGCCAACCGCTCACGGACTGCCGTGGCGAACTCTGGGGCGTCGAGGTCACGAGCGAGGGCTGCGTGGTCATCAAGGCAGCGCCTGACAGCCTCTAGCTGAGCGGCTGGGTCATCTACCCGACCCCAGTGGGTAAGCCCGAGCGAGTCAGGCGCCCACCGCTCGATCAGGTCAATCGATTCGTGCCAAACCTCAACATTGATGTCCGGTGGAGGAGTCGGGGCGATAACTGCTCCGGCTGGAGGAATCCTCACACCCGCAACATCGCCGACAAATGCAGTGCCTGAGCTGAGATGCAAATAGGAAACATGGTGTTGCGCGTGACCTGGCGTGTACGCCACTTCGATTCCCCCTTCGAGGGCAATTGTCTCCCCTCCGGTGAGGATTCGCACTGATTCTTCTGGGACTGGGAGGATCTCACCCCAGAGAACCTCCATCTGCTCCTGGTAAAGCATTGAGGCGCTGTTGATCAGTTTCGACGGATCAACCATGTGCCTAGCCCCGCGTTCATGGACATAGACCTCAACGCCCGGCCAGCGGCGCACAAGTTCCCCCGTGGCTCCCGCGTGATCCAGATGGATATGGGTCAAAAGGATCGCTTTCGGCACCCGGCCCCCAAGAGCCTCCACGAGCGTGTCGGCGCAGGTTGTGGGTCCAGGATCGATGATCAGATCGCCAACGCGCCAAGTGCAGAGAACCTTCTCCCTGCCGAGGTGGAGGATGTCAATCGGTTCGATGTCTGCCGCAGCACTCACAAACGCGCACAGTACCTACACTTCACACCTATGAGCGACCATCGACTTCCCAAGCCCGACCGCCCGTGGATGATGCGGACCTACGCCGGCCACTCCACTGCGGCCAAGTCCAACGAGCTGTACCGAGGCAACCTTGCCAAGGGCCAGACCGGCCTCTCCATTGCTTTCGACCTTCCCACTCAGACCGGCTATGACGCTGGCGACGAGCTCGCTCGCGGCGAGGTAGGCAAAGTCGGCGTGCCCGTCGCCCACCGCGGTGACATGAAGGTGCTCCTGGACGGGATTCCGCTCGACCAGATGAACACTTCGATGACGATCAACGCCACGGCGGCCTGGCTGCTCGGGCTGTACATCGTTGCCGCTGAGGAACAGGGAGCCACCGAAGACCAACTCCAAGGCACAACCCAGAACGACATCATCAAGGAGTTCCTCGCCCGTGGAACCTACGCGTTCCCCCCAGCCCCTTCGATGCGGCTGATCGCGGACATGGTTGCTTACACGGTTACAAACGTTCCAAAGTGGAATCCGATCAACATCTGTTCCTACCACCTCCAAGAGGCTGGAGCGACTCCAATCCAGGAGATCGCATTTGCGATGAGTAACGCGATCGCAGTTCTTGACGCAGTCCGTGACCGAGTGGATGAATCACTCATGCCGCAGGTGTTCTCGCGCATCTCGTTCTTCGTCAACGCTGGCGTGCGGTTTATTGAGGAGCACGCCAAGCTGCGCGCCATGAGCATCCTCTGGGATGAGCTCGGCCGCGAGCGCTACGGCGTAACCGACGACAAGCTGCGCCGCTTCCGTTACGGAGTCCAGGTCAACTCCCTTGGTCTGACCGAAGCCCAGCCTGAAAACAACGTCCAGCGGATCGTCCTTGAGACGCTCGCAGTCACACTCGGCCGTGACGCCCGTGCCAGGGCAATCCAGCTTCCAGCTTGGAACGAGGCCCTCGGCCTTCCGCGACCATGGGATCAGCAGTGGTCACTGCGCATCCAGCAGGTGATGGCCTTTGAGACCGACATCTTGGACTATCCGGACATTTTCGAGGGCTCGAAGGTGATGGATGGTCTGGTTGCCGAAATGCTTGAGGGATCCCGCGCTGAGATGGCCGTGGTCGCTGAACATGGCGGCGCAGTAGAAGCCGTCCCTTACATGAAGGCCGAGCTCGTGGAAAGCCACCGCGCCCGGATCCGCAAGATCGAGACAGGCGAGATGAAGGTTGTCGGCATCAACGACTACCGCGAGACTGAGCACTCCCCTCTGACTGATGACTCTGAGGGTGGAATTCTTGTCGTGGACTCAGCGGTCGAGGCCCAGCAAACCGACGCGCTTGTCAAGTGGCGCTCTGAGCGCGACCAGCCGGCAGTTGACGCGGCACTGGCCGAGGTTGCCCGTGTTGCTGCCACCCCAGACGAGAACATCATGCCCGCCACTATCGCGGCTGCCCGCGCTGGAGCAACCACCGGCGAGTGGTCGGCCACCCTGCGCAATGCCTTCGGTGAGTACCGCGCACCAACCGGTGTCGGCGAGGCGGCCGGGAGCGTCGCTGGCGATGAGGAACTCGAAGGTCTGCGCGATGAAGTTGACCGCGTGTCTGAGGCAATCGGCCGTCGGATCAGAATTCTCGTCGGCAAGCCTGGCCTTGATGGGCACAGCAACGGTGCTGAGCAGATCGCCGTGAGGGCCCGCGACGCGGGAATGGATGTTGTCTATGAAGGCATCCGTCTGACTCCTTCACAGATCGCTGCCTCCGCCGTACAGGAAGGTGTTCACGTGATCGGCCTGTCAATCCTCTCCGGCTCACACCGGGAGCTGATCCCGTCAGTCATTGGGGCGCTCAAGGAGGCCGGAGCTGGAGACGTGCCCGTCGTCGTTGGCGGAATCATTCCCGACCAAGATGTTCCCGAGCTAACAGCCGCTGGAGTAGCCGCGGTCTACACGCCCAAGGACTACGACCTGACACAGATCATCAGCGAAATTGTTGCGCTGGTAGCTGAGCGCAACGGGGTAGCCCAGTCGGCGTGACTGAACCTCGGGGTTCCGCGCTGGGCCATCGGCTCGCAGGGCGCGACCTGACCGCTGCGCCGGATGCGCTGAACCTGCTTGAGAGCTCAGCGAGTGCTGACTCTGCCGACCGTCAGGATCTTCTAAGAGCCACTTCACCGGCCGTGCTGGGATACGAGCCAGCTGGTCACGTCGTCGGGATAACTGGTCCCCCAGGAGCCGGTAAGTCAACGCTGATCAGTGTCCTCGTGCGTGAGCTACGCGCTGCGAACCGATCAGTGGCGGTAATTGCTGTGGACCCGTCCAGTAAGCGCTCGGGCGGATCACTACTTGGCGATCGCGCACGGATTGACTTTGATCCAGCCGATAAGAACCTTCTGATTCGTTCAATGGCCACTGGTGATCGGCTCGGCGGGCTTGCGCGGCCCACCCGTGACGCCGCGGCAGCTCTCTCCGCCGCCTACGACGTGGTCATCGTCGAGACAGTCGGAGTCGGCCAGTCCGAGACCGAGATCGCCGACATTGCTGACACGGTCTGCGTAGTTGTCCAGCCGGCATCAGGAGATGCCCTGCAGTTCATCAAGAGCGGAATCATGGAGATCCCAGATGTCCTCGTGGTAACCAAGGCCGACCTTGGGCAGATCGCCCAGAGAGCCCGACGAGACCTCCACTCGGCCCTCCGCTCTCTCGGAGCGACCAAGACTTCCGTTGTGGCCGTTTCCTCGGTTCCACCAGCTTCGGGCATTACCGACCTGATCGATGCCGTGGACGCTCACGCCGAGAGCGTCGACCTCGCCACAGAGCGGGCTGGTCGGCGTAGAGCGCAGGCTCTCACTGAGTTCGCTGAGGAACACGGGCGCAAGGGCATGACTGCCCTAGGTGGTCGTCGCGCGGCTGTTAAGGAGGTCAAGACACTTGACCCCACCCTTGATGTCCCACAGATGGTGGCGGAGCTGTTGCGGCGGGCCGAGGCCTAAGAAGGCAGCCCGGGCTCGAACCAGTTTCGGGTCAGAATCAGCCAGAGCGCCAGACCAGCATCGGGCCCGTACCGATTGACCCTCTTGCGGATCTCAGCATCAGTCACATGCTTCCTCCCCGTGATCCGGGCGTATTTGGGACGGGTCCACGAATCTAGAATCACCCCGGATGGCCTGCCGATCAGGAGTCCGATGTGGGCAGCGGCGTATGGCCCCACTCCGGGAAGGTCTTGTAGTCGCCGCGTGAGGTCCCGATCCGTTAGTTCGCCGGGGCCTGACTCGGCAAGCCCCTCCAGATCCAGCTCGCCGCTGACCACAAGTTGAGCAAGCTGGGCAATCCGTCCTGCCCGGTAGCCCACCCGGATTTTCGCCTTCAGCTCCCCTTCCGTCAGCCCACTAACCGATGCCGGTGAGGGGAACGCTCTGCCCTCGTGAGGCTGTTCCCCCGGACGAGCGTCCTGTCCCAATGTCGCAACGAGCAGCTGGGTCATACGGATGGTCATTGACCAGGAACAGTTCGTCGTCAGGATCGTCCTCAACACATCCTCGAAGGCGGTGTCCCCCCGGGCGATGCAGCCGCCGCCAGCAGGCCCAACCCAGGCAAGGTCTGGATCCGACTCGGCGAGGGACAGAAAGCTCGTCAGATCCCGCTGCAGTCCGAGCATTCGACGGACCCGCGCAACCGCTTTGGGTTTCCCCCCGAGGTCAGTCAGTTCGCCAGCCCAGCTGACCCGTGTCGGAGCGCCCGGCAAGTCAGGTGAGTCCGAGCTGAACCGGAGTTCCCTCGGGCCAGAGTCAGTACTGATGACCACGTTGAGTGCCCCTTCAGCTGGGCGACTCCAAGGCGCGACTCCCGTCAGTCCGTGTGATTCGGCAATGCGCCTGAAGGCCATTGGGTTGCCCCCGTCATCTGCGAGGCTGAACTCGATTGTTGCCACAGCAGCAGGGTACGGCCCTAACGCCCGTTCAGCACCCAGGCACCCTGTCGATAATGGGACTCAGTATCATTTAGTCGGATGTCCCATATAGCCAGCCAATTCCTCCATCCCTTTGTCCAAAGGGCCTGCGTGGAACTCGTACTCCTCTGCGTGACTGCCGCTGCTCTTGGCCCTTGGATTCTGATGCGCGGACTCGGCTTCTTCGCCCACGCAATCGGCACGGCGGCGTTCCCCGGCCTGATTGCGGCAGACGCACTTGGGATCACCCCTCAACTTGGCGCCACCCTTGGGGCCATGGGAGTCGCAGCGGGATCAGGTGTGGTCAGCCCAACAGCGCGGACCGGAACAAGAACAGCGCTCTGGCTAACCGGAGCAATGGCAGTCGGAGCACTACTGGCAAGCAACATCTCCCGACCCGGAGCCGGGGTGGATTCCGCCCTGTTTGGCAGCCTGCTGACCAGCACCCCCGCTGATCTGCTGACCGCGGCCGCAGCGGCATGCCTTGCAGTCTCCGCCGTGCGGCTAGGTGGGCCGAGATGGCTGTCGGAGGGAATGCTCGGCAGATCCTGGCCATTCTGGAACAGCGCCCTGCTGGGCGTGGTCGCAATCGCAGTCATCGCCCAACTGGCAGCTGTGGGTGCTCTACTGGCTTCCACCCTTCTGGTCCTCCCAGCAGCGGCGGCTCGACCGTGGGCCACAACAATCCGAAGATGGGGGTCTGTGACGGGAGGGTTCGCGCTCCTTATATCCCTCGTTGGCCTGACAGCGAGCCTCAGCTTCGACACACCCCCCGGGGCGACAATCGCGCTCGCGGCCGGCCTTGCTGTTGTCGGATCGCTCGTTACACGCTCCGCCTCCCGGTCAATCTCTACCGCCCCCCTAGGCAAGGGCGCTGCTGTAGCCATGACGCTCGGCGCGCTGATCCTGTCAACAGTTGGTTGCGCCCAAGCCACAAATCCACCGGTAGTCGCAACCACACCGATCATCGGCTCAATCACACAGCAGGTAGCTGGTAACGACATCAGGGTCAAGACACTGATCCCGGCCGGCGCAGACCCTCACAGCTACGAGCCACGGCCCAGTGACATCGACGCTCTCTCAACGGCCAGGCTACTTGTCCGATCAGGGCCCAGCATGGATGACTGGGCTACACGCGTTGAGGAGCGCTCAGGAGGCAACGCGACCATCCTCGACCTAGCCGCAGAACTCCCCATAAACCGCACGGATGTTGAGTTCAAGGGCACCGACCCACATTGGTTCCACGACCCGCGGAACATCGCTGCCGCGGCGGTCACCATCGGTAAGGCCCTCTCAGACATCGACCCAAGCCATGCTCCCTCATACCGAGCGCGGGCCAACCGGCTGGCGCGCACAGCAGCAAACCTCGACAGACAGGCACGCGAATGCACCTCAAGGCTTGCCTCCAGCGAGCGCAACCTCGTGACTGACCATGACGCCTTTGGGTACTTGGCCGACCGACTAGAACTTCGGATCATCGGGACGCTGATCCCATCGCAGTCAACGGCCGCCGCCCCCTCCCCACGCGAACTTGATCGCTTAGCCAAGGAGATCCGCTCCTTGGGAGTGAAGGCCATCTTCCCCGAGCGGGCCGTCGACCCCCGCCTGACAGCAAACCTCGCCCGACAGACTGGAGCCTCCTCCAAGCAGCAACTTGACGCGGACACTCTCGGCCCCGCCGGTAGCCGCAAAGGGACTTGGCAAGGGATGTGGTCCAACAATGTTGAGACTCTCGTCTCAGCGCTCTCAGGTGGGCGTGTCACCTGTGCACTTACTCAGAATGGAGGCGGTTCCCGTTAGCGCGACATCAGCACAACCGGCAGTGTCAGTTGAAGAAATGGTGGCTGGCTACGGTGGGCTGCCAGCCCTAACAGGCCTTGACTTCGTGGCGGCTCCCGGCGAACGCGTAGCCCTCTTGGGCCCCAACGGCGGAGGCAAGACAACCCTAATCAGGACTCTCCAAGGTGAGCTGACGCCTATCAGCGGCACCTTCAGCCTCCACGGGCAGATGGGCCACGTTCCCCAGAAGAGCAGCGGCCGTAACGACTGGCCGGTCACAACCCTTGATGTCGCAATCTGCGGAACCCTTGATGCCCTTCCCTGGTGGCGAGTCCCCGGGAAGACACAACGGAACTCCGCGCGCGAGGCCCTAGAGGCAGTCGGGCTTGGGGATCGCGCCTCCACTCCTTATGGCGAACTCTCGGGTGGTCAGCAACGGCGAGCACAGGTGGCTGCCGCCCTGGCTGGAGGGGCGAGCATCCTCCTCCTAGACGAACCATTCGCTGGACTCGACGCCGTAGCTGCAGACCGGCTCGAAAAACTCCTAGCGGCCCTTGCCGAGAGGGGCACAACACTCCTGATTGCTACACATGACCTTGACCAAGCACGGTCCTGGGAGAAGGTTCTGTGCCTCAATGGCGAGCAGTTAGCCTTCGGCCCCCCAGAGTCAGTCCTGACCCGCCAAACCTTGGAAGCGACATTCGGAAGTGACCTGCTTGAGGTCCCCGGGGGCGGCTTTATGGCTCCCCCACATCACCACCACGACCACTAATGCCGGCCCCACTTCAATGGCTACTTGACCCATGGCAGTCCGCGATTGTTGGTCCCGGCGGAGCCGTGACAATCGTTGTGGGCGCCTCCGCCGCAGCGATCGGTTGCTGGGTCCTGCTGCGCGACCTTCCTTATGCAGCCGAATCGCTGTCGCATGGAATGTTCCCTGGTCTTGTCGCGGCATCGCTACTTGGCATTCCAATCGCAGTGGGCGGACTCGCCGGATTAGCCCTTGCCGCTGCGGCCATCACTGCCGCGCGTCGGTGGGTCTCGCCAGACAACCATGCTGTGGCGGTCGCCATCACTCCACTCCTAGGCCTTGGGGCGATCCTCGCGCTCTCAGGGCCCGTACCCCCGGGCGTAGGCGACGCACTCTTCGGTGATGTACTTGCCGCCGATAGCACCGACCTCCTGACTGCGCTCATACTCTCCCCGCTACTTCTGTTCGTTCTGCGCACCGCTCACTGGCGCCTGCTTGCGTCTGGGATCACATCTGCCGGCTCCAGCCGGATCGACACACTCGTGATTTGCCTTCTGGCTGTAGCAACAGCAATGGCCGCTAGGAGTCTCGGCGCCCTGTTGGCCGTCGCCCTGATCATCGGACCAGCAGCCGCAGCAAGGCGATTCACAGTGAGAGCCTCGACCATGCTCTGGCTCTCATCAGCTATCGCAGCGACCTCAGCGGTGATCGGAATCGAAGTCTCGTGGCACGCGGGAGTCGCGGCGGGCCCTGCAATTGCGATCTGCGCGATCATCCCTGCAGCAGCCACTGCCCTCCTACTCCCGAAGCAGATCACCACATGACTCGTATCGACACTGAATGGGTTGAGAAAGCCACCACCGAACTACACGCGTCCGGACGCCGCGCGGGCGGGGCGCGGGCAGAAGTGATCACTCAACTCTCGAGGGAGACATGCGCGGTCACTGCCGAACAGATTGAGCGGACGCTCGCCGGCGCCAACCGGAGGGTAGGCCGGGCAAGTATCTACCGCGCACTGGAGGCCCTCGCCCATGTCGGCCTAGTCCAGCGTGTTGATCTCGGAGAAAGCGGCTCTCGTTGGGAGAGGATCGGTGCCAATGGCCACGATCATCACCACCACCTGCTCTGCTCAGCGTGCGGCCAGCTAGTGCCGTTTGAGGACGATGGGCTTGAGACGGCCCTTCACCACCTTGCCGCCAATGAGGATTTCACCGTTGACTCGCACGAGGTAACGCTCCACGGACGCTGTGCCAGCTGTGCGGCTAAGCAGGCAGCCTGATGCTGCGCGACTCCTTGACAGTCCTAGCAGCGTTCCTGCTAGGGACGGCTGTTTCGGCACTCCTCGGAGCAAGTAGCCTCGGGGTCGCATTGACCTTTGGGCAGATCGCATTTGCCGGAACTCTGACCTGGGTACTCTTGCGGCGTTAGAGGCCTCGATACCATGCTCAAACGCACCAACAGACCCGTATGACACTCGCACGCACAGCAGCCCTACTGGTCCTGGCGGCCTTGGTCGCCTCAGGCTGTAGCCAGGCCGTGGACACCCGGAAGAAGGTCAACCTCTACGGGGACTCACTTGGAGTTGAAGCCGCACCGTTTGTTGAACGCGCGCTCACCAAGTCGGGCAAGGTCTCGTTCGTCAACCGCACCCGCTCAGGAACCGCCCCGTGTGACTGGCGCAAGATCATCGCTCATGATGTCTCCACACGGCCGCCCGACGCAGCACTTGTGGAGACCTATGGCAACAATGCCTCCACCTGCCAGACGGGTGTAGGTGGAAAGAGGCCGGTCCTAGACTCACAGGAGTATTGGGCCATGTACCGCAAGGACTTGGAGAGGACCGTCAATGCCTTCCCCCGGTCAACAAAAGTCATCTTGGTGTCCGCGCCCGCAGCCTCAGTTGACATGAGGTCCGGTCGCTCACACAAGAAGCACATGCTCGCGCTGATGAGGTCCATCGCGCGAATCAGGCCCAATGTCACCTCAGTGGATGCGGGAGGACGGCTAGAACGGCCGCTCGGCCACTTCGCGCGTGTTATTCCGTGTATCGCTAACGGGCCTTGCCCAAACCACCCGACCCGTGGCAAAGCGGTCGTCAGGGCAAAAGATGGCCTCCACTTCTGTCCCGTGATCGTCTGGGCCAAGGTCAACCTGCTTGAGCACTGTCCTGTTGTCGCTTACGGCGCTTGGCGTTTTGGGATCGTTGCGGCAGTGATGGCAGCTCGGGCGGTGGGGACAACCGCTTATCCGCCGCCTCTCGTCAAGCACTGAGCCAGCCGCTCAACTAAGTAGGTGGCTGGAGCCTGCTGGGACAATCAGCCCGTATCCTCCCGTTAGTGGAACGAGAGCAACTCAAAGACGGTCACGGGAGAGAAATCCGAGACGTTCGGGTATCGGTTACGGACCGATGTAATTTCCGCTGTCAGTACTGCATGCCAGCTGAGGGCCTTCCCTGGCTAGACAGATCTGATGTCCTGACATTCGAAGAGATCGAGCGATTGGTGGGGCTTCTGGCCTCAATGGGCGTAGAGAGCGTCCGCCTGACTGGCGGCGAACCTCTTGTCCGCAAGGATCTCCCTGTGTTGGCAGCGATGCTCGCCAAGGTCAGTGGGGTCAATGACCTTGCACTCACAACGAACGGATACCTGCTGGAGCGCGACGCCGAAGCCCTCGTGGCAGCCGGAATTAACCGATTCAATGTTTCACTCGACTCCTTGGAGCGTGACCGGTTCTACCAGCTCACCCGACGCGACTCACTCGCCCAGGTCCTGAGGGGATTGGAGGTTCTTGCTCAGTTCCCCGAAGCCCACCCGATCAAGGTCAATGCCGTCGCTCTGAAGGGCGTGACTGAGGCTGAAATCCTGCCCTTCGCGGAGTTTGCTCGACAACACCCCTATGAGGTCAGGTTCATTGAATTCATGCCGCTCGACGCCGACCGGTCATGGTCAAGCGAGCAGGTCCTCAAGGGTGCGGAAATCCGAGCAGTCCTCTCGGCCCATTATGAGCTCGTTGAGGAGCCAAGGAAGGACTCCGCGACGGCAAGGGTCTTCACCTTCGCTAACGGAGAAGGTCGTCTTGGCTTCATCGACCCCGTAAGCGAGCCCTTCTGCTCTGACTGCGACAGGATTCGGATTACAGCCGAGGGCAACCTGCGGACGTGTCTCTTCTCAATCGGCGAGACAGACCTGCGTGGCCCAATGCGTTCCGGCGCGACAGATGACGAACTGGTGGCAATCGTCAGAGACGCCGTCTGGCGTAAAGAGCTCAAGCACCATGTTGGTGATGAGGGCTTCGTTCAGCCCGAGCGCTCAATGAGCGCAATCGGCGGCTGACTTACTACGGCCCAACCTCCCTGCTGTTACTTCAACGCCGCCTTGATCGCCCGGTTCATGGCGTTGATCCCGAAGGCTCCCTCTAGCCGGGCTTTGATCCGACCATCACGGCCAATCGTGAAGAGCCAAGGCTCCGTCACAAGGCCAAATGCCTCCAGCTGCGGGCGCAGCACTGGCGGCTTGTTGTCCTTGTAGACCTCTTCGTGAATCGCAACGAGGTTTGCCCCGTAGTTCGCCTGAAGCTGGAGCAGGAGGTCTGTGACCGGCCCGCAGACTCGGCTCTGGCAAAGCTGTGGCGTTGCGAAGAGCAGAGCGATTGGTGCCTTGCCGAGGACCGAGGCGAAGTTCTGCTGGTGCAGTGAGGGGTCATGTGGCTTGCGGGTATCGATCGACCCGATGTTGCCGCCGGTTGAGCTCACAGTCTCAGTGGTGATGGAAGGCGCGCGGTCACCAACATTTGGAACCGTGCTGTTCGGTGCGACAGCAATCTCCCCGGAGGTCTGGGCCAAACCCTCAGCAGTCTTGGTGAGAGTGACGACAAACCACTTGCCAGCCGTTGGCGTTGGAATCTGGGCTTCGTAGATCGCTTTCAACTGCGCTGTGTCCAAGGCAGCTCCCTCTGACAGGTACGCGGCTTGGGGAACCATCGGGTCGGCCGGCGCGGCGAACGGGCCCTTGGCTGGGCTCTGAGGGCTTTTAGCCAGATACACCACCGTTGGCCCGTAGGCGGGCTTGCCGTCGTTACCGATAACGCCAAACGCGAGCCTGTTGGTCCCCGGGGTGAACACAGAGCTGGCCTGCCCAAAGTTGTCTTGAGTGATTGCGGTGGCAGCAATGTCGGACAGGCTCCCGGCGGCGCCCTTCGGGAAGTCAGCCAAGTTGACGGTTTCAGCGTCGGTAACCGCAGAGGGCACAGGGCCCGACTCAGTCAGTGGCTTCTGGGAGCCAGATCCGCAACCTGATGTTGCTACCAGAACCATGCAGACAAGGGCAAATGCGAGTGTATTTCCGACTCGGGAGCAGGTCACGCTTTACATCATCCCACGCAAAGCACCGGATCAGCCCCAACTCCTGCCTATGATGCCCGCATGGGCGAACCAGAACCTGAAGTAGGTAGCTGGCTGAGGTGTTACCGATGCTGGTCACAGCAGCTGGAAGTCAACGTCACTTACGAGGGACTTCACCGCGTTGACCCAGCCACGGGTGAACGTGCCGACGCTGTCGACGAGATCCAAGACTCCGTGGTTCAGTGCCTTGACTGCATGCACGACCAGCCCCACCTGACTTTCAATGACGGCCGGGTCCAGCCAATTGGCAACCGCTGGGAGCGGATGGTCGCGGGCACCCCTTGGGTTGCGTCCTGCACCGTGACGGTAGAAGCCGACGAGGTTGAGGCCTGCTCAGGCCCACACGCGGGAGATGCACTCTCCTACGCCGCCTTCGGCGACCACGGGACTAGGGAGTTCTTCACCCATGTCCGTTTCCACAAGCACGATGATGACCGGGTTGTAGTTCATCTCCTGGTCGAGCTCTACGCGAGGTCGGCAGAGGAAGCAACGGACGTCCTTGCCGACGCCTCCAGAGGGATCCTCGCTATTACCTCCTTGGCCGAGGAGTCACGCCCTCCGGCCGCTGTGGACGACCCTCACGCCTGAGGCCCCGCCTCGCACTACCCAGCATCGTGGGCGACGTTGACATTCATCAGCGTCTCGGACACTCTGACCGGCTGAAACAAGCTAATACACGGTCCCCGGCTCCCCGATACGGTCCCATATGCCACATGGCTGGAAAACACCGGGGCTCCACTGTCTCCTGGCTGAGCACAGAAGGATGCTTCGGCGAGGTTGGCAACTGTCACGCCCAGATCAGCGAATGTCACTGTCACTCCGGTCCGGGTGACTACGCCACAGTTACTGGCGCGAGAGGCAGCGCCCGAGACACATACCCTGGCACCAACAACCGGGATCGAATCGCTTCTGATCGCATAGCTGAAATTCTCCGTTGTTCCCAGACCTCGCCTTACCGCAACCCACGCGCGCGGCTGCCAGCCAGCCGGGTTGTCAATTGCCACGATCCCAACATCCCCTAACAGGTCAAAGCGCCTGTTCCTAATCGCACCAATCCGGTGAACCGTTCCGTTTGAAAAATCAGTCAGCCAGGTGCGGTCCCATAGGACTTGACAGTGCCCAGCTGTGAGCAGGTAAGGCTTTGATATCAGCCGCGAGCGGACAATGAACCCACCGGTACAACCAGAGAATCCTCCGTAGACGAACACCCCTCCACGCAACGGCGGGTCGCAGAAGACAGACCTGCAGGGCAGGGTAATTGGAGCAAAGTTCCCAGCGGCAAGCCTTACGCGACCGGAGAACCTCGTTAGCGCCCGATATACAAATCTTCTCTGAGCGGGTGTTGAGTGAGTGTCGGTCGGGGTCACTATCAGTACTGCGTTGAGGTCAGTTCTGTCGCCGAGGCTAACTGGGACCGGAGCACGGCGATTCGCGTTCGAGAGCCTAGCCGTGAGGTAACGACGAACCTGGTCCAGATCGTCCTCAGAATGTGACACGCTCACAACTGCCCCTGAGACCCCAACCTTTCCGAAGGCGGCTTCAAGCCTGATCACATCCGTTGCCGTCGGGTTAACAACGCCAACTCGATAGCCCGGGTCGCCGGAATCGACCATCCACACCCCGGCGAACCGCTTACCGGTTAGCCCTCGCGCAAACTCCACGATGTCATTGGGCGTCGTTCCCTTCCTAGGAGCCGTGACCGTGGACCCTCTGGTTCCCTGCTGACCTCGCTCAACTGACTGCCCAAGAGAGAAGGCTCCAAGGCTTGCTACGGCAATGAGAATCCCGCCTATGGGGACCGCTTGGTTGAGCGCGAAGCGCGGATTCCTTCTCACAATTCGATGTTAGGACCCGCCCGCAATCGCGTGCAAAAAACCCCCGACAACCTCAACCGCCATCGTGGGCGACATTGACGCGAAGGGCGTTCTCAGCGCTCCTGACAGGCTCGTAGAAGCTGTCACAGAAGTCAGCGGCCCCAGACAGGAGGCCGTAGGCCGTATGCCCCGCGAAAACGGGCGCACCGCTATCTCCTGGGATGGCGCAGAGCGTTGACTCAACCATTCCCGCAACCACCGCATCGCCGTAATCCACTGTCACATTTACGGCTGTTACCGTGCCGCAGTCAGTCCCCCCGAGCTGCGCACCCGTGTCGCAAACCCTCATTCCTAACTTGACATCCGCGTCAGCAACGATGCGGTATTGCGCGTTGGCGGTAGTGGTCAACCCATCTGTCACGTTCACCCAAGCACGCGCTCGCCAGCCGGCAGGGTTGTCAACACGGATGATGGACGCGTCGCTTGAGAGGTCAAAGTGCGACGAGTGGACCGCGCCAATCACATGGACCTGGCCGTTTGTAAAGGCGGTGAGCCAGTTTGTGCCGTGGTCAACGTCGCAATGACCCGCAGTCATTTGGTAGAGCTTCGCGTCCGTTCGGCTGCGTGCAAGAAAGGCACTTGTACAGGAGACCACGTTGGTGCTGATGAGGTTCCCCCCGCGAAGAGGCGGATCGCAGATCGGATAGCGGCACCCGAGCGATGTGGGCCGCACTTCCTTGTCCCGGAAGTCAACTAGCTCCGGATAGCGCTCCGCGATCGCCGTGCGAAGAGCTGACTGATGGGCTGTTCGCGAAAGCTCCGGTGGCATGGTCACGATCACCTTGCCAAGGTCGGGTCGTTCACCGACAGTGATCCTCCAGTGGGCTCCGGCATCTGCTGGCCCGACTTGTGGAGTTATCCATGCCACGGCTTGCTCAAGCTCACTGGCGTGCGTGTCCGCCAGGCTTAACCCCGGATGAAGGGCCAGCGCAACCACCATCAGAGCCGTGCCAATACCCCCCCGCACCCGGCTTCGTCGGCGGATCTCAGCGGGGTCTTGATGGGTGGAAGCCACTCACCAGTCACACTAGCCCCGATCCGGCTGCGGCCCGCCCTATCTTTGCTTTAGCCGAGGCGTTCGGTGAGCGTTGCCAACTGTGTGCGCATCTCAGCTGGGAGACGCTCCCCAAGCGAATCAAGGTGATCCGCAATGGAGGACAGCTCAGCCTTCCACTCAGCATCGTCAACCTTCAGCAGCTCCGCAAGGTCAGCGGAGTCAACCTCAAGGCCCTCAATGTTGAGGTCTCCAGCCTCAGGGAGTACGCCGATAGCCGTATCCGTGCCACCGACGGCAGAGTCACAGCGGCGGAATACCCATTCCAGGACGCGACTGTTGTCGCCGAATCCAGGCCAGAGCCAGCGACCGTCAGCGTCCTTGCGGAACCAGTTGACGTAGAAGATCTTCGGAAGATTGTCCGAATCAGTCTTGGTTCCAATGTTGAGCCAGTGCCCGATGTAGTCGGCCATGTTGTACCCAGCAAACGGCAGCATCGCGAATGGGTCACGGCGCAGGACGCCCATGGCGCCTGCCGCTGCGGCGGTGGTCTCAGAGGACATGGTTGCCCCGAGGAAGACCCCGTGATTCCAGTCAAAGGCCTCGTGCACGAGCGGCACGACGCCTGAGCGGCGGCCACCAAAGAGCATCGCGTCGATCGGCACGCCAGCAGGGTCTTCCCATGAGGGCGCAATCGCCGGGTCCTGACCAGCGGCGACAGTGAACCGCGCGTTGGGATGCGATGAAGGCGTCTCTGAACTAGGCGTCCAGTCGTTGCCACGCCAGTCGATCAGGTGTGCTGGGGCCTCCTCCGTCATGCCCTCCCACCAGATGTCTCCGTCGTCCGTGAGGGCGCAGTTGGTGAAGACAGTGTTGTCCTTGATGGTGGCCATGGCGTTGGGGTTGGTTGCCTCGCTGGTGCCAGGTGCGACGCCAAAGAAGCCGGCTTCAGGGTTGATGGCGTAGAGACGGCCATCTTCCTTGAACTTCATCCAGGCGATGTCGTCGCCAACTGTCTCAACTGTCCATCCCTCAAGTGTCGGAATCAACATTGCGAGGTTGGTCTTGCCACAGGCCGATGGGAACGCAGCTGCGACATGCTTGACGGCACCTTCTGGTGAGGTCAGCTTGAGGATCAGCATGTGTTCAGCCATCCAGCCTTCGTCGCGCGCCATCACTGAAGCGATGCGAAGCGCGAAGCACTTCTTGCCAAGCAGAGCGTTACCGCCGTAGCCGGAGCCGTAGGACCAAATCTCGCGAGTCTCTGGGTAGTGGACGATGTACTTGGTCTCCTTGTTGCAGGGCCAGGTCACATCTGCCTGTCCATCAGCGAGCGGAGCGCCAACTGAGTGAACGCATGGCACGAAGTCACCGTCATCGCCGATGACATCAAGGGCACCCTTGCCCATGCGGGTCATGATCTTCATCGACACCACAACGTAAGCCGAGTCAGTCAGCTCGACGCCAACATGGGCGATCGGCGAACCAAGTGGACCCATTGAGAACGGAACTACGTACATCGTCCGCCCCTTCATCGAGCCGTCAAATACCCCGTTGAGCTCCTCACGCATCTCTGTGGGTGCGCGCCAGTTGTTTGTTGGACCCGCATCGATCTCCTGCTCGGAGCAGATGAATGTGCGGTCTTCGACGCGAGCAACATCGTCCGGGTCTGACCATGCGAGGTAGCTGTTTGGTCGCTTGTCCTCGGAGAGCCGGCGGAAGGTCCCTGCGTCAACGAGCTCTTGGCTGAGACGGTCGTACTCCGCGTCGGAGCCGTCGCACCAGACCACCTGGTCAGGCTTGGTGAGTGCTGCTACCTCTGCAACCCATGCGTTTAGGCGGGCGTGATTTGTGGGGGATTCACTCATGGTCTGGTCAGCTCCTTGTCATTGCGAATACGAAAGGCGCCACTACGTGACGCCAGAGTCGGGATGATGCCCACTTCGGCGGCGACTCGTCGCGCCGCCGAAGTGGCAAAGGCTCAGGCTGGTCGCTTGGGAATCAGAACCAGACGCTTGAACTCGGCTACGAGAAGGCCGTCCTGGTTGTTAACACGCGTATGTACTTTCACGACACCGCGGTCAGGCTTGCTCTTGGACTCTTTGACCTCAAGCACCTCGGTCTCAACGAAAAGCGTGTCCCCGTGAAAGACAGGGTTAGGGTGGCTGAGTTCATCCGTGGCCAAGTTGGCGATTGCCTTGCCTGACACGTCGCTCACGCTCATACCGAGAGCAAGGGAGTAGACAAGTGGACCCACGACGACATTCTGTCCCTGCTGGCTCTTGCCGGCGTAGACATCGTTGATGTGAAGCGGGTGGTGATTCATGGTGATCAGGCAGAAGAGATGGTCATCTGCTTCGGTCACAGTCTTAGCTGGCCAGTGCTTGTAAGTCGCTCCTACCTCGAACTCCTCTAGGTAGCGGCCGTACGAGTGGGCGCCTGATGCTTCACGTGTCTGTTGGTCTGTGCTGAATTCGCTGCTCATGGTTTCTTATTACCTCTGCGTGGGCGGGTTGAATTGCGGGAAGGACCCCAAGAATGCCGACTGCCGCTGACAGGTGTCTGCTCCCTGCCGGTCAGTCTGCCGCAGCAGGCCAGTCTCAGGTACCGTTCGACACCGTTCCACAGGCCCGCGTCTCAACGCGGCGAGCCCAGTTTCCCGTCCAACCGACCCCCCACAAGGAGCAAAGTGCGCAATCCCCGCGACTTCCTCAAGCCAATGGCAATCGGCGCCCCAGAGCCGCTGACCGAGATTCCCTTCCCACCGTCCAGGATGATCCACTTCCTCGACTTCAGCAACGAGAAGATGCTGGCGAAGGTCCCACAAATTGCTCCGACCGTAGACATCCTGCTCGGCAACCTTGAGGACGCCGTTCCGGTGGACCGCAAGGAAGCAGCCCGCGCAGGGCTGATCAAGGTTGGTCGCGACATTGATCTTGGCGGTACGCAGCTCTGGACCCGAATCAACTCACTTGAGTCACCGTGGGTGCTTGATGACCTGACCCAGGTCGTCGGCGAGATTGGCCACAAGCTTGATGTCGTGATGGTCCCCAAGGTCGAAGGGCCGTGGGACATTCACTACGTTGACCGTCTCCTCGCGCAGCTTGAGGCGAAGGCCGGTGTCACCAAGCCAATCCTGATCCATGCCATTCTGGAGACAGCCCAAGGCGTCGCCAACCTTGAGGAGATCGCCTGCGCCTCTCCGCGAATCCAGGGCATGAGCTTCGGCCCAGCGGACCTCGCAGCTTCCCGCCGGATGAAGACCACCCGTGTCGGCGGCGGCCACCCCGGCTACCAGTCGATCTCAGACCCAGTCAACACAGAGGACTTCACCGAGGGGCGCCAGCGCTTCCAGCAGGACCCGTGGCATTACTCAATCGCCCGCATGGTGGACGCCTGTACCTCAGTCGGTGCCCTGCCGTTCTACGGGCCATTCGGCGACATCAAGGATGTAGTCGCATGTGAGGTTCAGTTCCGTGCGGCATTCCTACTCGGATGCGTAGGCGCGTGGTCACTGCACCCAGCACAGATCGATATTGCCAAGAAGGTCTTCTCCCCCGACCCAGACGAAGTTGCTTTCGCACGCAAGGTGATCGAAGCGATCCCTGACGGTCGTGGAGTTCACATGATTGACGGCAAGATGCAGGACGACGCAACCTGGAAGCAGTGCAAGGTGATGGTTGACCTTGCCGAAATGCTTGCCAGCCGTGACCCTGAAATGGCGAAGCTCTATGGAATGGAGTCGTAAATGAGGTTCTTTGAGTACGAAGCGCGAGAGATCGTCAAGCGCGCAGGCATCCCAGTCACCGACTTCGGTTTCACGCGTGACGCCGCTGAGGCTAAGGAAATCGCCGCACGAATCGGTGGACCAACCGTAATCAAGAGCCAAGTGCTCTCCGGTGGTCGCATGAAAGCCGGTGGCGTCCAGTTCGCTGACACCCCAGAGGAAGCTCAGACCCACGCAGAGAACGTCCTCAAACTTGAGATCAACGGACAGATGCCTCGAGGCATCCTTGTTGACCCGAAGGCTGACATCGACCAAGAGTTTTACGTTGGCGTTGTCTGGGACGGCACTGCAAAGCAGCCAGTGATCATCTTCTCCCCAGTTGGCGGAATCGATATTGAGCAGGTAGCTGAGGAGCAACCAGACAAGGTTGGCCGCAGGCACTTCTCAAACATCCTTCCGTTCAGCGACTACATCGCCAAGGAAGTCATCGCATCAACCGGCGTGACCGGCAGCGACCTCAACAAGCTCGTCCCAATCGTCACCAAGCTCGCGAAGCTGTTCGTTGAGAAGGACATGACGCTCGCTGAGATCAACCCACTCGGCAAGCTCAAGGACGGCAGCTTCGTTGCCCTCGATGCCCACATGGACATGGAGAACGAGGCCAGAGGTCGCCACAAGGCGCTCCTCGCAGACCTCGGTGTTGCCGATGAGGAAACCCGTGAAGCACGCGAGGCCACCCCATTCGAGATCGCCGGTGAAGCCGTAGATGCAATGGACCACCGCGGCGTGGCAGGAAACGTCACAGAGTTCGACGGCAACCTTGGCCTTGTGATTGGCGCCGGCGGCGGGTCACTGACCTTGTTCGATGCCGTTCGTGCCCAGGGTGGAGACCCAGCCAACTACTGCGAGATTGGCGGCAACCCATCGGTCAACAAGGCCTGTGGCCTTGCCAAGCTCGTACTCCAGAAGCCTGGCGTGGACAAGATCGCCGTGATGATGAGCATCGTGTCCAACACCCGGGTAGACATTGTCGCCCGTGGCGTTATTAAGGCCTGCCTTGAACTTAATATGGACCCCGCGGAGAAGATCGCGATCTTCCGAATCCCCGGCGCTTGGGAGGACGAGGGATTCCTCATCCTCGACAAGTACGGAGTCGAATACGCGGATCGTTCCGTTTCCCTGCATGAGGCTGCGCGCCGCGCAGTCGAGAAGATTGGAGCCGCAGCATGAGCATCCTCGTAAACGAGAACACGACGTTCATCGTCCAGGGCATCACCGGGCGTGAGGCAGTCAACCTGACGCGCGAGTGCCTCGACTACGGCAAGGGAGCCAAAGTTGTTGGCGGTGTTA
The DNA here is from genome assembly GCA_009699865.1 of Actinomycetota bacterium. GTDB lineage: Bacteria > Actinomycetota > Thermoleophilia > Solirubrobacterales > Solirubrobacteraceae > WLNJ01. Next base: position 41,375 of record WLNJ01000009.1, read on the forward strand.
CCCCCGGCCGTCTTGGGCGCGAAGTTCACGGCGTCCCAGTCTTTGACACCGTTGCCCAGGCCGTCGCGCACCATGGCAGCCCGATCGATGGGTCAGTAGTTACAGTTCCGCCGGCCTTCACCAAGGACGCTGTCTTTGAAGCAATCGAGAACGGCATCAAGCTGATCGTGATTGTCACCGAGCGGATTCCGCGCCGTGACGTCGCTCAGATGGTTGAGCTCGCAACACTCCGCGGTGCCCGCATCATCGGGCCTAACTGCTTGGGCATCATCGTGCCTGACGTTGTCAAGATGGGTGGCATCGGCGGGCCTGCCAAGGACGCTGCCAAGTCATACACCCCGGGTTCAGTAGGCGTAATCAGCCGTTCGGGCGGCATGACAACTGAGATGTCCTCGACGCTCACTGCCGCTGGCCTTGGTCAGAGCACGGCGGTGTCAATTGGCGGTGACGCAATTATTGGCTCCAGCTACGCAGAGCTAATGCCGCTGTTTGAGGCTGACGAGCAGACAGAGGCGATTGTTATCTACACCGAGCCCGGCGGCCGCATGGAAGCTGAGCTTGCCAAGTGGGTAACTGACAACAACAGCCGTCTGCCGATAGTCGCATTCATGGCAGGCCGGTTTATGGACGAGATGCCGGGGATGAGCTTCGGCCACGCTGGCACCATCGTTGAGGGCAAGGAAGACACTGCAACCGAGAAGATTGCTCGCCTAGCTGAGGCTGGAATCGTCGTCGCTGAGGAGATCGCTGAGATCCCCGAGCTGGTCAAGCAGGCAATCGCGAAGAGGAAGGGCTAGATCATGGATGGAGTCTTCATTTCAGTTGAGGTCAATGGCGACGCAGCAGCCGACGCCGCATTGGCAGCGAAGCTAGAGGAGGTCTGCCCAGTCAGCATCTTCAAGGGAACACCATCCGGCGTTGAGATCAACGCAGAGTTCCTTGACGAGTGCGTTCTCTGCGGACTTTGCCTTGATGCTGCACCCGACGGCGCAGTAACCGTCACCAAGCTTTACTCGGGCGAGACTCTCACCCGCTGATCGCAACTGTTCTGCCCGCGCGTTCCGCGGGCAGAAGCAGCGACAGCAGGCCAGCAAGCAGGACGAACACAACCGATGCCCAGAGGCACGCGGTCAACCCTTGCCACTGGTAGAGCGCACCAGAGAGGATGGTCCCTAGCAGCCGGCCGCCTGCATTAGCCATGTAGTAGAAGCCGACATTCATGGCAACTTTGTCGCCGTGTGAGTAACTGAGAATCAGGTAGGAGTGAACCGCCGAGTTCACCGCAAAGACCGCACCGAACGCTGCGAGCCCGCAGACAAGCACTGCTGTGGGATCAAGGTCGACCTCAAGCGCAATCGCGATCGCGGCAGGAAAGACGGCCAAGAGAAACGCCACTAGGGCAGCTGTTCGGCCATCTGGCTGGCTTAGCCCAGTCGAACCACGAACTCCAACCCAGCGCGGAGCGGAAGCCTGCACCGCGCCGTAACCAATCACCCAGATCGCGAGGAAGCTCCCAACTTCCCAGAACGACCAACCCAAAACAGTGCGCAGATACACGGGCAGACCGACAACAAACCAGACATCGCGCGAAGCAAACAGGAAGATGCGCGCGGCGGCCAGAAGATTCACCGACCGGTTCTGGCTGAACATGTGGCGGAACTTGGCCCCAACATCCGGCGCACCGAGCCCTCCGTCCATCAAGAGCGCCGTCGCTACCAGTGTCAAGGCAACAGCCGCGGCGAGAATCAACATGGCTGTCTGGAAGCCGACGAGGGTGAGGAGTAAGCCACCGAGGAAGAACCCGACACCCTTAAGTGCGTTCTTTGAACCAGTCAGGGTCGCCACCCAGCGGTACAGACCGCTTTCGTCTCCATCAGCAACAACCAGCTTGACCGCACTCTTTGAGCTCATCTTCGTCAGGTCCTTTGCGATACCCGATAGAGCTTGTGAAGCCATGACGTATCCAACGACCAACCACGCACTCGGGGCAAGGCCCAACATGGACAGGGCTACAACCTGGACGCTCAGTCCTGCAAAGAGAGTTGTCTTGAGGCCAAAGCGCGCCGCTAACCATCCACCAACAAGGTTGGTGACGATGCCGAATACCTCATAGAACACGAACAGCGATGCGAGCTCAAACGGGCTGTAGCCCAGGCTGTAGAAGAAGAACAGCACCAACACGCGGCTGGCCCCATCGGCCAGCGTGTCTACCCAGTAAGCAGCCGTAACGAGGATGTAGTTGCGTAGGTCGCCCCCTTTTTGGTCTGCCATCTCAGTAGATGTTCCCATCAGGACCCCGTCGGAAGCGAGCCTGCGACCATCCGCGTCAACTCAACCCAACGGTTGACATACCCCCACTCGTTGTCATACCAAGCCAAGATCTTCACCTGAGTCCCGTTGGTAACGATCGTTGAGGCAGCGTCAATAACCGCCGACCGCGGGTCACCCCTGAAGTCAACGGAGACAAGCGGCCTCTCCTCGTATCCCAGAATTCCACTCAGGGGCCCTTCCGCAGCAGTGCTGAGGAGTGCGTTGACCTGCTCCACTGTCGTGGGCTGCGCAACCTCAAAGACACAGTCAGTTAGCGACGCGTTGAGGAGGGGCACCCTTACGGCTAGCCCGTCAAGCTTCCCCTGCAACTCGGGGAAGATGAGGCCGATTGCCGTGGCCGAGCCGGTGGTCGTTGGAACCAGGGACATGCTGCTCGCCCGCGCACGCCGGAGGTCACCGTGCATCGTGTCCACGACCATCTGAGTCCCGGTCATGTCGTGCAAAGTAGTTATCGACCCATGCTCAATCCCGATCCCCTCATGGATGACCTTCACGACTGGCGCGAGGCAGTTGGTAGTGCATGATGCCGCGGTCACAATGTGGTGCTCGTCAGCACGGTAGAGATGGTCATTGACTCCCATCACAATGTTGAGAGACCCGTCCTTGACTGGCGCAGCGACAATGACCTTCTTAACCGACCGCTCAAGGTACGGAAGGAGGGTCGCCTGACTCCTGAAGTTGCCGGTGGCCTCTAGTACAACATCGACTCCGTGTTCCTGCCATGGGACATCACCCGGCGTCGGGTCTTGGCTGAACGTGACGCGGCGGCCACCTGCGCTGATCGCGTCACCATCTCCCTCAGCATCATGACCCCAACGACCATGTACAGAGTCAAATGTCAGTAGATGCGCCGCTGCCGCGGCGTCCCCGGCAGTCTCGTTGATATGCACTACCTCAATCTCAGGCCAATCCCAAGAGGCACGCAGGGCAAGGCGTCCCATCCGGCCAAAGCCGTTGATGCCAACCCGGACTGCTGAGACAGTTCCCATAGGGACGGAAACTACCTCGTTGGTACCACCAACAAGTGAACAGCTTGATAAGCGCCAGGCGGGTTCCCCTCTCCCCCGGCCAGCGCACATAGGCCCTAGAGGCTTTAGGATTTCACCCATGAGCGCCGCCCTCAAGATCCTCGCGGCCACATCAGCGGCACTGCTCGTGGGCACCCCCTCCGCCTCCGCCACCGATGTGAAACTGACCTCAAGTGGTCTCCTCCAGCCTGCCTTCGACCGCGCTACCCCCAACTTCGTAACGACATGCGTGGGAGGTCACATCAAAGTGACCGTGAGAGGCGGGACGGGCGTCACGAGCAAGGTTGACTCCCGCAGCAGCGTCCGGGGGAGCCTCACGGCCACCGTAAGCCTCAAGCCTGGACGAAGGACGGTCGTCCGCATCACAGATGTGTCAGGCACCACGACTCATTCCATCAGGTGCCTCCCAGCTGACTTTCCAAAGGTCTCCTCAGCTGGGACGCTGCCCGCTTCGATCCCACTGTTTGGGTTAGACGACAGTTCAGGCCGCTCGAGGGCAGACAAGATTATGGACTCCTACGCGATCATCATCGATCGTCATGGCGCTCCCATCTGGTGGCGTAAAGAGACCTCCAGCTTCCTCAACCTGTTTGCAACGCCCGACGGCAATCTGGGCTTTGGCCATTCAGGCGGAGCACTCGAGATCCGAACCCTGCGAGGAACTTTGGTCAGCTCATTAGCCCCTGCTGGTGGTGACACAGATGCTCACGAGGCTATCCCGACAAGTCGCGGCACCTGGTTGATGGGACGGCACATAAGCCGAACAGGAGCTGACCTCTCCTCAATCGGGCTCGGAACCGGTCAGAAGGTCTTGGACTCGGATCTCGTCGAGATCAATTCCTCAGGCAAGATCCTCTGGTCGTGGAGTTCCGCAGCGCACCTTGCAACCTCGGAGACGATCATGCCCCAGATCACAGGCTCTGGGAACGCCCGCGTGGTTGACCTCGCCCATGCCAACTCATTTCAAGAGGACGGCAACGGAGGTCTGCTTGCATCGTTTCGCAACACGGGAGCGGTGTACCGAATCCGTCTCAGTGACGGGAGCATCGACTGGAAGCTGGGCGGTACGACCACCGCACAGAGCCTGAGCTTTCTGGGCGACACTGCGATCACCGCCGAGCGCCATCTACTCGGGCAGCACAATGTCCGCTTGATGCCAGATGGCACCATCACCCTGCTTGACAATGGCTCGCCGTTGGTCTCACAGGGCGTCCGCACAGCCCGTCCGCCACGAGCCTTGCGGATCCAGATCGATCCACTTGCCAGAACCGCGACCCTGATCCAAACCCTAAGTGACCCGTCCGTAACGAGCAGCCCCTGCTGCGGAAGCGCTCGGCTGATGTCCGGCGGCGAGTGGTTCGTGGCGTGGGGCGGCACCCCTTATGTCAGGAGTTACGACGCAAGCGGGAATCTGGTCTTTGCACTCAAGTACATGAATCCAGCTCGATTCACCTACCGTGCGACACCACTACTTGCGTCTGGCATCACAGAGGCTAGTGTGATCACAGGAATGGATTACCTCTCTAAGTGATTCCCACAGATCAGGAGCTTCAAATGACTTCCAGCGCCGTCAGCCCAACCGGCACTCTGCGCCGTCTCAACTTTGCCGTCGGCTCGCTCCATGCCATGCAGGCGGTGTTGATCCTTTTTATCGCCAAGCCTGCGGCCTTGGCCGTGAGGCTGTCCTACATGACGGGACCTCCAGGAGAAGGCTCCTACGGCGGACCCGCCACCCTCTTTGACCTCAGAGTTGACCTTGCGGTTGTCTTGTTCCTCGCCCTCGCTGCCATTGACCACCTGTCGGTAGCCACATGGGCCCGGCGCAGCTACGAGGCTAACGTCGTGAGAGGGATCAACCCCGCACGGTGGCTGGAGTATTCCGTCAGCGCTTCCGTGATGGTCGTGCTGATTGCCCTGCTCTCGGGAATCAACGAAATCACCGCACTGATCGCCCTGTTCGGGGTGAACGCCTCCATGATCCTCTTTGGATTGGTGATGGAGCGCGTCAACCTAGACCGAGCCACAGTCAATTGGAGCCCGTTCATCTACGGCTGCATAGCGGGAGCGATTCCTTGGATAGCAATCACAGTCCAGCTGATCGCCTCGGAGAACGAGGGCTCAAGCCCCCCAGGCTTTGTCTACGGGATCTTCGTGACGCTATTCCTTCTGTTCAACACCTTCGCATTGAACATGTGGCTCGCCTACCGTGCCCGAGGCCGCTGGTCCAACCCAGTCTTCGTGGAACGGGTGTACCTCTGGCTCAGCCTGATCGCCAAGAGCGCACTTGCTTGGCAGGTCTACTTCGGAGCACTAGCGGGAAGCTGATCCCTCACCAGCGTCGGGGCCGCCTAAGGAGCTTCTGGGCATAACCAGATACAGCGATTGGCGACATGATCGGCTGGTAGAGCAAGAGATACCCGACGAAGCCCCAACGGTTCTCCCTTACCTTCAGCCTCATCTCTTCGTAGACACCGCGCTGAAGCCTGTACATGAGCCACGAAAGCAGGATGTTTAGCGGCAGCACCGCCACCGTCAGGGGGCCCACAATCGCGAAGTTCCCGAAACACGCGAGGACCAAGCCGGGCAGAAACGCAAACGTGTAGCAGAGGTCCACCCAGGGAAAGAGGCAGTTGATCGCGATGCCGTGGGAGGCGATGTTGTGCTTCTTGAGCAAGGGCCAGCCGTATGCGCCTAGCCCCTCAATCATTCCCCTCGCCCAGCGTGAGCGCTGTCTCACGAATCGCCGGAACTGTGTCGGGACGGCTGTGAAAGCAACAGCTGTCGCCTCAAAGGTAACCGTCCGGCCCTCCGCAAGAAGGGCCCAAGTCAAGGTGATGTCTTCCCCAATCATGTCCGGCCAACCGCCAGCCTCCCTGACCGAATCGGTCTGGTAAACAGAGAAAGCGCCATGCAGAACCGCAGCGCGGACTCCTGACGCAAGCGCGGCAAGGTGCTCCTCTGCGTCGGGATGCCAGCGTTCCTGAACCGCACCGACCTTCACAGTCCCTCTCCCGCCCTGCCGAGCCCGGGCCGGCGACGGCAGCGGAGGGCCGGACTGAATCACCTGTGGGGACTTCAAGCCACCGGCACCTGCTGAGTAATGCAGTGGATCCCGCCCCCACCAAACGCCAGTGTTAGAGCGGGCACACCGATGACCTCTCGGCCCGGCATCAGTGACCTCAAGAACCCAAGTGCCTCTTCGTCCATGTCCGGGTCGACACCAGCCGTTGGGACAACTGCTCCCCCGTTGGCCATGTAGAAGTTGAGATAGGGAATCACAACATCCTCGCTTCCCGACCGCGCGGCACGTGGCAGCAGCTCGAGCGTCTCTACCTCGACTCCAGCGGCCTCCAGCCGCTCCCTGTTCCGAACCATTGGCTCGTGATTGGGATCCCCCGGAGGCGCAGTCTGCAGCAGCGCACGGCCCGGGGCCAGAAACGCACAGATGTTGTCCACATGGCCGTCAGTATCAGCGTCCTCAGCGAGGCCTTGGTCAAGCCAGATCACATCGTCGATCCCCAGAAGTTCCTGCAACGCCCTCTCCAAGTCTCCCCGAGGAGTGTCAAGGTTTCGGTTCTCATTCAACAGACACTGCTCGGTAGTCGCAAGAAGCCCGGAGCCATCCACGACTATTGATCCACCCTCAAGGACAAGCGATGAAGCATGTCGCTCAATCCCAAGCAGCTTGAGGATCTCCGTCGAGACCTTCCGATCATTCTCATAGGGGGTAAAGCGGTCTCCCCAACCGTTGAAGTCAAAGTCCACTCCAACGCGCTCTCCTTCTGCGCCCGTGACAATGATGGGTCCGCTGTCTCTCAGCCATGAGTCGTCGATCGGAATACCAACAACCTCCACGTTGTTTCCCGGGCACAACTTCTGTGCCTCCTCAACATCCTCCGGGTTGGCAACGACTGTGACCGGCTCAAACTGACTAACGGCGTCGACCACGGCAGTGTGGCAAGCCTTCGCAGCGTCTAGGCCAGTTCCACGCCATGCATCGGCCCGGGTTGGCCAGGCAATCAGCGTGCGCTCGTGCGGCTCCCAGTCCGCAGGCACAGAAAGGCCGCGATCACGTGGGGTTGCCAGCGCGCCCGACACCCTCAGTGAGCCTTTCGAAGGCCGTTGCGCTCCTCCTGCTTACCAATCACCTGTGCGAGCAGCCTGAGCATTGCGCTGTCCCCGCTTGCCTTCCAGTCACCCTTGTCAAAAGAGTCATGCCAATCAGCGATGTGCCCCTTCTCTGCGAGCGTGTTGAACGTGGCGCGTGGAATCTCCAACCTGATGCGAGCGTGGTCGGCCACACCCTTAGTGATCTTCAGCCCGTCGGGGCCACCCATCGCCACGTTGTAGGGCTGAACATCGCCACGCCCAAGAAGCTCCAGATCAACAATCAACGCGAGTGGCTTCAAGGCAGGGACCTCATCAAGGAACCTGTTGACTGCCTGCTCAATCAGTGCTGGTGCATCACTGGACATAGAGAGAGCGTACTCCCCCCTCCCGGAGCTCACACGAATTATCGGTGAATGATCGCCTTGAGCAGCACAATTGCGACACCAAACACAAGGGCGAGTGCAACGGCCAAAACAGCACTCTTTAGCGATGCACCCCCACGCCTAGCAGCGTAGAACGAGGTCAGACCCAGCTCGCCAACACAAACTGCGAGAGCCGTGTTGATGGCAAGATGGTCTGGCAGCAGGTCAACGGCGCCCATAACAAGAATCAGGAGTGGCACCGTCGTCGCCCCGAGCATGGGCCACTCGCGGATAAGCGCCTTGCGCGCCCGCCCGACCGTTGGCTGAACGCCCTGACCGGACCAATCCCCGAGAAGGGCTGAGTAGACATGCGCCAACCAGAAGGTGACAAGCGTGAACGCGGTGTACAGCCCAATCTGGCCTGCGCGGTCCCCGTTCTCAACATCCGCTGCGGCCATTACCGAGGCGGCGACGATCAGCCCATAAACAGCACCCGGGACATTGCCCGGGTGCCTTGGCCGAAATGCCTTCAGGCGGCGGCCGTCATGTTCAGGTACCTGACTCAGATCTTGTGGCGCTGAAGAAGCTTCTTGCCGATAACCATGCGCTGGATCTCGGATGTTCCCTCACCGATCAGAAGCAGTGGGACATCGCGGTAAAGGCGCTCTACCTCGTACTCCTTGGAGTAGCCGTAGCCACCGTGAATCCGGAAACACTGTTCAACACAGAAATGCCCTGCCTCTGATGCAAACAGTTTGGCCATCCCGGCCTCGAGGTCGGATCGCTCGCCGTTGTCCTTCATCCGCGCGGCACGGAGGGTCATCAGCCTTGCGGCGTCAACCTGGGTTGCCATGTCGGCGAGCTTGAACTGAATGGCTTGGTGCTGAGCGATTGGCTTGCCGAATGTCTTGCGCTCTTGGCTGTAACGGAGTGCGAGTTCAAGCGCCCGCTGTGCGATACCAACTCCACGGGCTGCGACATTGACGCGACCAACCTCAAGCGCGTCCATCATCTGAATGAAGCCCTTACCAACGCCGGCCTCTTCGCCGCCGAGGATGTTGTCGGCTGAACAGCGGTAGCCGTCAAACACGAGCTCGGTTGACTCGACGCCCTTGTAGCCCATCTTCTTGATCGAAGGCGGAACGTTGAAGCCCTTGTTGTCGCCGGTGTTCTCGTGAACCCCTGGCTCCTTCTCGGCGATGAAGCACGTCATGCCCTTGAAGGCGGGCTCGGCTGTGATGTCCGTCTTGACGAGGACGAAGCAGAGGCCGCTCATCAGACCATTGGTAACCCACATCTTCTGACCGTTGATCTCCCACATGCCGTCCTCAACCTTCTTGGCAGTGGTCTTGATGGCCTGAACATCGGAGCCAGCTTCAGGCTCCGAAAGGCTGAACGAAGCACGCAGTTCCCCTGTCGCCATCAGCGGCAGGAACTTGGCCTTCTGCTCCTCCGTTCCGAACTGCATCAGGAGGTACGCGCCGATGAAGTGGGTGTTGATGATGCCCGAGATGCTGATCCAACCCCTCGCGAGCTCCTCGACAATCATCGTGTAGGTGGTGAGGTCAAGGCCCATTCCGCCGTACTCCTCGGGAATGGTCACTCCGAACAGACCGAGTTCCTTCATCTGCTCAACGATTGGAGCTGGGAACTCGTCAGCGTGGTCGTAATGCTCTGCGTTTGGGAGCACCTGCTCGTCCACGAACTGGCGAACCATCTCCGTGATTGCTGCCTGTTCGTCTGTCTTGTCTGAGAACTGCGGGGTGGCGGTTGCCATTTCTTTATCGACTCCCGTGTCGTAATTGAAGGTTCTGGAAGCGAATCTTACCGATGGCAGCCTATTCTCCACCCTTCGTGAACCCAACGGCTGAGATTGTTCAACAGGCTGACCCGGACCGACTCGCACTTCTCTCCCTTGGATACGGGGGAGAGCGGCGTCAATGGTCATTCGCAGACGTGGCCGAGTTCTCTTCACGGTTCGGCGGCTGGCTCCAGTCCAATGGAGTTGCGCAAGGCGACACCGTTATGACAGTGCTTGGAAGCCGGCCGGAATGGGTCTTGGCGATGCTTGGAATCTGGCGCATCGGCGCTGTGGCTCTGCCGTGCCACAGCTCATTGCGACCGCACGACTTAGACCTGCGGATCAAGGCTGCTCAGCCGGCCCTAATCCTGTGTGAGGCCTCAACCGCCGAGGCTGTTCGTGCCGCCTCACCTGACTGCTTGGTAGTTGAGCTTGGTTGTGAGCACCTTGATCCAGACGCTCCGTCAGATCCCTTCCACGCGAAGCCATCCGAGATCGCCGACCTCGCCCCGGATGATCCTGCCGTTGTGATCTTCACCTCCGGCACGACCGCTGGGCCAACGGGGATTGTTCACGGAGTTCGGTGGCTGGCAGGACAGGAAGTCCAAGCCCACTCGTGGTTTGGGGCCCCGGTCGGGTCACTGGCTTGGTGTACAGCTGCTCCTGGTTGGTCAAAGTCCGCTAGGAACGTCTTCCTAGCTCCATGGATTTGCGGCGCCTCAGCCCTCATTCACGACGCTCCTTTCGACGCTGATCAGCGGCTTGAGGTTCTCCAAAACGAGCGGGTTGGGGCGCTCTGCCAAGCCCCAACTGAATACCGAGTGATCGCGGCCAGACTGGAGATTCCCCCGCTCGCAGACCTCACGAGCATGGTGGCTGCCGGAGAGGCCTTGGATCCCGAGGTGATCGAGCGATTCCGCAATGCCACCGGGCTGACAATCCGTGATGGCTACGGACAAACGGAGACAGGCCACCTCACCGGCGTCGGCCCGGACGACGACTGCCCAGCCGGCTCGATGGGCAAGGCCCTCCCCGGCATTGACCTTTGGATTGACCAAGGGGAGCTTGTTGTAGACCCAACCTCCGTACCAACCTTCTTCCTCCGCACGCTTGATGGCGAACCCGCGCCAATGGATAAGCCGTGGCGCACTGGCGACTTGGTCCGAGAGAGGAACGGATTCCTTTTCTTCGAGGGGCGCGATGACGACATCATCTCCTCGTCGGGCTATCGCATTGGGCCATTCGAAGTCGAATCAGCGATGGGCACCCATCCCGCTGTCGCCGAGTGCGCAGCTGTCGCCGCCCCTGACCGAGAGCGAGGCTCCGTTGTCCGAGCCGTGGTCGTGCTGCGTGACGGCTTTTCCCCATCCGACGCATTAGCGGTCGAGCTTGGGGACCATGTAAAGCAAGTGACTGCTCCCTACAAGTACCCACGCATCGTTGACTTCGTCGACGAGCTCCCCAAGACTTCGTCCGGGAAGATCCGGCGTTCTGTCCTCCGAGGCGAAAGTGCCTGACCTCGGCGTCCTCAAGCGAGATTCGTGGTACCTGGCTATCGGGTCATTAGTCCTTGCTGTTGCATCAGTCATCTGGCTGCCTGCGATCACTGGTCCAGACCCAAACGCATGGCTTTCTTGGTCACACTCACTGCTCCACGGCCACGGCATTGACTTCGGCTACGGCCCGGCATGGAAGCCTCTACCAGTGATTGTCACCATCCCCCTTGGGCTTCCGGGGAAGGGCTTTGCCGCGGCAGCTTGGCTCCTGACCGTCCGCTTTGCGTTCTTCTGGTGCAGTGCGAGCCTCTACCTCCTTGTCCGTAAGGACGCTGGTCTGCTCGCTGGTGTCGTGGCTGCGGTGCTTCCATTCGCGCTCCGCCCCTGGGTGAATGTGGCTGTTGCCGGGGAGTCGGAGACCGTGGCACTCGCTCTAGTCCTGACCGCAGCCCTAGTCCACTTCAAGGGCAAGCCTCGAGCCACCGTCCTCCTTCTGGCGGCTGCTGGTCTGTCAAGACCTGAGGTCTGGCCACTGCTGCTGATCTACATCGTCTGGCAGGCAAGGTCCGGGGAGCGGAAGGTTGTACCGGTTGGGATCGCGTCTTTCGTTGGACTGGGCCTAGCTTGGGCTGCCCTCCCCCGTCTGCTGGACATCGGTGCCACCAAGTTTGGGATGACCACAGGCCACTCCCTCCACGACGCAACCTTCCAGACAATCATCGACAACACCCTTGGCGTGATTCCTCCAAAGGCATGGGTGCTGATCCCAATCGGTCTCGTGGCCGCAGCCTTCCAGCGCAAGCTCGTAATCCTCACCCTGGCGATCGCAGCTGGTCTACTGGTGGTGGAGATTGCGACGCTGTGGGCACTCCACCCTCCGATCAGCCAGACCGGCTACACCCCCGTCCTTCGCTACTTCGCCGCGGCCGGAGTGATGGCTTGTGGTGTCGCTGGCTATGGAGCGCAGTCGCTGCGAGACCTCTTTCCTGAGGGAGCCGGGCGGATTCTCGGAGGGGCGGCTGCCGTCGCGCTTGTGGCTTGGTCGCTGGGAACCGCATTTGAGCCCAACCATCTTGGGGTCCAACGGGCACAGGCAATTGCCCGCTCAACTGATAGTGCTGTTGCCGCAATCGATTCAGCCGGTGGAGTGGAGCGGGTACGCCCATGCCTTCCCTTCACCATCTCGAGCTTCTCCGCAATCTCGTGGGATATCGCTCGCCGGCTCGGACTCCCCCTCTCGGCGTCAACAACCAAACCGCACAGCCCCAGCATCGCGCTGGACTACACGGCCGGCAGTTGGGTTTTGAGTACCGCGCCGCCGTCAACCAACCGTGGAGCAAGGGTTATTGGTCGGTCCGACCTCTGGCGGGTCATGTACTACCCCGGCCTTGGTGGCTGCCTCAAGCCATGACAGGTCCACGGCCGCTGATCGGGATCGTGGCAGCAGTAGAGCGCTGCAAGTGGACTGTTTGGGACCAGAACGCAGCAGTCGTGGCCGCCAACTACTTGACCTCAGTTTCCCGAGCGGGCGGCGTGCCAGTCATCCTGCCAGTCCTTGAAAGTAGCCCGGAACTTATCGACCGGCACCTAGATGCTGTCGATGCCATCGTCCTTGCCGGGGGGTCAGATGTCGACCCAAGCCTCTACGGGGCCGAGCTTCATCCGCACGGTGAGGACACGGACCGCCCACGGGATGACTACGAGATACCCCTTGCACTGAGAGCGGTAGAGCGGGGCATTCCGCTGCTTGGGATCTGCCGTGGGATGCAGATCCTGAATGTTGCTTTGGGGGGAACACTCCACCAGGACCTGCTCGTCGGGGACCGGACTGGCTTCCACCGACCGCTGATTGGAGACCTCGAGAACAGCCTGCACGATGTGCAGCCGGTCTCGGGCACGCTGACTGAGCGGATCATGTCCCCTGGGGCGTCAGCTGTCGCTTCCCACCACCACCAGGCCGTGGACACCCTTGGGAGCGGCCTTCAGGTTGGGGCAACGTCGGAGAACGACGGGTGCTGCGAGGCGATCGAGCTGGTGTCCGCGGGATTCGCCGTGGGAGTCCAGTGGCATGCGGAGGCAACTCCCGGCGACACCTTCTTCGAGGCGTTGGTCGCAGCGGTCTAGCGCTGCGCGAACACTGCTTCGAACTCAATCAACCCGCCTAGGGGCAGATCGGACACCTCAACGGCGGCGCGGGCGGGCGGCTCGTCGCCAGTGAAGTAGTTGGCGTAGATCGTGTTAACAGATGCGAAGTCGCCCATGTCGGTGAGGAAGACGGTGACCTTGACCGCATCGGCCAGCTCGCACCCAGCAGCCCGCGCAACGGCCTGGAGGTTTTCCAGCGCCTGGACCGCCTGGGCCTCGACTCCACCTGGCACTAGGCCAGACCCGTCGGGCGAAAGCCCAAGCTGTCCCGATGCGAAAACAAACCCGTTCGCGCTTGCCGCATGGCTGTAAGGCCCGACGGCCGCGGGAGCGTCAGGGGCGTTGAATGTCTCTCGCTCAGTGCTCATACCTTCCCCAACCTTACGCGCGAGCTCCCTCGGGAGCCAGCGCGGATAACCTCGCCCTATGCCTAACCGCCTCTCAGAGGAAACCTCTCCCTACCTCCTACAGCACGCTGACAACCCAGTCCACTGGCAGCCTTGGGGACCAGACGCAATGCGCGAGGCGGCCGAGCGCGATGTTCCCCTCTTGGTCTCCATCGGCTACTCAGCCTGCCACTGGTGCCATGTGATGGAGCACGAATCATTCTCAGATCCAGCAATTGCGGACAGCATGAATGCCAACTTTGTCTGCATCAAGGTTGACCGAGAGGAACGCCCAGATGTGGATGCAATCTTCATGGATGCATGTCAGGCGATGACCGGCCACGGTGGCTGGCCGCTGAATGCGTTTGCGACTCCCGACGGCAAACCGTTCTGGGCGGGGACCTACTTCCCACCACAGCCCAGAAACAACATGCCGTCGTGGACAAACGTGCTCGATGGCCTCGCCTCGGCTTGGGCGGAGCAGCGGGACGAACTTGTCGAGACCGGGAGCCGCGTCGCCTCGCGTCTTGGCGGTGCCGCGGTGATGTCTGCCAGCGAGGACGTCCCAGGCCTTGGGGTCGTGTCAGCCGCGATGGACAATCTCCGCGAACGCTTTGACCCGCAGAACGGCGGCTTTGGCCCGGCTCCAAAGTTTCCCTCGACTGAGGTCATCGAGTTCCTCCTCTCCGAGGGTGAGACCCGGATGAGCGTTGAGACCCTTCACGCGATGGCTGGCGGTGGCATCCACGACCAGCTTGGCGGCGGATTCGCCCGGTATGCCGTGGATGCAACATGGACTGTCCCCCACTTCGAAAAGATGCTCTACGACAACGCTCTGCTGGCACGGGCATACCTGCACGGTTGGCAAGTCAGCGGGGACGAAGGGCTCCTCAACACGGCCAGAACGACGCTTGGCTGGATGCTGCGCGAGCTGCAAGCCCCTAACGGCGGGTTTCACTCCGCTCTCGACGCAGATGACTCTGAAGGCGAGGGGCGCTTCTACTCGTGGACCCCAGCTCTAGTTGCGCAAGCACTCCCCAACCACGCTGATGCGGCAGCTGCCTGCCAAGCATTTGGGATAACTGACGACGGCAACTATGAGGATGGTCTGAGCGTCCCATTCCGAGCCGGCGACCACCCAGACCTCGACCGCCTCCGCCACACGCTGCTGGAGGCCCGGTCGCTTCGACCCCGTCCGAGCACTGACACGAAGATCATCGCTGGATGGAACGCGCTGGCGATCAGCGCCCTTGCTGACGCTGGGGCAGTCCTAGGTGACCAGACCTACTTGGACGCTGCGACCGCCTGTGCCGAGCACCTCCTTTCGGCGCTGCGCGATGACCGTAGTCAGCTGTTGCGGTGTCTTCGTAAGGACTCCGGGGTGCCAGGAGTGCTGGAAGACAATGCCTTCCTACTGGCCGCGCTGCTGGACCTTTACGAGGCAACATTCGACGAGCACTGGTTCACAGAAGCTCTCACTCTTGCGGCTAGCGTCTGGAATCGATTCGGTGATCCTACGGACGGCGGCTTCTACTCAACCGCCATAGACGCCGAGCAGTTGGCGGCCCGCCGCAAGGACATTGAAGACCACCCGATTCCCTCCGGCCAATCAGTGATGGCACTCGCGCTGCTCAGACTTCACGCCCTAACTGGTGAAGGGCTTTACCTTGCCCAGGCCGAGGGTGTCCTCAAGCTGCTCTCCAGCGTGGCAGAGCGGGCGCCGCTTGCCTGTGGGCGCCTGATGCTGGCAATCAGCGTTCATGCTCAGGGCGTCAATGAGGTCGCCATCATCGGTCCTGATCCAAAGCCGTTCCTTGAGCAACTGCGAAGCAAGCTCCGAAGGAACACGGTCGTGGCATGCGCAGCCAACGGTGATGACTCTCGTCTCCCACTGATCAAAGGCCGCACAGCTCAAGACGGCATCACAACCGCTTACGTCTGCAGAGACTTCGCCTGCCAGATGCCCGTCATAGCCCCAGGTGACCTAGCCCAGCAATTGGGCGACTGACCTCCCCCAGTCGAGGCAAGACTTCACGAGCCTGAAGTTCTAACTCGGCTTTTCTGTCCGGACTCTGCTGACCTCCCAGCTGACTCCCTTCGTATTCTGTATGACGCCCAACGCCCAAATAACGCAGGAGACACCCCGCCCCATGAGAAACAAGCTCGACAAGATCATCACCTTCCCTGGAACACGGCTAGGCCGCTGGGTGGTGATTGTCCTCTGGGTGGTCCTGATGGGCGCCCTCGGACCAGCCTCGGGCAAACTTGAGCAGGTCCAAAAGAATGAGCAATCGTCATGGCTTCCGCAGAATGTTGAATCGGTCAAGGCCCTCAACGCAGTTGCTGCAGCCCAGAAGGAAGAGACGATCCCAACCATCGTCGTCTTCAAACGGGCCGGGACCTTGAGCGCAGCGGACAAGACGGCAATCCAGAAGAGCATCCTCACGCTCCAATGCGACCCGCCAAAGACCATCTCCCGCACAAAGGGCCTTCCGCCCGCAGTCGTAGCAGCGGCCGTCAGGGCCTGCGGTGGAACAGCTGCAGGCAAAAAGGCAGCTGAGTCATTTGTAACGCTCGGCGTGCCGGCAATCGCCCCAACCCCGATCTACTCCAAGAACGGCAACGCAGCACTTGTGGCAATGGATTTGGCCGCAACAGGCCAAGGTAATGACATCGTCGATTCTGTTGACCAGATTCGAGCCGCAGTGCATCAAGTCCCAGCTGGCCTTGAAGTCAAAGTCACCGGTGGTGGTGGCTTCTCTGCCGACGCAGTGAAGGTGTTTGCGGGCATCAACAGCACACTCCTCTACTCCACGCTCGCACTCGTATTCATCCTCCTGATACTCATCTACCGAAGCCCGATCTTCTGGGCGATTCCACTGTTCACCGTGATCTTCGCTGAGGGGGCAACGCGCGGTGTGGCATATCTCTTCGCCAAGAACGGTCTGACTCTCAACGGTCAGTCGGCCGGAATCATGTCCGTCCTCGTCTTTGGCGCTGGAACCGACTATGCACTGCTGCTCGTATCGCGTTATCGCGAAGAGCTGCGAAAGACGGTGTCCAAGTTTGATGCGATTAGTATCGCGCTCCGCAAGGCTGGACCGGCAATCGTTGCCTCTGCCGGAACCGTGATCCTCGCACTCATGTGCCTCAGCTTTGCTGAGGTAGAGGGAACCAAGGGCCTTGGTCCGGCCGGGGCGATTGGGGTTGCAATGGCCTCACTGGCAATGCTCACTCTTCTGCCCGCCCTGCTGGTCAGCTTTGGCCGTCGCGCCTTCTGGCCGTTTGTCCCCCACTTTGGTGACTCTGGCACCGACCAAACTCATGGGGCTTGGCACGGGCTTGGCGAACGGATCATGAAGCGCCCTCGCGCAGTCTGGATTGGAACCCTCGCCGGCCTACTCGTTCTCTGTTCAGGCCTGACAGTGTTCTCGACCAACCTCACACAAGGGAACGGGTTCCGCGGCGAAGTGGAAGCCGCTCAGGGTCAGGCCCTTCTTGCCGAGTCTTTCCCTGCCGGAAAGTCGTCGCCGGTCAACATTGTTGTCAATGACCCGTCGAAGGTTGAGGCCGTGCGGGCCGCCGTGGCAGGTGACACGGCAGTCATCGCCTCAGTTGACCCTGAGCAGGCTGATCTGCACGTAGGCCGTCAGACAGTGTTTAACGCAACGCTGCTCAAGGATCCATACGCGGAGTCGTCTTTCGCGAACATCAAGGAACTGCGGGACCGCCTTGCCGCGAACCCTAGGATTGGCAAGGGAGCCGTACTGATCGGCGGGAGCACGGCCATCGAGTACGACCTCCGTGAGGCGAACGTGCGGGACAACAAGCTGATAATTCCAATCGTCCTGCTCGTTGTCTTCATTGTGCTCGCGCTCTTGTTGCGGGCCCTCCTGATTCCCCTGCTACTGATCGGCACTGTGATCATTTCGTTCTTCGCCTCACTTGGCGCTGGGGCGATGGCGTTCAAATGGATCTTCCACTTCCCAGGCGCCGACCCGGGGCTGGTGCTGCTCTCCTTCATCTTCCTGGTTGCTCTGGGCGTGGATTACAACATCTTCCTGATGGCAAGAACCCGAGAGGAAACTCAAGCCCACGGCACCTCAAAGGGCATGCTGCGTGGACTCTCCGTCACAGGTTCAGTGATCACCTCTGCCGGAATCGTCCTCGCGGGTACCTTCGCCATTCTCGGCGTTCTCCCCCTGGTAGCCCTGACGGAGATCGGCTTTGTGATCGCATTCGGAGTCCTACTCGACACCTTCATAGTGCGTTCCATTCTCGTACCCGCACTTGTCTTTGACGTCGGGGAGAAGGTCTGGTGGCCGTCTGCGCTCGCGAAGGCGAATGATCTAAGCCAAGCTGACCTAACCCGGCAATTGAGTGACTGAACACAGTGGCCCGCTGATAGGTTTCGGACCATGAGCATGATCGAGGTCAGTGACCTTCAAAAGACATTCGGCAAGGGCGACGAGGCCGTCCACGCTGTGCGCGGAGTTGACTTCCAAGTTGACGAAGGTCAGATCTTCGGCCTCCTGGGTGCCAATGGCGCAGGCAAATCAACCTGTGTTCTTATGCTCGCAACGCTGCTTGCCCCAACTGGCGGCAGCGCCCGAGTTAACGGTTTTGATGTCCTCAAGCAGCCCAACGAGGTCCGTCAGTCATTCGGCGCTGCCCTTCAGGAAACCGGCTTGGACCCACTGCAGAAGGGGGTCGAACTACTCGAACTCCACGGCCGGCTTTACGGCTACGACAAGCAGACCGCCAAAGCGCGGGCCGCTGACCTCCTTGAGACAGTCGGACTTAGTGACGATGGCGGCAGGCGAATCGGGACCTATTCAGGCGGCATGCGCCGCAGACTTGACCTCGCCGCTGCCCTCATCCACCACCCCCGCATCCTCTTCCTTGACGAGCCAACCACAGGCTTGGACCCTGCCTCCCGCAGAGCAATCTGGGAAGAGGTGTCAAAACTTAAGTCAGAGGGCGTCACGGTGCTGCTGACGACCCAATACCTAGAGGAGGCCGACCAGCTGGCGGATCATGTGGCGATCATGGCCGACGGTGTGATTGCTGCCACGGGCACACCCGATGACCTCAAGGCGGGAATGGGCGCCGATGTCGTTGATGTTGAGCTCGCAGATGAGGCAGAAGCGGCGCGCGCCGCAGCTGCGGTTGGACTGGAAGCCAAGGTTGTTGGCAATGAGATCCGAATCAGTGCAACCGACGGTCCCGCTGTTCTCGCGAGAGTCATGAACCAACTTCGTGACTTGGGGATCGAGCCCAAGGGCGTCTCCCTCACACAACCCACCCTTGACGATGTGTTCCTTAACCTCACAGACGGAGGATCTGGCCATGAGTGACCACACCGTCGCCCCTACCAAACCAGCAAGCCAGGCAACGCAGATCCGCCTGCTGACCGTACGAATGCTGTTGAAGGTCATGCGCGAGCCGGCCGTGACGATTCCCAACCTTGCGATCAGCGTGTTCTTCCTCTTCACCTATAACGGCGCCTTCGGGAGCTCAGACGTGACCTTGATTCCTGGAGTCGGGGGCAACTACCTCAACTTCATTCTCCCCGTGACCGTCCTGTTCTCATCGATCAGCGGTGGCGCCGCGGGTCTGACACTGGTCGCAGACCTTGAGACCGGTTACTTCCGCCGTCAGCTCTCAATGCCGCTGTCCCGGTCGGCGATCGTCCTTGCAGCGATTCTGCTCGGCGCGATCCAGGTCCTTGTCCAAGCCACCCTGATTCTGAGTCTGGGACTCCTGATGGGCGCTGACCCAGCCGCAGGTGTTGGCGGCGCGCTCGCCCTGCTCGGCTTCGCGCTCCTCTGGGGAATGGGCTTTGCGGGCTACTCAGTTGCGACAGGGTTGAAGACCGGTAACGCGCAGGCCGCCCAAGCCGCGACCTTCATCTTCTTCCCCCTGATGTTCCTCGCTCCAGTATTCCTGCCGATGGAGCAACTCGCCGGTTGGATTCAGGCAATTGCGAAGGTCAACCCAACCACTTACATGCTTGAGGCAATGCGCTCAGTGATGATCCAAGGATGGGTCGCTTCTTCGCTCATCAAGGGTCTGGCAGCCGGTGGAATCTTTGCGGCCATCACGCTCACCGCAGCAGTGCGGGTTGCCCGCAGCAAGACCTCGCGCGCTTGAGCTAAAGGACCGGCAGGTAGCGGTCCAACTCCCACTGGGTGACCTGCACCCGGTAGTCATCCCACTCACGGCGCTTGATGTCAATGAAGCGATCGAAGGCGTGTTCACCGAGAGCTCGCAAGACAAGCTCTGACTCAGCAGTTATCTCCACCGC